>JANNUE010000009.1:0-1946 GCA_031394895.1 Betaproteobacteria bacterium
TCAATCCCTCACCCCAACCCTCTCCCGAAGGGAGAGGGTGAGAACAGACCTAATTCACGGTCGTGAATTAGGGAAAGATAACTAAATATGTCATTGATGCGGTACTCCGTGGCGGCGCTGCTGGTTGCCGCGCTGATCCTGGCGGCGGGCTGCTCAGGCGAGTCCGGCGCACCGCGCTTCAGGCTGACCGATGTCACCGGCGCCTCGTTCGGCAAGATGCTGGCCCTGACCGATCACAACGGCCAACGCCGCACGCTGGCCGATTTCAAAGGCAAGGTGGTCACGGTATTTTTCGGTTTCACGCACTGTCCCGATGTCTGCCCGACAACGCTGGCCGAGATGGCCACGGTCATGAAGGAACTGGGCAGCGACGCCGGCCGCGTGCAGGTGTTGTTTGTCACGGTGGACCCGGCGCGCGACACGGCAGACGTGCTGAAACGCTATGTGCCTGCATTTCATCCGTCGTTCCTCGGCCTGACCGGCAGCGCCGGGGAGATCGCCGCCACCGCCAAAGAGTTCAAGATTTTTTTTCAGCAGCAGAACCTGCCGGGCGGTGCGTACACCATGGATCATTCAGCCGGCACCTATATCCTGGATGGCCAGGGGCGGCTGCGGTTGTTCGCGTCGTATGGCGCCGGCGCGCCCGCGCTGTTGCACGACATCCGCCTGCTGATGAAATAAATTCAGGAATAAATCCGGCGACGGAAATAAAAAGCCCCGGCGGATGCCGGGGCTTTTGTTCTTTTCGCGTCCGGGTCAGGCCGTGGCGGCGATCAACGACTTCATTTTGCCGAGCGCCTTGGCTTCGATCTGACGGATGCGTTCCGCCGACACGCCGAATTCCGCGGCCAGATCATGCAGGGTCGCGGACTGTTTTTCATTGAGCCAGCGCGCTTCGATGATGCGGCGGCTGCGTGCATCAAGGCCCGCCAGCGCCTGTTCCAATCCGGCGCCGCGCAGACGGGCGTTCTGCTCGGCTTCGAGCACGGCCACCGGTTCGGCATTGTCTGCCGCCAGATAGGCGATCGGGGAGAACTGTTCATGCTCGTCGTCGCCGGCGGGTTCCAGCGCCATGTCCTTGCCGCCGAGACGCGTTTCCATTTCGACGACCTCTTCGGGTTTGACGCCGAGTGTGCGGGCGATGGCCTGCACTTCAGCGGCACCCAGCGTATCCAGACCCGGCTTCATGCTGCGCAGATTGAAGAACAGCTTGCGCTGCGCCTTGGTGGTGGCTACTTTCACCAGCCGCCAGTTGCGCAGCACGAATTCGTGGATTTCGGCGCGGATCCAGTGCATGGCAAACGACACCAGGCGTACGCCGCGTTCCGGGTCGAAACGCTTGACCGCCTTCATCAGGCCGATATTGCCTTCCTGGATCAGATCGGCCTGCGGCAGGCCGTAACCGACGTAGCCGCGGGCAATGGAAACCACCAGCCGCAGGTGCGACAGCACCAGATGGCGGGCCGCATCGACGTCGTCGGTATCGCGCAGGCGGCGGGCGTAATCGGTTTCCTGCTCCTGGGTCAGCAGCGGGAAACGGCTTACCGTCTGGATGTAGCTCTCCAGACTTCCGGTGGCCGACGGCACGGGAAATGCAAAGGCAGTCATGGTTGTATCTTTCATGGGCACAAGTTTAGCACTCCAAGCCTGAGAGTGCCAAACGAGACGTGGAGTTCCCCCGGGTGGATGTCAAAAATATTAATTAAAACAAATGGTTATTGAGGATCATAGGCAATCAGGTGGCGGCGTACCGAGAGCCAGGCGCCAAACCAGCCCAGCCATGCTGCAAACAGCAGGGTATAGGCACTGTCCGTGGGGCTGAGATGGGTCAGCGCCAACGGTATGCCATAGAGCTCCGCCAGTGCGCCCAGCTGACGATTGAAAATCTGCAGCGCGCCCCAGACCATGATCCAGGCGGCGAGTCCGCCGGTGCCGCCGATCAGGGT
>JANNUE010000029.1:0-2607 GCA_031394895.1 Betaproteobacteria bacterium
CCTTGCCGTAGCTCCAGTGGCGGTAGTTCACCGGCATGCCCACGCTGGCGTAAGCGTCCATCATCTGCTCGGCAGTGATGATCTCCAACTGATTGGGGTAGGTGTCCAGCCCGAAGCGATCGGCCGTCGCACGGATGACGCGGTGGTACTGCTCGATGAGCTCGAAGCTCCAGTCGCTGGGCGCCGGCAACGGCGAGCCGGGGCGCTCGGCCAGCGGCACTGGCTGCTCCATCGCCAAGGGCTTTATCTTCATGCGGTGGCCTTCATGCGGTCTTCGCCCCGGCCTTCTTGAACAGGTCGCGAAAAACCGGGTAGATCTGCGCGGCTTCGACGGCTTTGCGCATCGCAAAGTGTTTGTGGATCTCGGCGATCTGGGTGTATTCCTGCCACAGGTTCTGCTCTTCCTCGGCCACCTGCACGTAGGCAAAGTAGCGCACCAGCGGCAGCAACTTGTCGCTGAGCAGCTCACGGCAGCGGCCGCTGTCGTGGTGCCAGTTGTCGCCGTCGCTGGCCTGGGCGCCGTAGATGTTCCATTCAGCCGGCGAATAACGGGCCTTGATGATTTCTTCCATCAGCACCAGCGCGCTGCTGACCACGGTGCCGCCGGTTTCGCGGGCATGGAAGAAGTTTTCCTCATCCACCTCGGCCGCCTGCGTGTGGTGGCGGATGAAGACGAGATCGATCTTTTCATAGTGCCGCGTCAAGAAGAGGTACAGCAGGATGAAGAAACGCTTGCTCAGTTCCTTGCGGCTTTCGTCCATCGAGCCCGACACATCCATCAGGCAAAACATGACTGCCTTGCTGGTGGGCACGGGCACACGGACGCGGTTGCGATAACGCAGATCGATGGGGTCGAGGTAGGGGATGCGCGCGACGCGCACGCGCAGCGCCTGGATGCGCAGCAGCAGGTCCTTGAGGGCGGCCTCGGCCAGCACATCACCGGGCTGCAGCGCGGCCTGGTTTTGAACGAGTTCTTCTTCCAGCTCCCGCAGTTCGCGCCGCGGCGCCGCACCCAGGGCGATGCGCCGACCCAGGGCACCGCGCATGCTGCGGATCACATGCAGGTTGTTGGGCGTGCCGTCACTGGAAAAGCCGGCGCGCTGGCTCTTCCATTCGGGCACTTCGGCCAGCTGGTTGCGCACCAGATGGGGCAGGGCCAGGTCTTCAAAGAAGACCTGCATGAATTCTTCCTTGGTGAGGGCAAAGACGAAGTCGTCTTCGCCTTCGCCCTGGTCGCCGGCTTGCCCCTTGCCCGCACCCTGGCCACCCGAGCCCCCCTTGGGCCGATCGATGCGGTCACCGCGCACGTAGTCCTTGTTGCCCGGGTGTACGGTGTCGCGCACGCCACCCGTGCCGTGCCCGAAGACGGGTTCGTTCAGGTCTTTCTTGGGGATGTGGATGTCTTCACCGCGCTCGATGTCGCGGATGCCACGGCCGTCGATGGCGCGCTTGACGGCCTCGCGGATCTGCTCTTTGTGGCGGCGCAGGAAACGCTCGCGGTTGCCGATGGACTTGTTCTTGCCCGCCAGGCGGCGATCGATGATCTGCTGCATCAGGTGCTCCTGCGCGCCGCCGCGGGCGCGTCCAAGCCGCCGTCGCCAGGCCTGCCGCAGCCACGCGCAAGCGGGCGCTGGGCATCAAGCATCAGCTGCTCTTCCTGACGCGCAAGTACCACTCGCACAGCAGCCGCACCTGCTTTTGCGTGTAGCCCTTGGCCACCATGCGGGTGACGAAGTCTTCGTGTTTCTTGGCTTCGTCGGCGCTGGCCTTGGCGTTGAAGCTGATCACGGGCAGCAGCTCTTCGGTGTTGCTGAACATCTTCTTCTCGATCACCGTGCGCAGTTTTTCGTAGCTCGTCCACACCGGGTTGTTGCCGGCGTTGTTGGCGCGGGCGCGCAGCACGAAGTTGACGATCTCGTTGCGAAAGTCCTTCGGGTTGGCAATGCCGGCGGGTTTTTCGATCTTCTCGAGTTCGGCGTTGAGCGAGCCGCGGTCAAAGACCTCGCCGGTGTCGGTGTCGCGGTATTCGTGATCCTGGATCCAGTAGTCGGCGTAGGTGACATATCGGTCAAAGATGTTCTGGCCGTACTCGGAATAACTCTCCAGGTAGGCGGTCTGGATTTCCTTGCCGATGAACTCGGCATAACGCGGCGCCAGCAGTTCCTTGATGAAACCGACGAACTTGTCCTCGGTCTCCTTGGCAAACTGTTCACGCTCGATCTGCTGCTCCAGCACGTACATCAGATGCACGGGGTTGGCGGCGATCTCGGCACTGTCGAAGTTGAAGACCTTGCTGATGATCTTGTAGGCGAATCGGGTGCTGATACCGCTCATGCCTTCATCCACGCCGGCGTAGTCGCGGTACTCCTGGTAGCTCTTGGCGCGCGGGTCGGTGTCTTTCAGGTTCTCGCCGTCGTAGACCAGCATCTTGGAGTACAGGCTCGAGTTTTCCGGCTCCTTCAGGCGCGTCAGGATGCCGAACTGGCTCATCATCTTCAGCGTGCCCGGCGCGCAGGTGGCGGCCGCCAGCGACGAGCCTTTCAGCAGCTTCTCGTAGATCTTGATTTCTTCGCTGACGCGCAGGCAGTAAGGCACCTTGACGATGTA
>JANNUE010000067.1:0-2802 GCA_031394895.1 Betaproteobacteria bacterium
GCGGGCATGCCAGGCATTGGCTTCGAGCATCTGCGAGCGCAGCTTGCGCGCGACATGCAGCATGTAGCGGAACAGCGCTTCCTTGCCGACCAGGGTCAGGATGCCGATCCACAGCGTGGCGACGTGGACTTTTTGCAGCGCAGCGGGGTCTTGCAGACGCATCGCTGCGCCCCAGAACAGGGCGCCGCCGACGCCGAGCAGAATCAGCCCGAGCGCCAGGGTGGTAGCGGTTTCGATGCGGGCATGACCGTAGGGATGCTCCTCGTCCGCGTCGCGCGCGCCATGGCGATTGGCGAACAGCACCAGGAAATCGCACAACAGGTCGGACAGGGAATGCAAACCGTCGGCGACCAGGGCCTGGGATTTTCCGAACAGGCCAACGACGATCTGCAGCACGGTCAGCACCACGTTCACCGCGACGCTGATCCAGGTCACTTTCTGCGCAGCTTGAAAGCGCCCGATCCGATCAGTGTGGGTTTCGGTGTGCGGTTTGGCAGGGTGGTGGGGCATCGGGAATATTCGGATTAAGAAGCAATGGATTCGGGACGTTATGATACGCAAATCAGAGGGCTTTTGCCTTATAATTCGACGTACTTAAATCTAATAACTGCAATTCACCGCAAAGGACGCGGAGGAAACGGGGTAAGCAGGGATGGGCGGCTTGTCGTCCAACTCGCAAAAGCAAAGCATTGCCAAGCCATGCTGGGTGATCGCGGCTTTTTACTTCAAGCATTTGAATTCCTCTGCGTCCCCCGCGTCCTCTGCGGTTCAATAGCTTTTTAAATGTGAAACATTCATGACCGATCGTTACGCCGTTGTCGGCAACCCCATCGCCCACAGCAAGTCCCCGCTGATTCACGCCGAGTTTGCGCGCCAGACGAACCAGGATATGGCGTACGCTGCGATTCTGGCGCCACTGGAAGACTTTGCCGGCACGGTGAAAAAATTCCAGGCGGAAGGCGGCAAGGGGCTGAATGTGACGGTGCCGTTCAAGCAGGAAGCCTGGAAACTGGCCACCACCCTGACCGATCGCGCACGCCTGGCGGAAGCGGTAAACACCCTGAAGTTCGAGCCGAACGGCACGATACTCGGCGACAACACCGATGGCGCCGGGCTGACGCGGGATATTCTGGAAAACCTGGGCATTTCCCTAGCGGGCAAGCACGTGCTGCTGATGGGCGCTGGCGGCGCGGCCCGTGGCGTGCTGCTTCCCTTGTTGCTGCAGAAGCCGGAGCGGCTGGTCATCGCCAACCGCACACCGGAAAAGGCCGTTGAGCTAGAGCGGCACTTTGCCTCTTATGGACAGGTCGAGGGTGGCGATTATGCGCGGCTGGCAGGTAGCCTGTTCGATGTCGTTATCAATGCCACTTCCAGCAGTCTGAGCGATGCCCTGCCCCCTTTGCCGCAGGGCGTGTTCGCGCCGGGGGCGCTGGCCTACGACATGATGTACGGCAAGGGCCTCACCCCCTTCCTGCAGTTCGCGCGGGATAACGGCGCAGCTCATCTGGCTGACGGTCTCGGCATGCTGGTCGAGCAGGCGGCGGAATCGTTTTCCCTGTGGCGCGGCGTGCGGCCACAAACACTACCCGTCATCACGCTTTTGAGGCCATGCTGAAAACCCTGTGGCGCTGGCTGTGGCGCGGCATTGCCCTGTTGATTGCCGTGGTGCTGCTCTACCAGCTGTGGATATTCGCCCACATCTGGTGGTGGGTGGACCACAATCCCTCCACCAGCGCCTTTATGGAACAGCGGTTGGAAGTGCTACAAAGCAAGAAACCGGATGCCGAGTTGCGCCACCAGTGGGTGCCGTACAACCGCATCTCCAACAATCTCAAACGCGCCCTGATCGCTGCCGAAGACTCCAAATTCCTCGACCACGAAGGCTTCGACTGGGAAGGAATCCAGAAGGCCTACGAAAAGAACCAGAAAAAAGGCAAAATCGTCGCCGGCGGCTCCACCATCAGCCAGCAGCTGGCCAAGAACCTGTTCCTCTCTTCCCGGAAGGTATTCTGGCGCAAGGCCGAGGAGGCGGTGATCACGGTGATGCTGGAAAAAATGATGAGCAAGCGCCGCATCCTGGAGATCTACCTCAATGTCATCGAATGGGGTAATGGCGTGTTCGGCGCCGAAGCGGCAGCACGTCATTACTACAGAACCAGCGCATCCACTCTGTCCGCCGAGCAATCAGCCAGACTCGCCTCGATGGTGCCGAATCCGCGCTATTTTGATAGTCATCGCGGCAGCCGTGGTCTGGAAAGAAAAACCGGCATTATCCTGGCGCGGATGAACCAGGTGCAAGCGCCCTGATTCGCGGCATCCAAATTGACAGGAGTAGCCGGTGACGATTAAAATTCACGCGTTTTCATACTTAAAGGTCCATCACCTTGGACAGTCATAGTTGTAGCAGTTTCGCAGCAAACTTTTTGTTCTAGCGGTTACCCCCTCAACGCGCTTCGGCCTTGACGGTTTTTCCGCTGGAAAACAGCGGAAAAACGGGCTAAAGCGTGATCCTGCCAGTCTTGGCGGAATCGTTCGACACCCATTTTTCCTTGCCCCACAAAATAGCCGAGTAGGTGGGCACATTTTTGTGCTCACGCGATCTGCGGAGTTATTCCGCGTGGGCACAAAAACGTGCCCACCCTACCCCAGGCACCAAAAGGGACAACGGCATGTCGGAAATTGAAACAACCAAAATCCAGGAAAGTCTGCAGGAGATACTGCAGCAGGTCGTCGAGTTGCTGAGCAGGCATCAGTTGGTGGAAGGGCTCGTCCATAAACAGGACATGCCGCGCCATGATTTGG
>JANNUE010000108.1:0-1556 GCA_031394895.1 Betaproteobacteria bacterium
GCCAGCCCATGGCGCTCGGGTCTTTCATCGGGCCGTCCAGCATCATGGAGACAAACAGCAAGACGATGAAGTTCATCAGCAAGGTGGTGACGACCTCGTCCACCCCAAGCCGGGCCTTCATCAATGCAGGCCCGAGCAGCAACACAGCGCCCGCCAGGGCGGCGGCCAACATCATCAATACAAACAGCAGCATCGGTGGCAGGTCAAAGCCGGTGCCGCCATGCAGGCCGCCCACTGCGACGGCGGCCAGGGCGCCTACGTAGAGTTGCCCCTCGGCCCCGCTGTTGAAGAGCCGCGCCTTGAAGGCCACGGTGGCGGCCAGGCCGGTCAGCATCAGGGGAATGGCGCGGGTTAGCGTTTCGCTGAAGGCAAAGGTGGAGCCGAATCCGCCTTGCAGCAGCAGAGCATAGGTTTGTCCCACTGGCGCGCCGGCCCAGCGCACCAGCAGGGCGCTGATGAGTAACGTGAACAGCACGGCGCCGACCGGCGCGAGCAGCAGTGCCAGAGGCGAGCTGTGGCCGCGTTTTTCCAGTCTCATGCGTGCTCCAGTCCGGCCATGGCCAGGCCGATGGCCTCGCGGCTCCACTCTAGAGCGGGGCGTGCCTCGCTCATCTGGCCACCATGCATCACCGCCACGCGGTCGCCCAGGGTCAGTACCTCGTCCAGGTCATCCGAGATCAGCAGCACCGCTGCACCGGCGTCGCGTGCCGCGATCAGTTGCGATTGCACATAATCGACCGCGCCAATATCCAGGCCCCATGTCGGTTGGTGCGCGATGATGAGTTTTGGGGTGGTCGCTTCGCCGTTGTCAGTGCGCACATGGGGGTGCAACAAGGCGCGCCCGAGAATCAGTTTTTGCATATTGCCGCCCGACAGTGCCCGCGCTGGCGCGGTGGCTCCGGCACCGCGCACGTCGAAGGCGGCGATAACGCGCTCTGCATAGGCCCGTGCGGCAGCGCGGCGCACCCATGAAAATTGTGAAAAGATGCGGCTGCGAAGTCGTTCGGACACCGCGTTTTCCCATACCGGCAAATCGCCCACCACGCCCACGGCATGCCGGTCTTCCGGAATGCGCGCCACGCCGCTGGCCACCAAAAGCGCCGGATTGGTGGGCAGCGGGCGACCCATGAATTTCACCTGTCCGGCGCTGGCCCGGCGTGTGCCGCACAACAGTTCGGCCAAGGCCACTTGTCCGTTCCCGGAAACCCCGGCGATGGCCACGATTTCACCGCGCCTGACCGTCAAAGATACCCGCTGCAGGCGTTCGCGATCCGACGCTGTGCTGACCTCATGCAGCACACACACAGCCTCGCCCACTTGGCGGGCAGGGCGGCGTTGGGGGGACTGGATTTGATGACCCACCATCCACTGCGCCAATTCACTTTGCGTGGTGTCGCTGGCTTGGGCCTGTGCCACCAATTTGCCGCCGCGCAGCACCGCAATGCGATGCGACACACGCAGCACTTCGCCCAGCTTGTGGCTGATGAAAATGATCGACAGCCCCTGCGCCACCATCTGCGCCAGCACCGCAAACAGGGCTTCGCTTTCCTGCGGTG
>JANNUE010000110.1:0-10000 GCA_031394895.1 Betaproteobacteria bacterium
CTTGCGGCGCAAGTTGTCGGGCAAGGTGGAGCGCAAGAACTCCACCACCAGGCTCTGTCCTTGTTGACGGATGTCCACGCCAACCTGGGTACTGGGCAGGTTGACGATGACACGGCCAGCACCGTCCTGGCCGCGCCGGAAGTCCACATCGCGCAGAGCCTGCGACACCGCGTTTTGCGCCGGCGCAAACTGCGCCGGTTGCTCGGCCGCCGCCTGGGCCGGCCCGGCCACATCAAGCACCAGCAACAAGGTCTTGCCCTGTACCTGGGCGCGGTAGCCCGAGGCCTGTTTCAGATTGAGCACCAGGCGGGTTCGGTCACCGGCCTGGGCCACGGCCACCGAGCGCAGGTTGCCCTGGTTCAGTTCCACGGTGTTGCGGCCGATGGCATTGCTGACCCCGGGCAGGTCGATGGCGATGCGCGGGGGCGCTTGCACCGAAAAACCATTGGGCACCGCCGACAGGGGCTCGGCCATCTCGATGCGCACGACGTCGGTCCCGGCCTGCTGGCTGCTGGTGATCGACCGGATCGCGTTTTGCGCCCAGGCCGCAGGGGCCAGCAAGACGGCCCCGGTGACGCCCAGCGCGGCCAGGGCTGTTCGCCAGTGGAACATGGTCGGGTTCTCCTGATTGATCCTCATCGCGCCCTCTCCTGAAGCTGCAGTGTGGCGGGGCGTTCGATCCACTCGCCAGCGGCGTCTTGCACGATTTCACGCATGGCAATCTCGGTTTCGGCGATCCGGGTGATGCGGCCGTAGTTCTGGCCCAGGTAGTCACCCACCTTGACCTGGTAAAGCAGGCTGTCCACGCGCAACAGCGCAAAGGGCTGGCCTTGTTTATTGACACTGCCAACCATGCTCATGCTGTCCAGGGGGTGTGCTTCCAAGGGTTCCTTGCGGCGGTTGAGTTCAGCCGCAAACAGCGAATTCGGCTGCCGCGCCTCTTGCTTGAGGGCGACCGTCAGCTTCTGCAGGCTGAAGGGATCAACCGCCTGCAACGAGCCATAGGGTTGGGGGTCGAATTTCTTGGGGGGCTGCAATGGGGTGACGTTGGGCTTGACCTCACGTCGCTGCTGTTCCATCCACAGGCGAAGCTCTTCGTGCTCGGCACTGCAACTGGCCAGCAGCAGGATCACCGCCGCCGCCGCGACGCCCTTGAGCGATTGGACTTGCATGCGCTTCACTTCTTGGCCCCCGGGCCGGACTTGGCGGCCGCAGCCTGTCGCTGCTCTGCAATTTCGGCTGCGTCAAGATAGCGGTAGGTGCGCGCGGTGGCTTCCATCGACAACGTGGGCGGACCATCCTTGATGGGCTGGGGCGTGATCTGCAGGTTCTGCAGTGTCACGATGCGCGACAGGTTGGCCACGTCGGCCGCAAAGGCGCCCACGTCGTGGTAACGGCCGCTCACGCGGATGGCGATGGGCAGTTCGGCGTAATAGTCCTTGACCTGGATCTGCCCCGGACGGAATAGCTCAAACTGCAGGCCGCGGCCCAGCCCTGCCTGGTTGATGTCCGAGAGCAGCGCATCCATTTCGGCCTTGCCCGGAAGCTGCTTTTCAAGCTGGGTGACGTACTCTTCGACCTGCAGTTTCTGCTTGCGCAACTCGCTCAGGTTGACGGCCTGCGACAAACGGTTGCGGTAGGTGTCCTTGAGCTTGGGCTCTTTATCGCGCGCCGCCGTCAGTTCATCGGCCGTCGATGAAAGAACCAGGAACCAGCCCGCGCCCAGGGCGATTCCCGCCGCAGCCAGCCAGGCCGCCATCTTGGGCAGCGTCGGCCATTGGCCGGGCTCGTTGGGATTGAGGTTGCGGAACTGCGAAGCTGCGTGGTCGACGAAGCTGCTGAGTTCAAAGTTGAGGGTGGATGCCTTGGCCATGATCGCCTCAAGAAGCCTTGGCGCCGGACGCCGCAGCGGCGGCAGGAGCGGCAGGAGCGGCGGTTTGGGGACGCTTGAGCGTCACCCGCATCGAAAACTCATACAGGCGGCGTTGTTCGCGATTGGCGCCCGTCTGCGCAATGGACCTGATCTCCACCAGTTCGGGCTTGTGCAGCCACGGTGAGTTGTACAGCGTGTTGCGCAGGAATTCGCTTACCCGCTCATTCGTCTGCGCCACGCCCACCACGGCCACCACCTGGGCGTTTTGTTTGATGCTGGTCAGGTAGACGCCCTCGGGGGTCTGGCGCACCAGTTCATCGAGCAGGTGCACGGGCACGTTGCGATCGGTCTGCAGATCTTCAACGGCCTTCTGGCGTGCCTTGAGCGCCTCGATTTCGGTGCGCAACGTGGCGATGTCCTTGATCTGGATGTCCAGGCGCGCGATTTCAGCTGACAGGTAGCTGTTGCGCGACTCTTGGGCCGAGGTCATCTGCAGCAGCACCGAGTACCACAGCCCCGCCACCACCGCGCCCAGCAAGGCACAAGCCCCCAGCCCGAGGAAAAACGTGCGCTTGCGCTGGAGCCGCTTTTCCTCGCGGTGCGGCAGCAGGTTGATCAGGATCACTGCAGGAACCTCCGCATCGCCAGCCCGCAGGCCGTGAGGTAAGACGGGGCCTCGCGGCGCACCCGGCTTTCGCGCACGGCCGAGCCGAGTTGCATGTTTTCAAACGGGTTGACCACATTGGAGGCAAAGCCGGTGAGATCGGTGACCCGTTCTTTCAGCCCCGGCAGGGTGGCGGTGCCACCGGCCAACATCACGTAGTGCACCTTGTGATGCGGTGTGCTGGTGAAGAAGTACTGCAGCGCACGGCCGATCTCTTGCGAGAGGCTGTCAACGAAGGGGCCCAGGATCGCGGTTTCGTAGTCTTCGGGCAGATCGCCGGCGAGCTTCTTGGCCTCGGCTTCTTCGAAGGAAAACCCGTACTGGCGCGAGATGAGCTGGGTGAGCTGCGAGCCACCGAAGGCCTGATCCCGGTCGTACAGCATTTCATCGTCGCGCAGCACTTTCAGGCTGGTGGTGTCGGCGCCGATCTCGAAAAGTGCCACCAGGGCGTCGCGGCCTTCGTTGGGCAAGGACGCCACCACGCGGCTCATGGCCAGGCGTGAGGCGTGTGACTCGATGTCGAGTACCGCCGGCTTGAGCCCCGCGGCCTCGGCCAGGCCCTGGCGATCCTGCACCCGATCCTTGCGGCTGGCCGCGATCAGCACTTCAACGTCGCCCGCCGAGGTGGGGCTGGGGCCGATGACGCAGAAATCCAGGCTCACCTCGTCCAACGAAAACGGGATGTACTGGTTGGCCTCGGACTCGACCTGCAACTCCATCTCTTCTTCGCGCAGACCGGCCGGCAGCATGATCTTCTTGGTGATGACGGCCGACTGGGGCATGGCCATCACGACTTGTTTGGTCCGGGTGCCGCTCTTGCTGAGCACGCGCTTGACCGCAGCCGCGACCTCGTCGAACTTTTCAATCTGGCCGTCGGTG
Source organism: Betaproteobacteria bacterium (assembly GCA_031394895.1). Taxonomy (GTDB): domain Bacteria; phylum Pseudomonadota; class Gammaproteobacteria; order Burkholderiales; family Burkholderiaceae_C; genus Rhodoferax. The sequence goes on from JANNUE010000110.1 coordinate 3,417, forward strand.
ATCCAGCCCTTCTCAAAGGGCTCTGATGCAAACCGTTCAAGGACAAATTCGCCGCCGGCGGTCTGATCGAGCTCGACCAGTTTTACGCTTGACGAGCTGATGTCCAGCCCGATCATCGGCGGGTGTTTGCGGCCCAGCAATGCGTCAAGAAAACCCAAGTTAGATACTCCCCAGCCACGCGATCATTCGGCGAAAACCGCCCGATACGAAACCCGAGCTTGTTAAGAAGTTACTTCAATGCTAGCAGTAAAGCCCTTGTGCGACAAAGAAAAAAGCGCCATCGGCCCCGAGGGTACGTTGTCTCGGCGGCACGCGGGGTGACGGATTTGAAACAACCCGCAAGCCCTCCATCGGTGTCATCGGTCGGTGCCGGGAAACGACTGTGGAGAATGTCACGGCCGCGGCCGCGCGCCGCATGGCAGCCAGCGCACGAAAGGTCGTCGGCGTCTTCCTATAATCCGGCCGCCCCTTTGCGGGGCTGCCTATGACCGCATCCGACTCCGCTGCCGCGCCCGTCTCGCCCTCTGCGCCTGCCAAACACGGGCGCGCCCACGCACTGCGGCAGATGTTCGGCAAGACCACCTTGTGGCTGGCCGGGCTGTCGGTGTCGGTGCTGCTGGCGTTGATCTTCGTGGTCGGTCTGGCCATGGCCGTGGCCTACCCCAACCTGCCTGAGATCAGCAGCCTCACCGATTACCGGCCCAAGCTGCCACTCAGGGTGTACACGGCCGATGGCGTGCAGATCGCCGAGTTTGGCGAGGAGCGGCGCACCTTTGTTCCGGTTGGCGCCATTGCGCAGGTCATGAAAGATGCGGTGCTGGCCGCCGAAGACGCACGTTTCTACCAGCATGGCGGCGTCGACTACAAAGGTGTCGCACGGGCTGCGCTGGAGAACTTGCGCGACGCCCGCAGCCAGGGCGCGTCGACGATCACGATGCAGGTGGCGCGCAACTTTTACCTTTCGACTGAAAAGACGTTCACGCGCAAGATCTACGAGGTCTTGCTGGCCCTGAAGATAGAGAGCCTGCTGTCCAAGGACCAGATCCTTGAGCTCTACATGAACCAGATTTTTCTCGGGCAGCGGGCCAATGGTTTTGCCGCTGCCGCCGAGATCTACTTTGGCAAGAAACTGCAGGAACTGACCGTGGCTGAGGCCGCGATGCTGGCCGGCTTGCCCAAGGCACCCTCGGCCTACAACCCGATCGCCAATCCGCGGCGAGCCCTGGTGCGCCAGCGCTACATCATCAACCGCATGTTCGAGACGGGCTTCATCACCGAGGCCCAGCATGAAGAGGCCCTGGGCCAGGTCCTGCGTTACCGCACGCAGGCCGACAACGCCGCCCATGCCGAGTTCGTGGCCGAAACCGCGCGCCAGCTCGTGTTTGCGCAGTACGGCGAAGAAGCCTATACACGGGGTTTGAATGTGGTGCTGACCGTGAAGGCAGCCGAACAGATCGTGGCCTACCGGGCGCTGCGCAAGGGCTTGATGGACTATGAGCTGCGTCAGGTCTACCGGGGCCCGGAAGCCTACGTGGATCTGCCAGGCGACCCCTCGCTGCTGGACGCACGGGTCGCTGAAGCCCTGGCCGAACACCCTGACAACGACGACTTGCGGACCGCCGTCGTGCTGGAGGTGGCACCGCGCAAGGTTGTTGCCATGCTGCAATCGGGCGACACCATCACGGTCATCGGTGACGGCCTGAAGCCCGTGACGTCGGGCCTTTCGGACAAGGCCGGTCCGAAGATCCAGATTCGCCGCGGCGCCGTGGTGCGCGCGCTTCGTAATGCCAAGGGCGAGTGGGCGCTCACCCAGATGCCGGAGGTCGAAGGTGCCGTGGTGGCTATGGATCCGCGCACGGGCGCCATTCGCGCTCTCGTGGGCGGCTTTGACTTCGGCAAGAGCAAGTTCAACCATGTGACCCAGGCCTGGCGGCAACCGGGTTCCAGCTTCAAACCCTTCATCTATTCGGCGGCCCTGGAGCGCGGCTTCACGCCCGCCACCGTGGTCAACGACGCACCGCTGTTCTTTGATGCGGGCGCCACCGGCAGCCAGCCCTGGGAGCCGAAGAACTACGACGGCAAGTTCGAAGGTGCCATGCCCTTGCAGACGGCGCTGGCCAAATCCAAGAACATGGTCTCGATCCGCGTGCTCAAGGCCACCGGCACGGATTTCGCCCAGGAGTGGCTGGAGAATTTTGGTTTTGATCGCGACAAACATCCGGCCTACCTGACCATGGCCCTGGGTGCCGGCTCGGTCACGCCGATGCAGATGGCCACCGCGTACAGCGTGTTTGCCAACGGCGGCTACCGCGTGCAACCCACGCTCATCGAGCGCATCACCGACAGCAAGGGCAAGGTGCTTCAGCAAAGCAAGCCCCCGGTGCTGGATGAATCCATGCGTTCATTGCCGGCGCGCAATGCCTTTGTCATGAACACCCTGCTGCAGGAAGTGGCGCGCAGCGGTACCGCAGCGCGCGCGCAAGCCACCCTCAAACGGCCCGATCTGTACGGCAAGACCGGTACCACCAACGACTCGATGGACGCCTGGTTTGCGGGCTTTCACCCCACGCTGACCGCCGTGGTCTGGATCGGTTACGACAACCCCCGGAAGCTGGGCGACCGGGAAACCGGGGGCGGTCTGTCACTGCCGGTCTGGATAGAACTCATGCAGCAGGCGCTCAAGGGGGTGCCCGTGCAAGAACTGCTGCCGCCCGAGGGCGTGCTGCACACCGGCAACTACTGGCTGTTTGACGAATTTGCCCATGGGGCTGGCGTCAGCAGCCTGGGTCTGGAAGACGCGATTCCGCAGCCAACCACCGAATCCGAGCGCAGCGGCATCCTGGATCTGTTCCGTCGTTAGAGTCTGCAGGCTCTCGGGTCAGGCCCTGCGCCGAAGCCCCGACAGCTTCAGCCCCCAGCGGCTCCAAACGCCCTGCGCAGATCGATCAAAAGACCAGAGCCCTGCCACCTTGCGCACTGGCATGCTCTGACAACGCGACCAGGAAATCGATGCCGTCGCGGGTGTCGAGCCAATGGCCGTCGACCCAGCGGTAATGAAAGCCCCCGCCGCGCGCGGCAAGCCAGACCTCGTGTAGCGGCGGCTGGGTGTTGATGATGATCTTGCTGCTGTCGGTAAAACTCAGCTCCAAAAGACCGCCGGTGCGCTGGGTGTCGATGTCAATCACGTCTTCTTGCAGCCAGCGGTCGGTGGCTGCCTCGATGCGGGCCAGCAGCGCGTCGGTCTCGCGGCGGTAATCGGCGTCACTGAGTGCTGAACCCTGGGGGGCGGTGCTCATAAAATCCTTCGGATGCAAAAACTTCTGCAATCAAGTTTAGCCCGCACCTTGCTCACCACCTTGGTGGCGGGGCTGTGCGCGCCGTGGCTGGCAGCCTGTGGTCAAAAGGGCCCGCTGACCTTGCCGGCGGCGCCCGCGCCGGCGGCAAGCGCCCCGGCGAGCGCGCGGTGAGCCTGCCTGGCGCCCCCTTCCTGGCACGTGAGGACGGCGAATTGCGGCTGGAGGGCCACTCGCTGGCCGATCTGGGCCGGCGCTTTGGCACACCGCTGTATGTGTACTCCCGCAGCGCCATGCGAGGTGCCGCCCTGGCCTACCAACAGGCGCTCAAAGGCCGGCCGCACCTTGTGTGTTACGCCATGAAGGCCAATTCGAGTCTGGCCGTGCTGCAGACCTTTGCCCAGGCGGGCTGTGGTTTCGACATCGTCTCGGGTGGCGAACTGGCGCGGGTGCTGGCCGCCGGCGGCAACCCGGCGCATGTGGTGTTTTCGGGCGTTGGCAAGACGCGGGTCGAGATGCGGCAGGCGCTGGCCGCTGGCGTGCGCTGCTTCAACGTCGAAAGCGAAGGCGAACTCACCACGCTCAATCTGGAAGCCCTGGCCATGGGCTGCCGTGCGCCCGTCAGTCTGCGTGTCAATCCCGACGTGGATGCCGGCACGCACCCCTACATCTCCACGGGACTCAAAGGCAACAAGTTCGGCATTGCCCATGGCCGGGCGCTGGCGGCTTACCAGATGGCTGCCAGCCTGCCGGGCTTGCAGGTGATGGGCATTGATTGCCACATCGGCTCACAAATCACGCAGACGGCACCCTATCTCGACGCGCTCGACCGGGTGCTCGACCTGGTGCAGGCCGTGGAGGCCGCGGGCATCAGCATCCACCATGTGGATGTCGGCGGTGGCCTTGGGATCACCTACACCGATGAGCAGCCACCGCGGGCCGAAGCCCTGGTGGCCGCCTTGCTGCAACGCCTGGACGAGCGCGGCCATGGCCACCGTGAACTGCTGCTGGAGCCCGGCCGCTCGATGGTGGGCAATGCGGGTGTGCTGCTGACGGAGGTTGTGGTTCTCAAGCCTGGCGGCGCCGAGGCCGGCAGCAAGAACTTCTGCATCGTGGATGCCGCCATGAACGACCTGGCGCGACCGGCGATGTACCAGGCCTGGATGGCCATCGAGCCCTGTGTGCAGCACGATGGCGCGTCGATGATCTGGGACGTGGTGGGCCCCGTGTGTGAGTCGGGCGACTGGTTGGGTCACGACCGGGCGCTGGCGGTGCGGCCGGGCGATTTTCTGGCGGTCTTGTCGGCCGGCGCCTATGGCATGACCATGGCCAGCAACTACAACACGCGGCCGCGTGCGGCAGAAATCATGCTGGACGGTACACAGGTGCACGTCATCCGCGATCGCGAGGGCGTCAGCGCCTTGTTTGCGGGCGAACATCTGATCTGAAACCTGCCAATCCAGCAGCGTGCCCGCGGGCGCCCCGGCACGTCAGGCGCAGACGAAAAAAGGCCGCCTCGAAGGCGGCCCGATGACGATCCGGTCCGAAGACCGGAATCGATCAGAAGTTGTGCTGGATGCCGAAGTCGTAGCCGGTCTTTTCGGTCGCCGGCACGCTGTCGCGGGCGAAGTCGGCGTAGATCTTGGTGCGCTTGGACAGGTTGTAGTGGTAACCAATGCCGAACCGCTTGGACTTGGTTTCGCTGGCTGAATTGTCGTCCACCGAGTGGGTGGCGTAACCCACCAGCAAGCTGCCGGCACCCATGGTCACATTGGCGCCCAACAGGTAGCTCTTGACCTTCTGGTCACTGTTGTTCTTGCCCATGCTGGTACCAGCGCGCAGCGTGGCCGCACCCATGGTGAAGCGTGCGCCCAGGGTGGTCAGCTTGTCATTGACGCCACCCGGATTTTCGTGCGCGAAAGCAAGCCACACCGGACCTGCGGCGTAGGAGACAACGCCGGACCAGGGGCGATTCCTGACCGTAGCATCAGCCGCGCCGGTGTTGTTCATGCCCCCTTCAGACATGTCAAACGATGCGGTCAGGCCGCCGAAGGTGTTGAAGTACTTGACGCCGTTGGCGAAACGAACCTTGGCAACTGTGGCCAGGATCATGGGTCGCAGGGATGCGACGGAGTCGCCGTTGAACGGGTCAATCTGGTTCTGCACCAAGATGAACGCTGACGTGTAGTCGCGGCCCAGACGAACGGTGCCGAAGCCGCCGCTCAGACCGACCCACGAGTAGCCGTTCCAGAAGTTGGTTGCCGAGGCGCTGGTGCCATCGTCCGGATTGAAGCGGTGCTCAAGACCGAAGACCGCGCGCATGCCGCCACCCAGGTCTTCAGAGCCACCGAAGTTCAGCCGGCTGCCCGGGCTGTCGAACATCGACTTGTCAGCCGAGGCGATCCTCTTGCCGATAGCAAGGTCAAGCTTGCCGCCGATGGTGACCGACGATTGAGCGAAAGCTGCGCCTGCAAATGCCGTCATGACGGCCAGGGCGAGCAGAGATTTTTTCATTGCGACTATCTCCTAGGTTGAACAAGAGGTCCCGATCGGGGAAGTCGCCCGTCGAGGGGCTGATCAGGCCAACATCCGCAGCGGAAGTTGACCGTATTGCACCAGACCACTCTGCCGAATGCCAAGGTTTGGTCTGGAAATCAGCCGAGGCTGTTGTCTGTCAACAACGACGGGGTCGGCAACGGTAACAACGGCCGATGCGATATTCTGCCCATCCATGAACGCCACCGACCAATTCATCACCCGCTTTGACAACGCCTTGCGCACGCTGGCTGGCACAGTTCGCGCGACCCGCCCCAATCCCGCGGGCAGCCTGGCCGAGGGCATCGAGCCCCGGCAGCGCGCGGCGGTGGGTGCGCTGATGCGGGTCAACCACGTGGGCGAGATCTGCGCCCAGGCGCTGTACCAGGCGCAGGGGCTGACGGCACGCACAGAGGCCTTGCGGCAGCACATGGAGCGGGCTGCGCGCGAAGAAGGCGACCACCTGGCCTGGACGCAGGAGCGGCTGGCCGAACTGGGTGATCGCGCCAGCCTGCTCAACCCGCTGTGGTACGCCGGCGCCTTTGGCATCGGCTTGTTGGCCGGCCGGCTGGGCGATGGCGTGAGCCTCGGATTTCTGGTCGAGACCGAACGCCAGGTCGAGCAACACCTGGCCGGCCAACTTGAGCGCTTGCCGGCCGCGGACTCGCGGTCCAGGGCCATCGTGCAGGCGTTGCATGACGATGAGCGGCGTCACGCCGAAGACGCCGCCCCAGCCGGCGCCCAGGCACTGCCCGC
>JANNUE010000128.1:0-12898 GCA_031394895.1 Betaproteobacteria bacterium
GCGTGTCGGCGTACTTGTCACGCTGCGCTTTGAGGCGTCGCGCATACTCCAGCGCCGCCGCCGGATCGTGAATGGAACAGGGGCCAATGACGACCAGCAGCCGGTCATCCTTGCCGGCCATGATGTGATGGATGTGGCGCCGGGTGTCGCCAATCAGCGACTCTATGGCGGTGCCCTGGATCGGGAAGAAGCGAACCAGATGCTCGGGAGGCGGCAGCACGGTGATGTCCCGGATGCGCTGGTCGTCAGTCTGGCCGGTGCGGTCAGAGCCTTGGGCAACGGGATTCGCATACCAGGAGTCGCGGCTGGCAACAGTGGTTTTTGATTTCATGGTCTGGTTCCTCAAGTCAATCGGGCAAGTTCAAAAAGGCATAAAAAAACCGCCGGGGCTGGCGGCGGTTGTTGGAAGATCGGGACGTTTATTTTCAGGGTACGTTCAGAACTCTCTACCGCCGCAGGCGCTTGAGAACCAAAAATAGCCAAAGTAAAAACGGGCCGAATTCATGCGGTCAAATGTAGCACAGTCAAAATTGCCCGCTGCCTTGGCGCATCGCTTCACGCGGTTCCGCCAACGGTCAGACCATCGATGCGCAAGGTCGCCTGGCCGACGCCGACCGGCACGCTTTGACCTTCCTTGCCACAGGTGCCAACGCCGCTGTCGAGCTTCATGTCGTTCCCAATCAGGCTGATGCGGGTCAGCGCATCCGGCCCATTGCCGACAATGGTGGCGCCTTTGACCGGGTACAAAATCTTGCCGTTTTCGACCCAGAACGCTTCGCTGGCAGAAAACACGAACTTGCCGGAAGTGATATCGACCTGGCCGCCACCGAAGTTGGTGGCGTACAAGCCCTTCTTGATGCTGGCCACGATTTCCTGCGGCGACTTGTCGCCCGCCAGCATATAGGTGTTGGTCATGCGCGGCATCGGTACATGGGCGTAGCTCTCACGCCGGCCATTGCCGGTCGGTTTGACACCGCTAAGGCGCGCATTCATCGCGTCCTGCATATAGCCCTGCAGGATGCCGTCCTCGATCAGCACATTGCACTGGCTGATGTTGCCCTCGTCATCGACATTAAGGGAGCCGCGCCGGTCAGTCAGCGTGCCATCATCGAGCACCGTCACGCCCTTGGCCGCCACGCGCTGGCCGACGCGCCCGGCAAAGGCACTGGAGCCCTTGCGGTTGAAGTCGCCTTCAAGCCCGTGCCCGATGGCTTCGTGCAACAGGATGCCGGGCCATCCGGGTCCCAGCACCACCGTCATTTCACCGGCTGGCGCCGCGCGCGCATCGAGATTGGTCAAGGCGGCGTTGACCGCCTCATCGACATAGCGGCTGATCACGGCGTCATCAAAATAGACCAGGCCAAAGCGGCCACCACCGCCGGCCGACCCCACTTCGCGGCGCCCTTTTTGCTCGGCAATCACGGTGACCGACAGGCGCACCAGCGGGCGCACGTCAGCGCACAGGGTGCCGTCGGCACGCGCCACCAGCACCACGTCGTATTCGCTGGCCAGACCAGCCATGACCTGCGCCACACGCGGATCTTTGGCGCGTGCCAACTGTTCCACTTTGCCCAGCAAGGCGACCTTGGCAGCGCTGTCGAGCGTCGCAATCGGGTCCAGCCCGTGGTACAGGGAACGCGTCGAAGCAATCTTTCTGGAAGCGATCCTGGTGCGCCCGGCGCTGGCGGCGTTTGAGATGCTGCGCACGGTGCGGGCCGCGTCGAGCAACGAGGCCTCGGAGATGTCGTCAGAATAGGCAAAGGCTGTCTTCTCACCGCTGACCGCGCGCACGCCGACGCCCTGGTCGATGTTGAACGAGCCGGTCTTGACAATGCCCTCTTCCAGGCTCCAGCCTTCCGAGCGGGTGTACTGAAAATACAGGTCGGCCTCGTCCACCCGATGCGCCTTGATTTCATTCAGCGCCCGCGCCACATGGGATTCGTCCAGCCCAAACGGGGTCAGCAACAGGGACTTGGCGATGGCCAGGCGTTCAATGGTGGGTTCGCGGGAAATCATGAGCCGATTTTAGAGGGTATCCGACAAACAGTTTCGACCAGGGTTAGCTCGCGGCGGGTAGGAGAACTCCGGTGCGGTGCTCGGTGCAGCTCGTAGGTTGGGGTTTCAGGTAGGCCGGATTTCAGGTAGGCCGGATTTCAGGTAGGTCGGACTTCAGGTAGGTCGGATTAGCGCAGCGTAATCCGACATGATCACGCCGGTTGTCGGCTTACGCCCTTCGGGCTAAGCCGACCTACAAGCTGCGCCGCCCACACAATGCCAAATAACTGAATCTTGGAACGCTGCGCTGTATCAGGACTGCACCAGGCGCTTCGATTTGGCGATCGACATCAGTATTCCCAGGCCCATGCCCAACGTCGCCATCGCAGTGCCACCGTAGCTGATGAAGGGCAGTGGCACACCGACCACCGGCAAAATGCCGCTGACCATGCCCATATTGACAAAAGCATAGGTAAAGAAAATCAAGGTAATGCTGCCGGCCAGCAGCCTTGAGAATAGTGTCGGTGCTTCCAGCGCAATCGCCAGCCCGCGCAGGATCAGGAAGCCGAACCCGATCAACAGCAGCAGGTTGCCAAACAGCCCAAATTCCTCCGAAAACGCAGCGAAAATAAAGTCTGTCGTGCGCTCCGGGATGAACTCCAGATGGGTCTGGGTTCCCTGCATGAAGCCCTTGCCCCAAAAACCGCCGGAACCAATGGCGATCATGCCCTGAATGATGTGGAAACCCTTGCCCAACGGGTCCCGCGTCGGGTCCAGCAGGGTGCAGATGCGCTGCTGCTGATAGTCGTGCAGGACCGGCCAGCGCACCCCGTCGGCACACAGCTGCGGCTCGAAACCTACTACCAGCACAACGACCAGCAGGCCCAGCAGCAATGGTGGAGCTATCCACTTCCACGACAGGCCGGCAAAAAATATGATTGAGAGTCCGGCCGACAGCACCAGGATGGCGGTGCCCAGGTCGGGCTGGCGCACGATCAACCCAATTGGCAGCGCCAGCAAGCCGGCCGCCACCGCGAAGTCGAGTGGGCGCAACTGCCCTTCGCGCTTTTGAAACCACCAGGCGAGCGTCAGCGGGACCGCGATCTTGAGAATTTCGCTCGGCTGAATTGTGATGCCGACATTGAGCCAGCGCCGCGCGCCCTTTTTGGTGATGCCAAAGACAGCGACCGCAATCAGCAGCGCCACGCCGGCAACGTACAGCGGCAAGGCCAGCGTCATCAGGCGTTGCGGCGGAATCTGCGCCACGATGAACATGATGAAGCCGGCAATCAACATATTGCGGCCATGGTCCGCAAACCGGCTGCCGTGGTCATAGCCCGATGAATACATGGTCAGCAAGCCGGCACACGCCAGCACAAAGATGGCGAACGCCAGCGGACCGTCAAAGCCGCGAAACCAGGGCGCCACGCGCTGCCACGGTTTGATCTTTCCAAATTGATGCGCCATCGGCAGATTATCCCGCCACTGATCAACCCAGCACGATTTCCACCACCGTTCGACCGGGCGCACTGACAATCAGCAGCGCGGCATCAATCGCGGTAGCGCGCTCGCGCAGCGAGCTCAAGCCGCTGCCGCTGGCGCTCGCTCCCTCGAAACCGCAGCCGTTGTCAATCACGCGCAGCCGCGCCGCGCCGCGCGCGGTCGCGCGCAACTCGATGGTCAGGGCGCTGGCGTGGGCATGTTGCAGCACGTTGGAGATCGCCTCAAAAACCATGAACTGCAAGTGCCGCATGGCCTTGTCGTCGAGCCGCTCCAGCGGGGCGAGCAGGTCCACATCCCACTGCAGCTCGATACCAGAGACTTTCAGCCGCGGCTCCATCCGGTAGCGCAGGTTGGCCAGCAGGGCCGTAATGTCGCCCGCTGGCAGATGCATGGCGTCAATCGACAGCTTGAGCTGATCGAGCGAATCGCGCAACGTCTGCAACACCTCGCCGGACGTCGCACGTCCCGACTCCAGTTGCCTGATCGCCGTGCTGATGTGCGCGCCAACACCATCATGCATGTCGCGCAGGATGCGGGTGCGCTCGGCGGCGCGCTCCTGCTCGCGGGCGAGTTGCTCTACGCGCTGGTAGCTCTGCTCCAGTTCCTGCCCCTTCTGCGCCACCCGCGCCGCCAGATTGGCGTTGAGGTCACGCGCCTGGCTGCTGGCAGAGCGAAGCCGCATCATCACGATGTAGCCCAGTGTCAGCCCGAACAGCACCGAGCTATAACGCAGCAAGGTGTTGGCGCCATAGGCCTGACTAATTCGGAACACATACAGATCGCGCAAACCGACCAGAACATTCCACAGCACGACCAGAGCCACCATCTGCTGCGCCAGCGAGCCACTGCGCGCCGCCTTCCAGATGAACAAAGAGACAAAGATCAGGGACGTGAGCCCCAAGACGGCGTACAAGAGCGTCATCGCCAGCGCATGGCCATACACCAGTGCGCCGGTGCCGGTGGCGAGACTGGCCAGCAGCAACAGCGCCAGCCAGCGGCGCAGCCAGTGCACCGCCGGCGAGCGGCTCCAGTGGGCCACCTCGACGCAAAACAGAATGATGCTGCATGCCCACAGTGTCACCGACACATGCGTCAGCACGCCCCACCACGGCCAGGGCAGGGGTGGATTCTCGACAATGGCGTCGCTGACCCCAACGCTCCAAGACAGCTCGGCCAGACCCGCAAACAGATACAAGGGGTCACGCCGGAGCCAGCCCGGCGCAGCGTGATCGACCTGGGTCACCCACAAGGCGAACGCCACCACGCCTACAAGCAAGCTGGTGATGACCACCGCCAGCGAGCCTATGCTGCGCCACCAGAAGTCCTTGCGGTACAGCGAGTACACCTGCTCATTTGGTCCCAGAAACAAGGGCGACAAGCCGCCGCGGCGACCCACGTCGGCACGAATATGCACGCTTATCAGGTTGCTGGCGCGCAGCAGGGTGGGTGAAATCACGATGTGGCGCGGCGCCTTGGCGTAGTCGGCACCGCCGTAACGCTGCAAGTCGCCATTGCGTTCCAGCAACGCGCCGTTGAGCAAGATTGCATAGGCATTGCCCAGCCGCGGCAGGTACAGGCCATAGGGCAGCGTCGGCACCTCGTCAAGCTGGAACGCCAGCTCAAAGCTCGCCTCTCCTGCCAAACCTTGGTGCTGACGGTCCCAGTGGTAGGGCAGGCTGATTTCCCGCTGCGCCTTCTGGCCCTGCACCGTTACCGTCACCTGGGCCTGGCGCAGCTCAAGTATCTGGGCCTGCGCCGGCAAGGCCAGATACCCCAGCCAAAGCCAGAGCAGTGCCACACGCCCCAAACCACCAGACGAGGTCATCATCGAACGCATCTTATAGCGATGCTCAGTGCGACGCATCAACTTTTGACGCAACTTCTGACTCAACCGCCTCGGTCAGTCACGCGGTCGCAACAACCCCATCTGGGTCGCCTCAAACACCGCCTCGCTTCTGGAATGCACCGCCAGCTTGGCATACAGGTTCTTGATATGCGTCTGCACGGTATGCACAGTCAACTGCTGCAAGTGGGCGATTTCCGCATAGGAAAAACCGCGCGCAATCAGGACCAGCACCTCCTGTTCGCGCGGGGACAGCAGCACGCGCTGCGCTGTGCCGCGCAAGTCTGCGGGGGGTTGGCCGCTGGACGCACTTGCTGGCGGCGTATCAGGTGTCGGCCAGCGGTAGGGCAGATCGGAGCGGTATCTGGAGAGCAGTCGGCGCGCAATCATCGGCGAAATGGGCGAAGCGCCGGCGCGCATGTCAAGAATCGTGCGGGCAATGTCGTCGGGCGTCGAATCCTTCTGGATATAGCCCAACGCCCCGGCTTCAATGCTGGCCAGCACGTTGTCTTCGTCGCCAAACATCGAAATTACTAGCGCCTCACAGCGCGGATGCAGCCGCATCACATGACGGATCACTTCGAGCCCGCTGCCGTCGGGCAGGCCCAGATCGGTCAGCAAGACGTCGATCGGGCTCGAAGCGTCGGCAAGCCAGGCCTTTGCCTCGGCCACGCTGCCAACACTCGCGGCCAGCGTCAACGCGTCGCAGCGGGACACGCTCAACGCGAAGAATTCCCGCATCTGCGGGTCGTCCTCAACCACCAGTACAGACCACACTCGCTTCGCCCCGCTGTTGTTCAATTGAGCCTGAGCATAGCCCTAGCCGCCGGCACTGGCTATGGCATCGCCTCCCATATTCATGGGATGGCGTTACCACGTCCAGTCGATAGTATCCATGACGCAGATCAGACGTTATTTATAAATACTTCTGCATCCGCTATTTTTTATCAACTCAAGGGGGTTTCATGAAAATCACGCTTAAACGCCTTGCGCTCGCCATAGCTGGCGCAGGCTTGTTGACAATTTCTGGTTGCGGGGGCAGTAGCAGCAGCCCACCGGTGGTGACTACCGCCAGCGTACCGGTCACTGTTATTGACGGGGCGATCCAGTTCGCCACCGTCTGCCTGGACAAGAACCGCAATGGCGCTTGCGACCCAGGCGAGCCCTCGGGCAAGACGGATGCTGCGGGCCTGGTCAATCTCACTGTGGACCTGGCCGATGTCGGCCAGTACCCGGTTGTTGCCGTCGTTGGCACTGACGCGATCGACGCCGACACCGGCAGAGTGCCGGTGCCCTTCACCCTGTCGGCGCCGGCAGACCGGGTCAGCGTGGTCAGCCCGCTGACCACGCTGGTGCAACAAACCGTTGCCAGCACCGGCGCCAGCACGACCGACGCAGCCGCGACGGTACAGGCCACAACCGGCATCAGCGTCTCGCTGTTTCAGGATTACACGAAAGTGGCGCCGCCGACCGACGGCAGCATCAGCGCCGCCACTGTGGCGCGCATGGTCGTCGTCACCACCCAGCAGCAGTCCACCGCCATCGCCAGCGCACTGGGGACGGTCGCCATTGATGGCGCCACCATCACGCAGGCCGCTCTCGACAAGGCAATCCAGATCAAGCTGCTGGAGCTTTTGCCGGCCTTGGTGACGGCTCTGAGTGACCCGACCGTGCTGGCCGCCACCACGCCCGCAAGCAAAGAGGCGGCATTGCTGGCGGCAGCGACCACACTGGTGAGCGGTTCGGGAATGACGTCGGCCTCGATGGCGACGGTGGTGGCCATCAACACCCAGGTCGCAACCACGACCCCGGTGGTGGTTGCGCCCCCGAGTGCCGGATTCAATCTGGCCGGCCTGAATTTCACCGATGCGTCGAACTTCTTCGCGCGTGTATTCAGCGTCTCACTGACTCAGAACACACCTGACGCCAGCAACAACGTCAGGTTCGTCGAACGGCGTTATCGCAGCAACACCGGCAACCTGGCGCAGTGGGGCGCTGGCAATGATCCATGGCGTGGAGCCGACCTGCACTGGAGCGGCAGCGCCTGGGCCAACTGCCCGATCAATTTTGAGAGCACGTCCAGCGTGCGCGACGCGCAGGGCAACAGTACCTACAACTACTGCGCCAACCGTGAGACCGGCAAGAGCAATCGCGCGACCTTTGACATTGCAGGCAAAACCATGGCAGAGATCTATGCCCAGGTTCGCGCGGCGCGCTATACCAACCTGACCATTGCCGACACCACGGCCCTGGGCAGTGCGACGTTCCCGACGGACGCTGCGCTGTACTACCAGACTACGACCACACTCACCCAAGCCATCAGTTACTACCCTGGCAGTGGCAATGTGGTGACGCAGTACAGCCCGGCGGTTTCTGCCGGCGGTGATGCCACCACACAAGGCGCTGGCGTGCGCTGCAACTCCGCCGAATTCCAGATCAACGGCGCCAACAGCACCACACTGGAGGGCCTGATCAGCGCCATGACGGGTACCCCTTGCAGCTTTGGGCTGCCGGGCAGCTTTGTGTACAACGGCACAACGTACACCAACCCTGACCCGGTCAATGAGGCCTGGGGCAACAGCACCGTGAGCTTGGGCACCGTTGGCACGCTCCCAGTCGGTACCGGCGCGACCGCGCCCGGCTTCTATAGCGGCAACACCAGGCTGCGCGTGGCCTTCCAGGGCAGCGGTACCAACCCAGTGACTTATTACGCCTGCAAGGAACGCTTCAGCGGTGGCTCGTCGCGCAACTGCACAGCGATCGGCACCGGCACCTACGCCATTGCGACCCTGGGCGATGCCCGTGTGCTGACCTTGAACAACCCGCCAGCGCAAGCCGCAGCGTTGACCTACACCCGCGTGTTCGTCGAGCGCGGCGGCCTCATTTACTTCGGCTTTCAGGTCAAGCCGGGGGTCTTTAACAGCGCGCGCCTTAATACCATTGCCGCCACTGCCATGTTGAGCCAACTTGGCTTGCCATCGGTGGATCCTTCGGTGCCTTTGGCCCTGACGGCCGGGTCGTACCAGGGCACTTGGGACGTCCGTGACGCGGCCAACCTGGCAGACGAAGGAGTGACCATCACCATCCGGGCCAATGGCACTGTCTTGTGCCAGGAGCGCAGCGGGACCACCTTCACGACCATCCCCTCGTGCACGGTGACTGTCACGAACCCCGCCAGCGGTGCGTTTACCTTCGCCGATGGCGTCGGCACCACCGCCAGCGGTACCTTGAATTTCCTGACCGGTAGCGCCAGCGGCACCTACTTTGATCCGACGGCTACGCCAACAACTGGCAATTTCGTCGGGCAGCGCCGCTAGCTGCCGTAGCCGCCGGGGTCGATTGGCCCCAGCGGCAAACCAGCACCCGCGCTGCGAGTCGTTCAATCATCGATAGCGCCTTTCGATGCCCCGCAGTGCCCCGGCCTGCGGGGCATCTTTTTTGGCCCGTATCATCTTGTTCATGCGCACCGACCAAAGCACCGCCGAGCCAATCACCCAACTGCTGTATCTGCACGGATTCCGCTCTTCACCACAATCGAACAAGGCCCGGCTGCTGGGCCAGTTAATTGCCAGTCAGCACCCCAGCGTGCAGTGGTGGTGCCCGCAGTTGCCGGCGTCACCGCGCGACGCGATGGCGCTGGTGATGCAGGGCATCGCCGCCTGGCCGCGCAGCAGCATGGCGGTGGTCGGCTCATCACTGGGCGGCTTTTACGCGACCTGGGTCGCAGAACAAACCGGCTGCAAGGCGGTGCTGCTGAACCCGGCGGTCAACCCGGCGCGCGATCTGCAGCACTACATTGGCGAGCAGACCAGCTGGCACGATCCGCAGCAGCATTTTTTCTTTGCGCCCGAGTTTGTGCAGGAGTTGCGGGAACTCACACTGCCGGCGCTGTCCGCCCCGGAGCGCTACCTGGCCATCATTGCCAAGGGCGATGAGTTGCTGGACTGGCACGAAATGGTGGCGCGCTATGCCGGCGCCGATATCCGTTTGCTCGAAGGCGGTGATCATGCGTTGAGCGACTTTGACCAGCATCTGCCGGCGCTGACGGCCTTCCTGGGCCTGCGCTGAAGTCGCTACAACCGGCGGGTGCCTGACTCCCGGCTTTTGCTGGGACAATTGAGCTTATGTTCCTATTGTTTGAAGAAGCCGGAAAATTCATGGCCGGCCGTGTCCTGTCGGAGGCCGAAAGCTCTGCCCAGGTGGAGCTCGACAGCGGCAAACGCGTCAAGGTCAAGGCCGCCAACATTTTGTTGAAGTTTGAAAAACCGTCGCCGGCGCAATTGCTCGCCAGTGCCCAGGCGATCAGCCAGAGCATTGAGCTGGACCTGGCCTGGGAGTTTTCACCGACCGAAGAGTTTGGTTTCGCCGAGCTGGCGCGCGAGTATTTCAGCGCCAACGCCAGCCAGCAGGCGACGCTGGAACAGCAAGCCGGCACGCTGTTGCGGCTGTTCGAGTCGCCGCACTACTTTCGCCGCGCCGGAAAAGGGCGCTTTCGCAAGGCGCCAGCCGACATCCTGGCGCAGGCGCTGGCGGCGATCGAGAAGAAGCAGCAGATCGCGCTGCAGGTCGAAGGCTGGGTTGCGGAACTCAGTCAGGGCAGTTGTCCGGCCGCAGTGCGCGAGCAACTGTACAAAATACTGTTCAAGCCGGACAAGAACGCGCCCGAGTACAAGGCCGTGGTGGCCGCGTCCCGCGCGACCCATCTGGGAGCACTCGAGTTACTGATCCGCGCCGGCGCGATTGATTCGCCGTACCAGTTCCACTGGAAGCGCTTCCTGCTGGAGAACTTCCCCAAGGGCACCGGATTCGCCAAGCTGGAGCCGCCGCTGATTCGCGACGAGCTGCCGCTCTCAACTGCGCACGCGTTCTCGATCGACGATTCGGCCACGACCGAAATTGATGACGCGCTGTCGGTACAGGGGCTGGGCAGCGGCAGCGTCACGGTGGGCATTCACATTGCCGCACCGGGCCTGGCGATTGCGCCTGGCAGCGCGCTCGACCTGACGGCGCGCGACCGCCTGTCCACCGTTTATATGCCGGGCTACAAGATCACCATGCTGCCCGACCACGTAGTGCAAAGCTACACCTTGCAGGAAGGCTGCGACTGTCCGGCAGTCTCGCTGTACGTCACGCTGGATGAAGCCACGCTGGAGATCAAAAGCAGCGAGACCCGGCTCGAACGCGTGCACATCGGCGCCAATCTGCGGCACGACCAGCTCGACACCATCGTCACCACAGAATGGCTGGAGGACCCCACTTTTTCGCACGCGATAGACCCCCAGCCCCTTCTGAACAAGCGCGAACCACTGTCTTTTTTGCACCGACTCGCGAAACACCTGAAAACCAAACGCGAAGTCGTGCGCGGCAAGCCGGAGACCTTTAACCGGCCGGACTACAACTTCAGATTGATCGGAAACAATGGCGCTGAGCCGCAAGGCAGCGAGCAGGTGCAGATCAGCATCCGCCAGCGCGGAGCGCCGCTCGACTTGATTGTGTCGGAGGCGATGATTCTGGCCAACAGCACATGGGGTAACTGGATGGCCGAGCTGGGCGTGCCCGGCATCTACCGCAGCCAGGCCTCGCTGCAGCCGGGCGTCAAGGTGCGCATGGGCACCAAGGCCCTGCCGCACGCCGGCATTGGCGTCAAAAGCTATGCCTGGAGCACCTCGCCGCTACGGCGTTACACCGACCTGGTCAACCAATGGCAGATCATTGCCTGCGCGCGCCACGGCAAGACCGCTGCGCTGGCAGCGCCGTTCAAGCCCAAGGACGCCGACCTGTTTTCCATCATCTCGAATTTTGACGCGACCTATTTTGCGTACAACAGCTACCAGGGGGCGATGGAGCGTTTCTGGACGCTCAAATACGTGCAGCAGCAGGGCCTGACCGAGGTGACGGCCACCGTGATCAAGGAAAACATGGTGCGTGCCGACGAGCTGCCGCTGGTGCTGCCGGTCAGCGGCGCCAGGGACTTGCCGCGCGGCGCGCGCGTGCGGGTCCGGCTGGGCGACATTGACGAAGTGACGCTCGATGTCAGCGGCACCGTGGTCGAGCGGCTGGACGCGCTGGCAGCAGCCGGCGCTGTGGCGCCCGACGAGGTTGCGGACGACGAAGACGACGGCGCTGCCGGTCCCATTGCGATTGCGATGGACCTCAACGAAAGCGACGCCACGACCGCTGCAAGCGATAATCCGGTGCCGTGAAACCGCTGTCCCTGAGCCCTCTACAGCTCGCGCTCGGCGCCTCGATTGCCGTGCACGCGATTGTGCTGAGCGTGCGCCTTGCCGATGCGCAGGGCTTTCGCCGCGCCTTTGAAGACCAGCCACTGGAAGTGATTCTGGTCAATGCACGCAGCAACGAGCGCCCCGACAAGGCGCGGGCCGTTGCCCAGACATCCATGGCCGGCGGCGGCGACGCCGAACGCGGTCGCGCCACCAGTCCGTTGCCGCCGGCGCCGCTGTCGCAGACCGGCGACAGCAGCGAAGATGCCTTCTTTCATCAGTTGCAGGCCATACAAGCCGTGCAAAATGTGCTGCTGATGCAAAGAAAGCAGGAAGTGGCGGCGCTGCCACTGGTGGACCCGCAACAACTGAATCTGTCGCCGCAACACGCCGAACAGGAACACAAGCGCCGCGACGTGGTCAAGGCACTGGCTGAGATAGAGCAGCGCATCAAGCTCGACAACATGGCGCCGCTCAAGCGCTATATCAGCCCGGCAACACAGGAAGTGGCCTATGCGGTCTATTACGACCAGCTGCGCCGCAGCATTGAGGACAAAGGGACTGCCAACTTCCCCGAAGTCGCCGGCAAAAAGCTGTACGGTGAGTTGACGATGCGCGTCGAGGTCAATTTTGACGGGCGCGTTCTCGAGACCCGGATCGTGCATAGTTCGGGCAACCGGACACTGGACCGGCGTGCCGAGGCAATCGTCAGAAGCGCCGCACCGTTTGGTGATTTCAGTGCCACGATGCGCCACGACGGCAATGCCATCGTCTTCAGTCCGCGCTTCCGCTTTACCCGCGACGAAACGCTGGAAGCCGGCTCCAGATAGGCTGGCGCACAGGAGCCCGACACTGATGAAACCGTTGCTGCGCTGGTTCGGTTTGCTGCTGCTCGCCGCGCTGGCGCTGCAACTCTTTTTTGTGCTGCGCATCGCCAGCATGGCGCTGCTGGCACCGGAATCGACCGCGTTCCAGCGCTCGGAAGCGTGGCGCCTGGTGAGCACGCAGGCGCGAGCGCCATGGCGCTCGCAATGGGTGAGCTACGCGCAGATCTCCGACAACCTCAAGCGCGCCGTCATTGCCAGTGAAGACGACGGCTTTAACAACCACGATGGCGTGGACTGGGACGCGCTGGAGAAAGCCTGGCAAAAGAACGCGCGGGCCGAAGCGCGGTCGGCAAAAACCCAGGCCGGCAAAGGAAATGGCGCGACCGCGTCGAAGAAAGCGCTGACAGCGCCGGCGCCGAAGGTCGTTGGCGGCTCGACGATCACCCAGCAACTGGCAAAGAACCTGTTTCTGTCGGGCGAGCGCAACCTGGCGCGCAAGGGGCAGGAGC
>JANNUE010000161.1:0-1834 GCA_031394895.1 Betaproteobacteria bacterium
GGTGTGGAGCGCACGGTCACGATTTTGGGAATCGATGAGGCGGACAGTTCACAAGCCCAGGTCAGTTGGGTATCACCGATTGCCAGAACCCTGCTGAAAGCCCGGATCGGGGATGTGTTGCAGCTTGTGACGCCACTCGGACTTGCGGCGATCGAGGTCATCCGCGTTCACTACCCGGCGCCAGGCCGGAACCGGCAGATCAGGTGATTTTGGCCCGTTGTGCTTTCAGTACAGAGGGTGTTCTTCGCAGATTGCGCAGCGCAGTTTCCAGATGGTTGCGGTCGCGTACCGCAATGACAAAGTGTAAATCAGTGGCCTCCTGCGCCGCTTCGTCCTCCATGTCGATGTGGGTGATATCCGCCTCGGCGTTCGCCAGAGCCGCCGCCACGCGAGCCAATACCCCCTTGCCATTGCTGACCGTCACCAGCACGCCAGTTTCAAAAGTGCGCACCGGTTCATCTGACCACTCGACGCCGATGAAACGCTCACTGTCCTTGTGGTTGAGCTTCCTGGCGACGGCGCAGTCGTCCGCGTGGACGATCAAGCCTTCACCGCGTCCCAGGTAGCCCAGAATGCCGTCGCCTGGAATCGGCCGGCAGCAGGGCGCGAACCGGACCGAGGCGTTTTCGCTGCCGTCCAACACGAAGCTGCCCTGCGACACGGTCTCGTCATCGGTGTAGCGTTCACGCGTAATCAGCAAGGCATCGGGCTTGGCGCCGCTGTCTGTCAGCAGAGTCAGCAAGCGCTTGGCGACGATGCTGGCAATTCGCTTGCCCAAGCCAATGTCGGTCAAGAGCTCAGACCGGGTTTTGTTGCCGCTAAAACGCAGCAGCTTCTCCCAAATTCCCTGGTTCACGCCAGTATCATCCGGCAATTTCTCTATTCCTTCGGCTCGAAGGGCTTGTGCCAGCATCTTGTCACCCAGACTCTCCGACTCTGTATGTGCCAGCGTCTTGAGGTGATGGCGAATTTTGGAGCGCGCCCGTGCCGTGCGCACAAAACCCAGCCAGGCGGGGTTGGGTGTGGAGACCGGTGCGGTGACGATTTCAATGACGTCGCCATTTTTGATTTCGGTCCGCAACGGGACTTGCTCGCCGTTGATCTTCGCCGCCAGGGTCCGGTCTCCGATATTGCTATGAATGGCGTAGGCAAAGTCCACCACCGTAGCGCCTCTTGGCAGCGCCATGATCTGGCTTTTGGGGGTGAAAACATACACCGCATCCGGGAACAGATCGACCTTGACGTGGTCCCAAAATTCCGCCGCATCGCGCGTTTCGTCCTGAATGTCCAGCAGTGACTGCAGCCACTTGGACCCCAGCCGGTCGGCGTTGCTGGTTTCCTGCGGGTTGTTGACCTTGTACAGCCAGTGCGCGGCGACGCCCGACTCGGCCACGACATGCATGGCTTCGGTGCGTACCTGGAATTCCACATTCACGCCCGAGGGTCCGACCAGAGTGGTGTGAAGCGACTGGTAGCCATTGAGTTTGCCAATGGCAATGTGGTCCTTGAACTTGCCCGGTACCGGTTTGTAGAGCTGGTGCAGTGTGCCCAGCGCGGTGTAGCAATCAACCACGCTGGGTGCCAGAACCCGGAAACCATAGATGTCAGTCACCTGGGCAAAGCTCAGGTGCTTTTCATCCATCTTCTGGTAAATCGAGTACAAGGTTTTTTCCCGTCCTGCAATCCTTATCTTCATGCCACTGCTGGCGAACGCGGCCTCCACTTCGCGCTGCACTTTTTGAATCAGGTCCCGGCGGCGACTGCGCGCTTTCGCCACCGCCTTGGACAAAATGGCGTAGCGCCAGGGGCGCAAGTGGCAAAAGGCAAGGTTCTG
>JANNUE010000167.1:0-1976 GCA_031394895.1 Betaproteobacteria bacterium
GTGATGCCCGCCGCCTCGTGGCGCATCAGCTCCTCAATGGTCAGCAGCAAGAGCTTCGGGTTTTTCTTGATCTCCTCGCGGTACCAGTTCTCGAAGCTGTAGCCGCTGCACACATCGGGCGGCAGTTGCTGGTCGTAAAAGGCAAAAATCAGCTCTTCGTCCACCAGTACGTCTTGCCGGCGCGCCTTGTGCTCCAGGTCTTCCACCTGTTTGATGAGCTTCTGGTTGGCCTCCAGAAACGGCAGTTTGGTCTCCCACTGGCCGTCCACCAGGGCTTGCCGAATAAATATCTCACGCGCGGCCGCCATGTCTACCCGGCCGAAGTTGACACGACGGCCACTGTAAATGACGATGCCATAAAGCGTGGCGCGCTCCAGCGCCGTGACTTCTGCCGCCTTTTTTTCCCAATGCGGATCGAGCAGCTGCTTCTTCAACAGATGACCTGCCACCTGCTCCAGCCATTGCGGTTCGATGGCGGCAATGCCGCGGCCAAACAGGCGCGTGGTTTCCACCAGTTCGGCGGCCACAATCCAGCGCCCCGGTTTTTTGACCAGGTGCGCGCCCGGATGCGGATAAAACTTGATGCCGCGTGCGCCCAAGTACTCGCCAGAGGCGCCGTCCGTCTCCAGCTTGCAGCCGATATTTCCCAGCAGTCCGGACAACATCGACAGGTGCAACTGCTCGTAATTGGCCGGCAAGGTGTTGAGACGCCATTTGTGCTCGGCCACCACCGTGTGCAACTGAGAATGGATGTCGCGCCACTCGCGCACGCGCCGGATGTTGACGAAGTTCTGGCGCAGCAGCTGTTCGTACTGGCGATTGGAGAGCTTGTGTTTGGGCGCCAGGGTTGGCGCCTGATCACGACCGATTCTTGCAGGGCTGTCATTGCGGGCCTGACCCGCAATCCATGGATCCCGGGTCGAGCCCGGGATGACAGCCGAGCCCGGGATGGCAGCCAATTGAGTCGCATGGGTACGCCCACCCCCATCGCCTTTTGAATCGTTGATCCATTTCCACAGCTTCAGGTAACCGCTGAATTCACTCTTCTCGTCATCGAACTTGACGTGCGCCTGGTCCGCCTGGGTCTGCATGTCCATGGGTCGGTCGCGCACATCCTGCACGCTGAGCGCTGAGGCGATCACCAGCACTTCGTCCAGTGCGCCGCGCTCCCGCGCCTCCAGAATCATGCGGCCCACGCGCGGATCGAGCGGCAGTTTGGCCAGCTCCTGGCCCATGGGCGTCAGTTCATTGGCGTCGTCCACGGCCCCGAGTTCAGCCAGCAGCTGGTAGCCGTCGGCAATAGCGCGCCCCGACGGGCGCTCGATGAACGGAAACTCCTCCACCAGGCCCATGTGCAGCGACTTCATGCGCAGAATCACCCCGGCCAGCGAACTGCGCAGGATTTCGGGATCGGTAAAACGCGGGCGGCCGTTGAAGTCTTTCTCGTCGTAGAGGCGGATGCAAATGCCGTTGGCGACCCGGCCGCAACGCCCGGCGCGCTGGTTAGCAGAACTCTGACTGATCGGCTCAACCAGCAACTGCTCCACCTTGCTGCGAAAACTGTAGCGCTTCATGCGCGCCGTGCCGGCGTCAATGACGTAGCGGATGCCCGGCACCGTGAGCGAGGTCTCGGCCACGTTGGTGGCCAGCACGATACGCCGGCCGGTGTGGCCGTCAAAAATACGGTCCTGCTCGGCCTGGCTCAAGCGGGCAAACAGTGGCAGCACTTCGGCGTTGCGAAACACCGGCTGGTGGCTCAGGTGTTTGCGCAAATGGTCGGCCGCCTCGCGAATTTCTAGCTCGCCGGGCAAAAAGATCAGGATGTCGCCCGCGTTATGCGGGTCGCGCCACAACTCATCCACGCCGTCAGTGATCGCATTGTTCAGGTCGTAGTCGCGCGACTCCTCAAACGGCCGATAACGCTGCTCCACTGGGAACATCCGCCCAGACACCATGATCACCGGTGCAGGGCCCTT
>JANNUE010000263.1:0-4960 GCA_031394895.1 Betaproteobacteria bacterium
TTCCTGATGCTCGACGCCTTTGGCAGCGACCAGCCGGATGACTACATCGCCGGCTTTCCCGATCACCCGCACCGTGGCTTTGAGACCATCACCTACATGATTGCCGGGCGCATGCAGCACCGCGACAGCGCCGGCCATGAAGGCTTGCTGGAAAACGGCGGCGTGCAGTGGATGACGGCCGGGCGCGGCGTGATCCATTCCGAGATTCCGCAGCAGCAAAGCGGCGTGATGGAAGGGTTTCAGCTCTGGCTGAACCTGCCCGCCAGCGACAAGATGTGTGCCCCGTGGTACCGCGACTTCTGCGCCACCGAGCTGCCGAAGTTTACGACTGACTCGGGTGTGGCGGTGACGGTCATTGCAGGCGCAAGCCATGGCACCAGCGGTGCCGTGACGCGTGCTGCCACGGCCCCGCTGTACCTCGACCTGCACCTGCCGGCTGGAACCGAGTTCTCTCAAGCCCTGCCAGCCGGACATAACGCCTTCGTCTATGTCTATCGCGGCGCGGTCAGCATTGCCGGCACCCAGGTGCCCGCGCAGCGCATGGCGATTCTGGCCAATGCGGAACTCGCCGATGGCGTGCTGATCGAAGCTGCAGGTGACGCCAAAGTCTTGCTGATTGCGGGCCAGCCATTGAGGCAGCCGATCGTGCAATACGGACCGTTCGTGATGAACAGCAAGGCCGAAATCTACCAGGCGGTAAGCGACTTCCGCGATGGCCATCTGGCCTGAATTCAAACTTTTCAATCAACTTTTTTACTTGGAGAAATCAAAATGAACGATTCCTATAAATCCTATGTGTCCGTGGTCGGCCGCCTGTTGCTGGCGCTGATGTTCATCATTGCCGGCTTTGGCAAACTGACCAACCTTGGGGGTACTGCCGGCTACATTGCCAGCGGCGGCCTGCCGGCGCCGATGGTGCTGGCCGTGCTGGTGGGCCTGCTCGAACTGGTCGGTGGTCTGGCGCTGGTGGTTGGTTATCAGGTGCGTTGGGTCGGCCTGGCGCTGGCACTGTTCACACTAGCCGCCAGCGTGCTGTTTCATGCCTACTGGAGCGCGCCGGCAGACCAGCAAATGGTTGCGCGACTGCTGTTCATGAAGAACATGTCGGTCGCCGGTGGCATGTTCCTGATCTCGGCGCTGGGTGCCGGACCGCTGAGCCTGGACGCACGGCGCGGCGCCGATTGAGCAGTGACCTGAACCGGAGCCAAAACATGCGACTGCCAACCTTCTACATCAATCATGGCGCCGGCCCCTGGCCGTTCATGAAAGACCAGCTTGGTGGCAGCCACGATGCGCTGGAAGCGTCGCTGCGCGACATCCCGCGTCAGTTGCCGCAGCGCCCGCGCGCGGTGCTGATGGTGTCGGCACATTGGGAGGAGGCTGGCTTTACGGTGATGAACCACGCGAAGCCACCAATGCTGTACGACTACGGCGGCTTTCCCGAACAGACGTACCGCGTCAACTACGGCGCGCCCGGCGCGCCCGATGTGGCGCGCGAAGTGCAGAGCGCGCTGCGTGACGCCGGCGTTGGCGCCACGCTGGATGACACGCGCGGTTTCGATCACGGCTGCTTTGTGCCGATGTCGGTGATGTATCCGCAGGCCGACATGCCGGTGCTGCAGTTGTCAGTGCAGGCTGGCTACGATCCGGTCGCGCATTGGGCCGCCGGGCGTGCGCTGGCGCCGCTGCGCGAGCAGGGCGTGCTGATCGTTGCGAGCGGACTGAGTTACCACAATATGCGCCCGCGCCCGGGCAGCGTCGCGCCCGATTCACTGGCCTTTGACAACTGGCTCAGCGACGCCCTGAGCAACCCGGCCACACGTGCTGACCAACTGCTGCACTGGAGCCAGGCACCTGCGGCGCGTGCTAGCCATCCGCGTGAAGATCATCTGATTCCATTGATGGTTGCAGCGGCGGCCGCCGAGCACGAGCCGGCGACGCGGTTCTACCACGAGACCGGCTTTCTTGGCGCCATGGTGGTGTCGGGCTTTCGCTTCGGTTAGCCGGTACCGATCAACTCTTACGGTTTGGCGTTCCAAGATTCAGATAGCGGGCACTGTGGGCGCGGGAGCGTTCCGGCGGTAACCCGGAGCGCTCGATCAGTAACCCGGAGCACTCCGGCACGGCACTCAGTTCCGCGAATGTCCCCCGCAGCGGGCGCAGCCCGGTGCGGGGGACATTCGCGGAGTCGCTCACACAAGCTCGCTGGCGTGCCAACACCGTCACCGCAACTCTTGTCTTTCGAAGGCGACTTGGTATCAGTGCCGGCGCGCCGGTCATGCATCTGGCACGAAATACAGCGCCACGCACATTGCGGTGCCGACCGCGTACATCAGCCACGTTTCATGCACGGCGTAGGGGTACAGCATCAGCGCAACGCCGATCCATTTGTGGTACTTGCGACTGGTCTTCTTGCCGTAGCGATAGACGCCAAAGCCGATCAGGCCAAACAGCAGCGCGCCCAGAATATAGGCCATGCTTGGAAGTTGCAACCCCATGCCGGTGGCGACGCTTTCAAGTGCTTTGATGTCGTTCATTTAGGTAGGGTTAAATAAGATCACCGAGACGGAATTCTTTACTATCTCTACACTTTCCAACATACTCACATTTCTCCAGCCGTTGCCCGCTAGTTTGTTTGACATGTGGCGAGGGCTGTTTGCGACATTCCTGACTTTGAGGAGACTTCGCATGGCGAACAAGATTACCACTTTCCGGTTTCCTGAAGGAGTATGCATCGCCCAGGCGCTGCCACCGGCGCCGGCTAGTGTCACGATGGACTCTCCCGCGCTGTTGGTGATGACCGACCTGACCCAGGTTCGCGCGGCAACGATCCATCCGGCGGCCACACTGGCGCTGGCCGAGCGCACCATGATCCATCAAGGCGTGCGACTGCTGTTTGTCGTGACCGACATGCCGTGTGTCGATGGCATTGTCTCGTTGCTCGACATTCAGGGTGAAGAGGCAATGCAGCACGCGCACCGACATAACGTCAGGCGCGATGAGTTGACAGTCTCGGACGTGATGAGCCGGTTGTCGGAGCTTGACGCGGTGGACTTTGCCGGCTTGCGCAACGCCAGCGTCAGTCAGGCGGTGGCGACGCTGGAGGAATGCGGCCGGCCACATCTGCTGGTTAGCGAGGCGGCCACCAGTACGTCGCCGCCGCGCATTCGGGGCATCATTTCGCGCACGCAAATTGAGCGCCAGCTCGGCCGGTCGCTGCCGAATGTGCCGATTGCGTCAACCTTCGCCAAGCTGGCCAAATCGCTGGCCTGACTTAAAAGCCGGTCACCAGCATCACCAGCACGGCGACCGCCATCACGGCGGTGGCGGCCCAGCCGAACCATCGGTGGCGCAGCGAAATGGTGTAGTGGCCCATCAGGGTGCCGATGCCGGTGGCCGCCACAATGATCAGGTAAAAGCCCTTGGCATCATTGAAGCCGCGCGATAGCCCGGCCTTCCAGCCATACAACTCGCACACCGCGTAGGCGGCCGAGCTTGCCAGCACCGGCACGGCCAGCAGTCCGGTGCCAACGATGCCCAGTGCAAATGCGGCAAAGGCAAATTCTCCCGCCGCTCGGGTCGTCATCGGCGGCGCCGGTGATCAGGCCCGGGCCGAGTCGTTGAACAAATTCGTTTGCGCTGTCCGTCACCATCGTGCTTGCTGCAAAAGTTTACTTTTTCTTACCGGGCTGTCATTGTCTTGACACATCAAAGTGCCACCATTCTATTAACGAGAGGGTACAAGATGAACAACGAAAAACAGGTGGCAGAACTGGTCGGCCAGGTCTATGAGGAAGCACCGGCGGTGGTGCGCAGCCGGCTGATCGAGCATCTGCTCAAACCGCTGGGAATTCTGTCCCTGGTGGCCGTCGCCAACGGCGTCTTTGCAAAAATCAGCCTGGGCAGCGGTTGGTCCAATCTGAAGGTCCGGCCGGAAGACGCGGCACGCGTGAGCGTCGCCGATGTCGTGGCGCTGGCACACCACGTGCAGCAGGTCAGCGTGCAGGCGATCGAAGGACTGGCCCGGATCGTGGCAGCGTCACCAGCACTAGCCGGCTCAACTGCCACCGTCATGCTGCTGACCATGCTGGCGCGCCAATCCAGGGAGCGCGCACCGGTGGTGGGAAACGATTTCGACGTCAGCGCTGGTTGACCGGCTTGGAGTCGCGCGCTTCGAGTGGGTGTTCGTCCGGTTCACGCCCGTGTTTGCCACGCTGCGCAGGGGCAGGTGTCGAAGCCGTTTTGGCTGGTGCGGCTAGCGCAGCCGCGACGCCCGGCAGGTGACGCTGCGGGTTGCCGTGCTGCTCGGGCCGGGGCACGGGTTGCTGGCGCTGCACGACTTGCGGGCGCGCCGGTTGCTCTGGCCGGGGCACGGGGTCCTGGCGCTGCACGGCTTGCGGGCGCGCCGGTTGCTCTGGTCGGGGCATGGGTTCCTGCCGTTGTACAACTTGCGGGCGCAGCGCTGGCTCGGTCCGGGGACGTTGTTCGGTGCGTGCCTGCGGCTCGACCTTGTGCCGGGGCAGTACCCTGAACTCAGGGGCCGGTGCCAGTGGGCGCACCGCATTCGGCGCTACAAACGAGCTGGCCAGCGCCGACGCGACGGCGCCAGGGATGCGCCGGTTGACGTGTTCTTCCGGGCGAAACCGGTTGTCGTTGTAGCGCCGTGTCAGCACGTCCTGCTGGATCGGCGCGTTGTGGTGGTTGATGCGCTGGAAATAGTCCTGGCTGATCGCATAGGGCGGACGATAGATCTCGCGCGGCCCGAGCGCGAACCAGGCCATGCCGGACAAGCCCGCGCCGCTGACGGAGAACTGGACGTTATTGCCACCTTCAAAGGCCACCAATGCTGGCGCGTAAAAGGCGCGTGTGCGCACCGGCCCCGGCAGCCAGCACCAGGCGCCGCGCAGATGTGCCCAGCGACCGTAGTGCGACACCGCAAAGCCCCACGGCGCGTCATCGA
>JANNUE010000313.1:0-1842 GCA_031394895.1 Betaproteobacteria bacterium
GCCAGCAGGCGCAGGCCTGTGCTCGGGTTGAGGGTCCACAGCGCGAACACGTCCCACACCTGCTTGGTGCTGACGCTGGTGGTCTGGTCCACGTCCAGGCGCGTGGTGTAGCCGGGCACCCAATTCAGAGTGCCGCCCAAAGTGAGTGGCACGCCGCGCAGGCGGTAGTCGGCGCCGATGTTGCCGGTGGCCTTGGCCTGCTGATCCAGGCGGTTGTCGGGGCCGGGCACGCCGTTGACGCGGCTGCTGTAGACGCTGAGGTTCGACTTCAGCTCCACGCCCGGCGCGCCAGTGAAGACTTGGTCAAGGCGGAACTTGGCTTCGAGTTCAATGCCGGTGGTGGTGGCGTCGCCGATATTGCGCTGGCGGCGCACGTAGCGGCGCTGCGTGCTCCAGGGCACGGTCTCCACGTCGACCTGGCCGCGGATCAGGTTGCGGATGTTGCGGTGGAAGAGGTTGGCACTGAGCACGCCGCCGCCTTCCAGGTAGCGTTCCACCGCCAGGTCGATGCCGGTGGCCAGTTCGGGCTTGAGGCTCGGGTTGCCGGCGCTGTCGGGATAGCTCTCGCTGTTCTCCTGTTGCTGGCAGGTGGCTGCGTCGGTCGCGGGTGGCACGCAGATCGGGAGCGTGCGGCTGATCGTCGGCCGCGCGATCAGCGCCCCCAGCGGCGGGCTGCGGTAGCTGCGCGTCAGGCTCATGCGCACCTGGTCGCGGCTCTTCGGGTCGGGCTTCCACACCGCGTGCAGCAGCGGCGTCCACACGCTGCTGCGGTTGCTCGGCCGTTCACCCTGGCCGGTGTCGCCGCGTGTCGTGATGCCTTCCCAGCGCAGGCCGGCATGCAGGCCCCAGTTGGGGTTCAGTTGCCACTCATCCTGGGCGTAAGCCGCCAGACGCAAGGTGCTGGCCTTGAGGTTGTCGCCGAAGACGGCCAGGTCGGGCACCGAGATGCGGGTCTCGTCGCGATTGACGCCCTCGATCTCGGCGCCGCTCACCAGGCTGTGCTCCGGCGGCGAGGCGCCGTCGCCGGCCCCGCCTGCGCCGGCCACGCCGCTGGCCTTGAGCGTGAGGTTGAGCGACTTCTCCCCCGTGCGGGCCTGGTCGGTGAAGGTCAGCCAGGGCGCGGGAACGCCGGTCCTGAATTCATCGCGCGTGCTGTCGCTTCTTGAACGCCAGCTGCCGCCGTTGCCATTGGCTTCCAGGCGCACGGCGCCCAGGCGCTGGCGCCACATTAGGCCCAGGCGCGCATTCGTGAAACGGCTGTCACCGACGGTGGCGGCGGTATCGTAGAAGTCGGGCGTGATGCCGGGGCGCGAAAGGTTTTGCGTCCGGCTGAATGCGGCGTCGCTGTGGGCCTCGGTGTGAAAGATCGAGGGCATGAGCGTCAGCGAATCGTTGAGTTCATTGAGCCGCCACTGCAGGCGGCCGCCGAGGTTGGTGCCGAAGCGGCGCTCCAGCGTATGCGAGCGCCCGCTGCGATCTTCGAGCACGTTGCTGCCTTCGCCGGTATCCACAGTGGTCCGGCTGCTGCCGGTGCTCTCGCGCCGCGGCCGGAAAACGCTGGCGTTGACGGTATACGTCAGCGGCCCGCTCGTATCGTTGTGGCTCCAGTTGATGCCCGGCGAGACTTGGCCGTTTTCGTACCCGAAGCCCAGCCGCAGGTCGTTGAGCCTGACTTTGAAACCTTCGCGCGTGATGATGTTGATGGTGCCGGCGATGGCGCGCGCGCCGGTCTCGGCGGTGGGCGCGCGCAGGATCTCGATGCGCTCGACCTGTTCGGGCGTCAGGCTTTCCAGGCTGAAGCCCGGCGGCATGCGCTGGCCGTCGATGAGCAGTTGCGTGAAG
>JANNUE010000322.1:0-2067 GCA_031394895.1 Betaproteobacteria bacterium
GGCGTTGAGCGCGGCCTCGGTGGCGCCGCTGGCGGCCTGCGCGTGGGCGCGCGCGAAGCGCAGCGCGGGCGCATCGCCCTCGGCCGGCGGCGTGCCGGCGGCGATGAGCGCGTTCAGGCCCACGTCGCGCCGCCACAGCAACGCATCCCCAGCGGCCGCCACCAGCAGCAGGGCCGCCAGCGCCAGCAGCGTGCGCGCGATGCGGCGTGGCCGGGCGCTCATCGCCGGATCTCCGCCCACTGCGCCGCCAGCAGCAGCAGCACCGCCGCCAGCGCCGCTGCATAGGCCCAGGCCGCCAGGTCGCGCCGCGGCAGGGTGTCGAGGTAGCTGATGGGCAGGTTCTCGAGCCGGTTGAGATCGGCGATGGCCTTCTCCAGCGCCTCGGGGTTGTCGGCCTCGTAGGCGCGGTAAGGCACCTGCAGCGATTCGAAGAAGCGGTGCAGAAAGTACTCGGGCACCGCGTCGGCGTCGCCGGGGGCCTGGTCCTGCCCGAGCATCAGCCCGGGGCTGCGCGGCGAGCGGATGTAGATCCAGTAGAAGGCCACGCGCAGCTTGCGCGCCTGCTGCGTGATGTGCTCGCGCGCATCCACGTCGAGGCGGTCGCCACCGTCGGACACCAGCAGCACGATGCGCGAGCCGGTGTAGGGCCGGTCCTCGAAGAAGCCCAGCGCCGCCTGCAGCGCCAGCGCGATGTTGGTCTCGGACAGGCCGCGGCCGATGTTGCCGGCGTTGATGGCCGCCTGCACGATGTCGGGCTTGTGCGTGAAGCCGAGCACGCGCATGGGCAGGCTGCTGAAAACGACCATGCCAAAGCGGTCTTGCGGCCGCTGCTGCGCAAAGGCCGACAGCATTTGCCGCGCCACCTTGCCCTTGGATTCGCGCGCCTCGCTGGCGCGCAGCCTCGAGTAGTAGTCCAGCGCCTCGGGCCCGGTGCCGGCCACCGCGGTGGCCGGGCGCGCGCCGGCAAAGCCCTGGTCCATGCTGCGGCTGCGGTCGAGCACCAGCACGATCTCGGCGCCGCGGCCCACGCGTTCCACCTGCACCTCGGGCCGGTAGGGGCCGGCCAGGCCGAGCACCAGCGCCGCGATGGCCAGCACCGCGGCGGCACGCAGCAGCCACAGCAGCAGGTCCGACGGCCAGTCGTGCGGCTGCTGCACCAGCCAGGTGTTGGCCATGGCCGTGCCGGCCCCGGCGCGCAGGGGCAGCAGTGCCAGCGGCAGCAGCAACAGGCACCAGGGCGCATCGAAGCTCAAGCGCCACCCCGCTCGGCGTCGCGGCAGGCGCGGCACAGCGCGCGCAGCCAGGGCTGGTCGGGGCCCGGGGCGCGCTCGGCAAAGAACTCATCGTGCGATCGTTTGAAGAACTCGGCCAGCGCCGCCTGCTGCGGCGCAAAGCGCGGGTGCGCGGCCACGAAGGCCGGCAGGCCGGCCTCGAACAGCACCTGGCCCGCGCTGGCGTTCAGCGCCTGGTGCAGTGCCTGCAGGGCGGTGCGCCACTGCGCCGGCGTGGGCGCCGCCGGCAACGGCCGCAGCGCGCGCCAGGCTTGGGCAAAGGGCCGCTGGCGCCGCCCCCACCAGGGCAGGCCCACCCACAGGTGCAGCAGCCCCAGCACCAGCAGTGCCAGGGCCGCGCCCACCAGCGCCAGGCGCTGCATCCGAGCCTGCGTGGGGATGGGCGGCGGCGGCGCGTCGGGCCGCAGCTCACCCAGGCCCTGGCGCGGCGACACCTCCAGCGGCACCAATGGCGCCACCGTCACCGGCCAGGCGTCGATGCGCAGGAAGCGTTCACCCGCCGGGCCGGCAAAGCGCAGCTGCATCGGCGCGATCTCCAGCGTGCGCACTTCCGTGGGCGCCAGGAAGACCTGGTAGTCCAGGCGCAGTTCGCGCCCCACCAGTTGCACCGCACGCAGCTCCAGCGCCTGGCCGGGGCGGCGCGCCTGCGGCAGCGAGGCCAGGTCGGGCGCCAGGCCCTCGGGCCACTGCAGCCGCACGCGCCGCTGCAGCACCTCACCCACCTGGTAGCCGAAGGCGCGCGGCTCGATCTGCTCGGCCGTGGGCTCCTGCGCCC
>JANNUE010000329.1:0-4851 GCA_031394895.1 Betaproteobacteria bacterium
CGGACATTCCCGCCCGCGAAAGGCGCCTCAGGCGCGTTCAGCCCATGGATTCAGGGCGAAAGCTGCTGGCTGGCGTCGAACGAATACTTACGTGGCAGCGCTGTCGCGGTGATGCTGCGAATGGCGGCTGTCGGGCGAGCAATCTCAGCCGCCGTATAGCCGATAGGGGTCGTTTGCTGGCGAAAACGAACGGCGGGTGACCGGCACTTACCTCACGCAATTGGGCTGACGTATTGCGGGCACTGGTGGGCGACTCTTTACGTTAAGGTTTGTAGGATGCCCGCCCGCGCAGGCATGCCAGTGACAACCCAATGACCACGAAGGGCGGACGTCGTACAAACCTCGAGGGAGGAAACCGCGGGGCCAGCTATGGCGATTTGAACTTGCTGGGATGTGCCGTATGACGTGCGTGGCACGGCACACCGGCTTTGATGCCGCAGGTGTGGCAATTGCAACGTGGCAAATGCCGATGGCTTGAGGGGCGCTGGGGCGCGGCAAAGCACTTATCACGCGTTGCCGCCAAAGCTTCCCCATCTGAGTCGATGCAAAGCAAAGTCAGTCGAAGGTTTCGTCGCCAGGATTTGCGCGGCGTCATGGGTCGCCTGGCCTCGGTGGTGGCGCGCGAATCGACTGGCCGCGCACAAACGTTTGAAGGATGATCAGTTGCCCGCCACAGTGCGCGCAAACGAAGCTTGGCCGCACGAGTTCACAGGACACACCGGCAGATTCGGATTCGGCTACTGCGGTAGGTTCAACATGCAGAAGCTCGCGCGCCAGCGCAAGTTTCTCCCTGCGACCGTTGTTGGCGATCAGGCCAAAGTGGCGAATGCGGTGAAACCCTGCGGGCAGCACATGCAGCAGAAAGCGGCGCATGAACTCCTCGGGCGTGAGCGTCATCGTCTTGTGGCGCGTGTTGCCCTTGTCACGGTAGTCCTTCCAGCGGAACGTCACGCCACGCTCGTCCAGGGCGATCAATCGTGAGTTGGCGATCGCCACCCGGTGCGTATAGCGCGACAGATAAGCCAACACCGCCTGCGGTCCGGCAAACGGCCGTTTGGCGTAGACCACCCATTCACATTTGCGCACCGGCGCCAGCCATCTGGCAAAGACCCGCGCATCGGCAAGATCGGTGTACTGGCCAAAGAACTGCAACTTGCCGGCGCGGTGGGCGCCTTCGAGCTCTTCGAGAAACCGACGGCGGAACAAACGCGAGAGCACACGCACGGACAGGAAGAACCCGCGCTTGCAGGAAACCCAGCGCTGGCCGTCGGGCGAGAGGCCCCCGCCGGGAACGATGCCATGCACGTGGGGGTGATGTGTCAGCGCCGATCCCCAGGTATGCAGGACCAGGGTCATGCCGATCTGGGCGCCAAGATGTTTGGGGTCCGCTGCAATCGTGCCCAAGACCTCGGCGGCGATCTCGAACAGCAGGCCATAGACCACCGCCTTGTTGTAATAGGCAATGTCGCTGATGGGTGCGGGCAGTGTGAAGACCACGTGGTAGTAGTCCACCGGCAGAAGATCAGCCTGGCGCGCTTCGAGCCAGCGCTTGGCCGCGTTGGCCTGGCACTTGGGGCAGTGCCGGTTACGGCAGGAGTTGTATGCCACCTGGTCGTGCTCGCAGCCCGGACAGTGCAACAGGTGTCCCCCCAGTGCCGCGGTGCGGCACTGTTCGATGGCTGTCATGACCTTGAGCTGACCCAGGCTCAGGTGCGAGCGCTGGGCCAGCCGCCAGGCAGGCCCATGGGCGCGGAAGATGTCCGCAACCTCCAGGGCGCAAGGCCCCATGGAGGTGGCCTACTCAGGTCGCAATATCTCCAGCGGGCTGATCACTTCACGCAGGAGATCGGTGGCCACCTGCACGTAGTGTGCGGTGGTGTCCAGTCGCTGGTGCCCCAGCAAGACCTGGATCACCCGGATGTCCACCTTCTGTTCGAGCAAGTGCGTGGCAAAGCTGTGACGCAGCGTGTGCATGGAGACGCGCTTGTCGATCTTGGCCACGGCCGCGGCATCGTGAATGGCCCGGTTGAGCTGGCGGGTTCCGAGCGACTGCAGCGGGTCCAGGCCCGGAAACAGCCAGCCACCGTCGAGCATCTTGCCCTGGGCGCGTGCCACACGCCACCACACCCGCAGGCGCTCCAGCAGCACCGGCGAGAGCATGACGTAACGGTCCTTGCGGCCCTTGCCCTGTTCCACGCGCAGCGTCATTCGTTTGCTGTCAATGTCGCCGACCTTGAGCGCGACGACCTCACCCACGCGCAACCCTGTGCCATAGGCCAGCGACAGCGCCGTCTGGTGCTTGATGTGCCCGACGCAGGCAATCAGCCTTGTAACCTCGTCCTTGTTCAAAATCACGGGAAGCTTGTGCGGTACCCGCACCGACTGCATCTTGGCCATGAGCTCGGGGCGACCCAAGCTGACCTCGAAGAGAAAGTTCAAGCCCACGATCGTGGCATTCAGGGTGATGGGCGATGCGCCCTGATCCACCAGATGCAACTGGAAGCGGCGCAGATCCTCGTCGGTGGCCGTGTCGGGCGATCGGCCCAGGTACTTGGCAAACTTGCGAACCGCTCGGATGTAGGCCGCCTGCGTCTTGGGAGCGAGCTTGCGCATCCGCATGTCCTCAACCATGCGTTGACGCAGCGACGAAATGTTTGGCTTGGACGTATCCATGGTGGTGCTCCTGTGTTGAACGAGGCCAATCGCCTCGGTTCACAACATAGGCACACACGCACGTAACGTAAATCCCACCGGCCCGCTCGGAGCCTACCGCGACAGCGGTTTCGTCCAACGCTGCATTGCAGTCAGCCGCGACGACAACCAACCGACCGCTGAGGGGTCGCCGGGCAGTCTCGACCGGCGAGTTCACCAGCGTGATCTTGCCCAAGTGGTTCTGCTCGATCCGCGCGCGGGCCTTGGCGATCATCTCGGGGGACTGCTCGATGCCGATGATCTTGCCCTTGGCGCCAATAGCCTGGTGCATCGGTGCAAAGCTCAAGCCAGCCGCAAACCACGTCCAACACGGTGTCGCCTTGCTGCAGTTCCAGCCGCGCGATTGCGTCGCGCCGGATCGGCTCAAACAAGGCCAGTTCAAAGTCGTAGGTGCCGGCGCGTCGGCGGTACTGCGCGAGGGCAGTGGCGCGATTAGGGCCGTGAGCGCTGGGCTTGTTCAAGGTAACTTCTCTGACCGCGCTGATCAAACTCTATGCGCCGTCTACGACTGGGTCGCCATGGCTTTGGTCAATCGACTGAGCGTTGATCGTGATGCACCGGTAGCGGCGCAGATTTCAGACCACCGCGCCTTGAGCTTGAGCATGGTGATCAGGGCCGCGTTGCGCTCCATGTTCTCCGGTCGCCCACGGTACTTGCCCTCGACTCTTGCCTTGGCGATACCCTCGGCGGTGCGTCTCCTGCGGTCTTCATAGTCCTTGCGGGCAATCGCGGCCAACATGTCCAGCATCATGCCATTCAGTGCTTCAAGCATACGCTGGGTCATCTCGTCACCGGGCGTTGCAAGCTGCCAGGACGTGGGCAGGTCGAGCGCCACCACACGCACGCGTTTCTTCAGAATCTTCGCCTTCAACGTCTGCCAGTCTTCGCCGTTGAGTCGGGACAGGCGGTCTACCTGTTCGATCAGAAGCACATCGCCCGGCTGACTCTCACCGAGCAGGCGGAACAGTTCGGGCCGCTTGAGGCTGGCTCCCGATTCGTTCTCGGCGTAGTAGGCTGCGACGGTCAAGCCACGCTCGGCGGCGAACGAGTCAAGGGCCGCACGTGCCCGCTGCGCGTCCTGTTCCAGGGTAGATGCTCTGAGGTATGCGCGAACAAACACAAACCGACTCCAGTTCGTTTTAGATAGTTCGCATATTATCAGTTCGATTTGAATGGGTAAAGATATTTATCGAACCTCTCTCAGAGCGTTGTTGGCTGGTAGCGTTGAAGTACACCAAAAGGAACCAGTCACGGAAACCAAGGGCGTCAACGTATGACAGCAATAGGCTGATTGCCGACTTTCGCCGATCCGCCGCCTACGACAGCAATGCTGCACAAAACGGGTGTTCAGGGATAAACTGATTCCACCTTGGATTCACCGGGCTTCGCGCCCTCTGGTCCCATAGCTTGCGTTGGTTCACGACGAAAGGCGGTCCGATGAATAGACGTGATGCCGTTCTTGTGTCGCTGGCTCTCGGCACTAGTGGATTGTCACTGAGGGTGCCTGCACAGCCACGCAAGGACGGCAAGCCCTATCGCATCGCGCTGGTGCCAGACGCCTTGGGACCAACAGCGCTCAAAACCTTGATTGACACGCTGCGCGAGGCGGGGCGAGTCGAAGGAACTGATTTTGTACTGGTCCGAGCAGGACTGCAGTATGGCCAGCCCTGGGACGTCTTGTTCAAGCGTGCGGTTGACGAAAAGCCCGACCTGATCGTTGCGGGGGCCACCAATGGTGCTCGGGCGTTCCAGAAAATGATACCGACCACGCCAGTGGTGTTGTGGGGGGGAGGGCTGCCGATCCAAGCTGGGGTTGTAGATAGCCTGGCACACCCAGGTCGGAGCGTTACTGGAATAACAATGTATGGCGACTCTGCCGTCTTTGGAAAGTATCTGCAGTTGTTGCGCGATGCCAAACCCAGCATCAGACGTGTCGGTGTTATTTGGTCCCAGGTCCCGCCTTTCTCCTTGCGGGAAGAAATGGAACATGCTTTCCTGCAATTTCGGGGCGCTGCGCAGCAGCTCGGACTTGAGGTCCGCATCATCGAGGCTGGCCAACCAGAAGACGTTGATGCCGCCATCGCCAAGTGGAGCGCTGACGCTATCGACGCGCTGGTTCTTCCAGTTGGTAGATCGGTG
>JANNUE010000333.1:0-1565 GCA_031394895.1 Betaproteobacteria bacterium
GAGAACAACTCTCGAAATCTACAGCCGCGAGAGTAGCACTAGGCCGGGCAGTTGTCCATGGCGAACGACTCTTTACGCTGCGTTGGAGCCGTTGGAGCTTGGCTCCATCTTTGTGCTGCCACCGCGCTGGTTACAACTCGCAATCGCTCACGGCCGCGCCAGCAACTCCATGGTTCTCGGATCATCTCGCCCATCGAAATACTTGGCCAGCGGGCGCTTGAACATAGGCTCATCGGGAACTGCTTGCGCAAACAACGTCATTGACGATCGGAACTTGAGTTCGTCCGGCGTCCCGAAGATCTGAAACGCAGTCTTGCCCTTGACCGCCAGCACCAGTTCGACGCATTCCTTCAGCCGGGGTCCGAGAACATCGTGATGCCAATAGCCCTGCGCCTCTTCCTTGGACGTGATGCTATACCTGATTGCCATCGTGCTGCGACCCAGGCCCTGCAACTGAGGAAACACGAACCACATCCAGTGGCCGGTCTTTGCGCCGGCGGCCAGTTCCGCGCACACCTGGCCGTAGACCGGCTCCTGGGCGGCGACGAAACGCTGCAGGTGAAACGGGTCGTTCATGGGTATTGCGGGTCGGCGGTTTCGCGCCAGGGTTGAGTGTTCTGGAGCAGTGTGGTGACGTCAAGTCCGGCCATATGCGATCGACGCAGGGTTGGCATTGCGCGGCCGGTCAACGCAGCAGCGCCAGCAGCCTGAATACGCCGGCGCCGATCAGGACCAGGCCCATCACTGCGGCCAGCT
This sequence comes from Betaproteobacteria bacterium, assembly GCA_031394895.1. GTDB lineage: Bacteria > Pseudomonadota > Gammaproteobacteria > Burkholderiales > Burkholderiaceae_C > Rhodoferax. The sequence continues at coordinate 757 of JANNUE010000333.1, forward strand.
GCGCACCGCGCGGCAGCAGTTTCTCGAGCGCGACGACAATCGCCAGCGCCGCGACCCAGGCAAGGTTCATGACGCCGCCGACGAACAGTAGCGCCATCAATGCCCAGCAGCAACCCAGGCAAAACAGCCCGTGGCGGATCCCCATGACGAGCGCGCCACGCACGCCGGGGCGCCACTCGCCGAGCAGGAATCCGATGGGCGTGCGGCAGCGCGCCAGGCAAGCCTGCTTGAGCGGCGAGAACTGGTAGATGCCGGCCAGCAGCAGCAGGGCTGCGGTCAGCCACGCCGAGCGGCTGGCTGCCATCGGATCGGTCCAGCCCGAGGCCTGCAGACACCATTGCAGCGCGGTCGCCGCCATGCTGAACACCAGCCAGACCAGCAGGTAGGCGCCGACGAATGCCCGGCCGCGCGCTGCCTCGCCGTTGCGCCGCGCCAGGTCGACGAACTGCAGCAGCATCGGCAGCGCCGAGGGCAACATCATCGCCGCCAACATGATGGCCCACATCGCCAGGATTGCCGCGGCGCTGGCCATGCTCCAGCGCGCGGACATTGGCATCATCAACTGCACCAGCGGATGCCCCATGTCGAGGACCGTCCAGGCGAGGAACGTCCAGCCCATCAAGACCAGCGCCAACAGGCCCCAAACCCAGAGCCGGTGCTGGCGCGCCAGCAGCATGAACGTTCCCGGAGCGACTGCCTGCGCCGCGCCCGGTGCTTCCTGTTTCATCGACTGACCTCCTGATCGGCCTAACCGGCAATCTCGAAGACGCCCCGGTACGAAGGCTTCCGCCCCGTTGCGTTTACCTGTC
>JANNUE010000340.1:0-5874 GCA_031394895.1 Betaproteobacteria bacterium
TCGATGTCCAGGTCGTTGGTCGGTTCGTCCAGCACCAGCACATTGGCCGGGCGGGCAAACAGCCGCGCCAACAGCAACCGGTTGCGCTCGCCACCGCTCAAGGACCGCACCGGCGAGTTGGCGCGCGCCGGAGAAAACAAAAAGTCGCCGAGGTAGCTCTTGACGTGCTTGCGCTGGTTGCCGATCTCTATCCACTCGCTGCCCGGACTGATGAAGACTTCCAGCGTCGCATCCAGGTCCAGTGCGTTGCGCATCTGGTCGAAGTAGGCAACCTGCAAGTTGGCGCCCTGGCGCACCTTGCCGGCGTCGCTCTGCAGCTCGCCCAGAATCAGCTTGAGCAGCGTCGTCTTGCCGGCGCCGTTGGGCCCGATCAGCCCGATCTTGTCGCCGCGCAGCACGGTCGCAGAAAAATCCTTGATGATGAGCTTGTTGCCAAACGACTTGCTGGCCAGTGTCAGCTCTGCCACCAGCTTGCCGCCGAGCGCGCCCGACGCCACGTCCATGCGCACCTTGCCGACCGCGTCGCGATGCGCGGCGCGGCTGGCGCGCAGTTTCTCCAGCCGGACGATGCGGCTTTGGCTGCGCGTGCGCCGCGCCTCGACGCCCTTGCGGATCCAGATTTCTTCCTGCGCCAGCAGCTTGTCGGCTTTCGCGCTGATGACCAGTTCCTGCGCCAGTTGCTCTTCCTTGAGCAGCAGGTACTGGGCAAAATTGCCGTCGTACGAGCGCAATATTCCGCGATCCAGTTCGACGATGCGCGTGGCCACCCGGTCCAGAAAAGTGCGGTCGTGCGTGATCGCGACGACGCTGCCCTTGAAGCCGATCAGCAGGTCTTCCAGCCATTCGATCGAGTCCAGATCCAGGTGGTTGGTCGGCTCGTCGAGTAGCAGCACGTCCGGTTGCGCCACCAGTGCCTGCGCCAGTGCCACCCTTTTTTTGGTGCCGCCCGACAGCGTGCCGACCACGGCCGACTCATTCAGGTGCAGCCGGTGCAGCGTCTCGGTGACGCGCTGCTCCCAGTTCCAGCCGTCCTGCGCTTCGATCGCGCTCTGCAGCGCGTCCAGGTCGCCCACGCCCTGGCAGTACTGGTCGATCAGGTCAATGACACCGGCCAGCCCGGCGCTGGCCGCGACGAAGACGGTGGCGTCCTGGTCCAGCACCGGTTCCTGCGCCACATAGGCCAGCCGCAGGTTTTGTTGCAACTGCAGCGTGCCGTCGTCGGCTGTTTCCAGGGCGGCCAGGATTTTAAGAAACGACGATTTGCCAGTGCCGTTGCGCCCGATCAGGCCTACGCGCTCGTTCGATTCAAGCGCAAAGTCGGTGTGATCCAGCAGGGCCACGTGGCCATAAGCGAGTTGTGCGTTAAGGAAGGTAATAAGTGCCATAACAGGCGATTATCCCGCCCCTTGGCTGTCGCACGGGTGGCGCCTGCGCGCACTGCGCGCCGGGTCGCAGCCGCTCAGGCCCTGGCGTCACCCCAGCGCAACTGCGATGTGTCGTCGCCGCGGTACAGCGTTTCGCCGTGGCGGTCAACGCAGTACTCGGGCGAAACAATCATCTCGCTAAATCGCATGTCGGCGGCGATGCGGGTGTACTCGAACAAAATGCTGCGGACCACTTTGGCGCCGGTGCGGATATGGCTGCCGTGCCCGATCCAGGCCGGGCCGGTAATCGTCACGCCGGGCTCGATGCGCACGCCCGAGCCAATATAGGCCGGTCCTTCGATCTTGACCTCGTCCCACGCAACGCTGGTGTTCAGACCGACCCAGATGCCGGGCTTGACCTCGCGCCCCGGCATCTTCATATCGGCCACTTCGCCGCGCAGCACGCGCTGCAACACCGACCAGTAATCGCTGACGCGGCCAATGTCGATCCAGTGGAACGGGCGGTTCTGCACAAAGAACTGCAGATCGCGCTTGACCAGTTCCGGAAACAACTGCGAGCCAATGTCATAGACCGTGTTCGGTGGTATGAGTGCCAGCACCGCCGGCTCAAAGATGTAGATGCCGGAGCTGGCCAGGGTGGACTTGGCTTGTTTGGGCTTCGGTTTTTCCTGAAACGACTGAATGTGTCCGTCTGGGCCTGCCACCACGATGCCGTAGTTCTCCACTTCGGCCAGTGGCACATCGACTGCCACGACGCTGGCAATCGCGTTCTTCGCCGCGTGCTCGGCCAGCGCTGCGGTAATGTCGAGGTCGATCAGCGCGTCGCCGCACAGCACCAGAGTGGTCTCATCAAAGAAGCCGCCGAAGTCCTGGATGCGGCGCATGCCGCCGGCTGAACCCATCGGACGCGGCAGGATGTCGCCGTGGTCGCGCACACCTTCGTACGAGTAACCGATTTGCACGCCCCAGCGACTGCCGTCGCCAAAATACTCTTCAATCTTCTGGTGATGCCACGCGACGTTGACCATGATCTCGGTAATGCCGTGGCGCGCCAGATGTTCAATCAGGTATTCCATCACTGGCTTGCCCAGAATCGGCACCATCGGTTTGGGCAGGTCACGCGTCAGTGGGCGCACCCGGGTGCCTTGCCCGGCCGCCAGAATCATGCCCTTAGCCATGGTTCGCCCCGCGTTTATTTCTTCTCATGGTCCTGCTTCCTGTCTTGTTGCAATTCACATCATCGCATAGCCGTTCGGGTTGGCGCTTTGCCAGCGCCAGGCGTCGTCGCACATGGCTTGCAGCCCACGCTCGGCGCGCCATCCGAGCAGCGCCAGCGCCTGTGACGGGTCGGCGTAGCAGGCGGCGATGTCGCCAGCGCGGCGCGGTGCCACCTGGTAAGGGACCGGCTTGCCGCTGGCGTGCTCAAACGCGCGCACCATCTCGAGCACGCTGTAGCCCACGCCGGTGCCCAGGTTGATGGCCTGGCACTGCCCGTGCTCGCGCAGGCGCTCCAGTGCCTTGAGGTGCCCGAGCGCCAGGTCCACCACATGAATGTAGTCACGCACACCAGTGCCGTCCGGTGTCGCGTAGTCGTCGCCCCACACATTGAGGAACGGCCGGCGCCCGACCGCTACCTGGGCCACAAACGGCAGCAGGTTGTTGGGCACGCCCTGCGGGTCTTCACCGATCAGGCCGCTGGCATGCGCGCCGACCGGGTTGAAATAACGCAGGATGCTGATGCGCCAGGCTGGCTCGCTGCGGTACAGGTCGCGCAGCATTTCTTCAATCACCAATTTGGTCTGGCCATACGGGTTGGTTGCCACCAGTGGGTGCGACTCGGTCAGCGGCAGGTAGTGCGGGTCGCCATAAACGGTGGCCGAGGAACTGAACACCAGTGTGTCGAGCCCGCATTGCTGCATCGCGTGCAGCAGCCGCAGCGTGCCGACTACATTGCTGTCGTAGTAGGCGAGCGGGTCTTGCATCGACTCGCCAACGGCCTTGAGACCGGCAAAGTGGATCACGGCGCTGGCGCCACTGGCGCGCAGGGCCGACTGCAGTGCCGCAGCATCGCGCACGTCCCCCTGCACCAGTGTCAGCTTCTTTCCGGTGATGCGCTCCACGCGCCGCAGCGATTCAGGCTGGCTGTTGCAGAAGTTGTCAAAGACCGTGACTTGATGCCCTGCGTTGAGCAGCTCGACGCAAGTGTGGGAGCCGATATAACCGGCGCCGCCGGTGACAAAGATCATGGTCGGGCAATCCGCAGTTGAAAGAGACGAGTTTAGCCCGCCGGCGGGCGCTGGCGGTACGCGCTTGCGGCGCATTGCCCGCGGGCCGTTGCGTAAAAAAAGCCGGTGTGTCAGACCGGCTTCTTCAGGCTGATCAACGATCAGATGCCAGGTGTCGCCAGGTAGGCTCCGATGTTGGCAGCCTGCGTGGCGCCAATAGTGCCGGACAGGAAGCTCATGCCGCCACGGTTGGCCGCGATGGCAGCCAGGATCGTGCTCGGCGAATTCACGCCGGCCAGGATGTTGGCCCTGTTGAGCGTCGGGTCAGTCCCGTGGCAGCCGCTGCAATTTGCCGTGTACGACACTTTGCCGGCCAACGCGTCCGGACCAGGCGGCGGCGGTGGCGGCGGCGGTGGCGGCGGCGGTGGCGGTGGCGGTGGCGGTGGCGGTGGCGGTGGCGGTGGGACGCAACTGGCCAGCGCGACAACGGTCACTTTGGTCTTGATGAAGTCGTCGCAAGCCTTGCCAAATCCGGCAGCGCAGCTCGATTGGCTGAAGTCGAGCGACTTGATTTCGTCCAGCTTGCCGAGCAGTCCAACGTGGATGCGCGACTCATTCTGGTGCTCCGCTTCTTTCTCCTCCTCGGTTTCGTTGTCGTCATCATCATCGTCGTTCGGGTGGCATCTGGATGCCTGGGCCGCCACGGCCAGACTGCGGGCCATTTCGCCGGCGCGTCGGTGGTCGGCGCTGTTACCGCGGGCCTCGACAAAGTTGTCAAATACCGACGCCTTCAGCCCCAGCGCAGCCTGGACGTAAGCCTGCGCAGCTTCGACGCTGGTGACCGTGCCGGCGGCCAGATCGGCGGCGATTTTGGCTTGCACCAGAGTCGTCAGTGGGCTCATGACCAGATGTTTGCCGGCCGGGGCAGTCAGCGTGTAAGCGGTGGTGACCGGACCACTGTCGGCGTCGATCGCGTCTGTGCCAATCATCGCCACCAGTTTGGCCGTGGCAAAGTCGGCCGTCGGCACCATGAGTGTCACGCGGCCCTGGGCATCGGTGCGCCCCTGAACTTCACCGACATCACAGGCCCCATTGTTGTTGGCATCAACGCAGACCAGCGCGTTTTGTATCAGGCCGTCCATCACGGTCGTGCTGAGTGCTGTGCTTGCCGGTGCGGCGCTACCGCCGCCGCCACAAGCGGTCAGGGCGACAACAGCGGCGCTGATGAGACCCAGGGAGAAATAGGCTTTACTTCGTTGCATACTGATTCCTTCATGCTTAGTTGGAAAAGTCTCTGACGGTTGGACCGTTAGGGAAAATCAGTATTGCTCAGCCGATGCGCCAGTTGCGTCCACTAGCGAACGTATGGTGTAACTCCTGCAAATCAAGTGTGAGCGCATGTAAGCACGAGCGTGTCTGGTCGCGCAAACCTTGCAAACCGTAACAGGCGCCAGGCACTGGCGCCTTACCGACTTATGCGCTGAGCACAAAGTCGATCACGATTTCGCCGGGCACTCGTGATACATAGGCAATGCTGACCCGTTCTTCATAACGCGCATTGATTTGCGCCAGCAACGGCAGTGGATCGTGATCATTGCAAAAGCGCATGGTCTCGCCGCGCTGCAGCGCATCGAGCGCGCCGAAGATGGCAGCGTGACGAAACCGCTTGGCGACGCCACGGGCATCAAACGGGTAAACGCCTTCGGCGATCACAGGCAGGGAACAAGTGTGTGTCATGGTAAGTCTTCCAGGTTGGGGGTCATGCGGGCCGGTGTGAGCCGACCCGCATGACCGACGGTTAAGAGAATTGCTGCCTCAGGACTTGCTGGCCAGCGGCGCAGCGAGTGCGCTCACCGGCTTGCGGCGACCGCCACCGAGCAGGCGCAGTGCAAACACGGCCAGGCACAAGACGCCGACGGTGAACACCAGGTCGCCCGGCACGCGCATCCACACCAGCGCTTCCATAAAAGGTGAATGAATCACTTCGGGCGAACGGGCGAACCACATGCCCTTGCTGATGCTGGCCCAAGCCTGGTAGATGCCGCCGGGCACCAGCGACAGGAACACCATCATCGCCAGCCCGATGTTGAGCGACCAGAACATCGGCGCCAGCAGTCTGTCAGACCAGGCGGCACGATCGGACAGGCCACGCAGGCAAAACAGCAGCAGGCCAATACCCAGCATGCCATAGACGCCAAATAGTGCGGCGTGGCCGTGGGCCGACGTCATGTTGAGGCCCTGCATGTAATACAGCGCGATCGGTG
>JANNUE010000049.1:0-4423 GCA_031394895.1 Betaproteobacteria bacterium
GATCTCGCCGCAGTTGATATCCATGTCCTCGGTCAGACGGTTGAACATGGGGGTATTGGTCGCCAGCTTGATCGACGGCACCGGCTTGGCGCCGAACATCGAGCCGCGGCCGGTGGTGAACATGATCATGTTGGCGCCGCCGGCAATCTGGCCGGTGGCGGACGTCGGATCAAAGCCCGGCGTATCCATGAACACAAAGCCCTTCTCCGTCACCGGCTCGGCATAACGGTACACCGCGTTCAGCGGCCCGGTGCCGCCCTTCATCGACGAGCCCAGTGATTTCTCGAATATGTTCGCCAGGCCCCCGTGCTGGTTGCCGGGGCTGACCACGCCGTTGATCTGGGTATCGCGGCCGACTGTATAAACATCTTTCCACCAGCGAATACGCTCGATCAGCTTTTCGCCCACTTCGCGGCTGCGCGCGCGGCGCGTCAGCGTGTGCTCGACGCCGTAGATTTCCGGCGTCTCCGACAGGATGAAGGTGCCGCCGTGGCGCGCCAGAATATCCATCGCCGCCCCCAGCGCCGGATTGGCGGTGATCGACGAGAATCCATCCGAGCCGCCGCACTGCAGGCCCATCATCAGATGGCTGGCCGGCACGCGCTGGCGCATGACCTTGTTGGCTTCGGGCAGCATTTCCTTCAGCGCCGCGATGCCCGCCTCGATGGTCTTGCGGGTGCCGCCGGATTCCTGCATCACGAAGGTTTTCATCCGCGGACTGACTTCGAGGTTCTCTTCCTTCATCAACCCTTTCAACTGGTTGCGCTCGCAACCCAGGCCGACGATCAGCGCGCCGGCAAGGTTGGCGTGCTTCGCATAACCGGCCATGGTTCGCCGCAGCAGGTCCATCGGCTCGCCGGTCATTTCCATGCCGCAGCCGGTGCCGTGGGCGAAAGCACACACGCCGTCGATGTTCGGATACTCCGCCAGCCACTCCGGCGTGAAGTATTCGGCAATCTTGTGCGCCACCGTCGCCGAGCAGTTCACCGTGGCGAGGACGCCGAGATAATTCCGGGTCGCCACCTGGCCGTTGGGGCGGACGATGCCCATGAACGACGCGCGCTCGGCTTCGGGCAGCATGTCCACCGCTTTGTAGTCGCGGGCGTAGGCGTAATCGCGGTCGAACTCGCGGAACTCGAGGTTGTGCGAATGCACGTAGGTGCCGGCCGGAATGTCGGCCGACGCAAAACCGATGGTCACCGCGTATTTGAGTATGGGCTCGCCCTGCTTGATCGCCCGCGCGGCAATCTTGTGGCCGGCCGGGATCTGGCTTTTCGAAGTCAGCCCGCTTTCGAGCTTGGCGCCGATGGCGATATCGCTGCGCGCAATCAGCACATTGTCGTCCGCATGCAGCCGGATCGCGAGTCCCGCTGCGGGTTTGTCCTTGATGGTGATAACGCCGTCGTCCATGGCCGTGCTCCTCAGTCAACAGGCGCTATTTTATCGGGAATGGGGCCGACAAAAAATGGGTGAAGCCGATTTCTCGGCTGGCAGCCGGCAAGGGCTCAGAGGAAATCCGCTCCAGCACAGAGAGTTGCACTTGAGGCTGCGTGAGGCACCGCCGTTGTCGAACGTCGCTATGCCCGTTGAATAGCCACAGGCAGCGGACGAGTCAGCAGTCCGGCACGGCGAATTGCCTTACGCTGCCGCCCCCATGGATAACACGAATCCTCCGCACTCAGCATCTCCGCAAATGCGCGCAGCGTAGCCCCGACATAAGCGTCGGTCTTGCGCACGAACAAGGTGTCCACCATCATCGGTGTCGAGCCCAGCGGCTCCAGCGTCAGATCGGCGCGGCAACCGGAGTTTTCTGCAGCGCTGCGCGGCAGAACGGTCAAGCCGACATTTGCCGCCACACAGCCCAGCACGCCTTCCAGGGTTCCGAATTCCAGTCGCCGAAACGGCAGCCAGCCGCGCGCGGCAAAGTATGCTTCCAACCTTTGGCGGTAAGAACATCCCTGCCGGAACACGATCACGGTCAAGTCGCCTTGCATCATCCGCTGACGACTGTCGCTGCTGCCGCGCGCACGCACCAACACCAGTTCCTCCCGAAACGCCGGCTTGCAGGTGATCTCGGGATGGTCAATCGGCCCGGCCACAAACGCACCGTCAAGCCGTTGCGCCAGTACGTGTTCCAACAACTCTGCGGTGGGCGCGGTGCGCACTTCCAGTTGCACTTCAGGATGCGCCTTGTGAAAACACCCCAATAACGCCGGAAGGCGAACCGCTGCCGTCGTTTCCATGGAGCCTATGCGCAAGATGCCCTGCGCCGTGCCGTCGTCGCGCACCGCAGCTCCGGCCTCGTCCACCAGCGCACAGACGCGCTGCGCGTAGCCCAGCAGCCTGGTGCCGGCGCTGGTCAGCGCGACCCCGCGGCTGTGGCGGGTGAACAGGGACACGCCCAGATCGGATTCGAGTTGCTTGAGCCGCGCGGTAACATTCGACTGGACCGTATGCAATTCGGATGCCGCCGCGCTGACCGAACCGTGGCGGGCGACTGCAGAGAAGGTGCTGAGAGCCAGCAGGTCCATGTGCGATATCTCAAAAACAGATTACAGATATCTTAACAATTCATTATTCACGATGTCAAAGCGTCATTACATTGAGTATTGACATACCCGGAACTCTTGAGGAGACGGCCATGAAGACCCGCTCGACCATTGTCAGCATATTGAGATTGGGACTGGCGCTGTTCCTGGCTCAAACAGGCGCGGCAGGCGCGGCCGAGATCAAAGTCTTCAGCACCATCGGGGTCAGGTCGGTAGTGCAGGAGCTCGGGCCCCAGTTCGAGCAGGCGACGGGCCACAAGTTGACGATCAGCTTCGACGTGGCGAATGCGTTGAAAAGAAGGATCGACGCCGGTGAAAGTTTTGACCTCGCGATCCTTACCGTGCCTGTCATCGATGAACTTATTAAACAGGGCAGGATTGTTGCGGATACGCGAGTGATTATTGCGCGTGGCGGCATGGGCCTGGCTATGCGTGCCGGCGCCCCCAAACCTGACCTCAGTTCGACCGAGGCATTCAAGCGTACGCTCCTCAATGCAAAGTCGATCGCTTATCCGAAGGAAGGCTTGACAGGCATTCACATGGCCAAGGTCCTGGAACGCCTTGGAATCACCGAGGCCATGAGCCCCAAAACGACGCTGACAGGCTCTGGCAGCCCCGCCGCATTGGTCGCTCGCGGCGAAGTGGAAATCGCCGCGCATATCATTCCGGAATTATTGGCAGTACAGGGCGTTGAACTCATCGGCCCACTCCCGCCGGAGGTGCAGACCTACATCGTATTGCCGGGTGGCGTTAGTGCCAATGCGATGCAATCGCAGCCTGCGAGGGAATTGCTCAAGTTCCTCACAGGGCCTGCGGTTATTCCTGTCATCAGGTCGAAGGGGTATGAGCCTGGCTAATCCCGGGTCAGCCAGGTAAACGGATATCTCACGTCCGCCGACGGCCCCGTCCAGCCATAGATGCGCACGCCAGTGCGTAGCAATCATTTTCAACTCAACAGCCATTGCAGCAGCAGGTGGCTAGGCAGATAAACCAAAACAGGGAACACCACGATCGGCAACACCAGGTAAACCCGCGGCGGGATGCGTTGCTGCGGTTTGTCGCCCAGCCCGAACGCCCAGTTCACGTTCAGTTTCGGGTCAGTCAGCCAGTACGTGAGCATCAGCACGATCCAGCAGAGCAGCGTCTGCGCCGGCAACGCCTGCGGCGAGTAGCCCAATCGCGTGACCGTCCACACCAGCAGCACCGGCATGAAGACATGAAACAGGGAGAACGCCCTGACGTAGCGCGGAGTGTCGGCATCGAACATGTAATCGGTCAGCCCCGGTATGCCCTTCCCCGTCGCGAGCCGCCCAAAAAAACTCACGTTCCACGCCACGTCCGGCAGCAGCACCGCGAGCGCCATCATGCTCGCGAGCAGGCTGTTTTCCAGCCATAGCGCGGCGACCATGCCCAGCAATGCGATGTCGGAAAACCACAGGAAGTTGGCCGGCGGGTGTTTGCGCGCATAAATCACCACGGTGACGCACACAAACAGGGTGTAGGCCAGTTTGATCCACAGCGGGATCAGCGTGCTCTCGAGTGCCATATCTGCCCGGCCCTTTGGTCTGAGAAATGTCGGGGGCTACCGCGCATTCGCCGGCGCCCCGCTCCGCCACAGATGCGCGCGCCAGTACATGGCGATCAGCGCGATGACCGTGACGCCGAACACGCAATAACCGGTGGCCGTGGCCGCATAACCAAAATTTGCGATCAGCGGCCCGGCCAGCAGCAGACCCGGCAGATTGCCGTAAATCGCCATCATGCGGATGCCCATGATGCGCCCGCGATAACGCTCGTCGGTGGTACGCAGCAGCACGGCGTTGATGGGGATCAGGCCCATGGTCTGCATGCAGCCGGCGAGCATCAGCACCGGG
>JANNUE010000062.1:0-8365 GCA_031394895.1 Betaproteobacteria bacterium
GCTGGAGTGATTGGCGTAGCATGGTCGGTCGTCAGTCCAGGCTTTATGATTCACAGGAGCGCCATGCCAGATCCGATTGTCCAGTCCTTCTTTGATCCCGAAACCGGCACCGTCACCCATGTCGTGTCCGACCCGGTGACGCTGTGCGCTGCGATCATCGACAGCGTGCTGGACTACGACCCGAAATCCGGCCGAACCTCATGCCTTGGCGCTGACAAGGTCATTGACTACGTCGGGCAGCAGGGCTTGAAGCTGAAGTGGCTGCTGGAAACTCATGCCCATGCCGACCACCTTTCGGCCGCACCTTACCTGCAAAGCAGGCTCGGCGGCAAAGTGGCTGTGGGACGGCACATCTGCGACGTGCAGGCCGTGTTCAGGAAATTGTTCAACAGCAAGGACATGCTGGCCGACGGCGCCGATTTCGATCACCTGCTGGACGATGGCGAAAAGTTCAACATCGGGGAACTTGAAGTCCATGTCATGCACACGCCGGGGCATACGCCAGCTTGCGTGAGCTTTGTCATCGGCCGGGATGCCTTCATCGGCGACACGCTGTTCATGCCCGACTATGGCTCAGCGCGTTGCGACTTTCCGGGAGGGGACGCGGCAACCCTGTACCACTCAATCAAGAAGGTGCTGGGGCTGGCAGCCGATACTCGGCTGCATTTGTGCCACGACTACCCGCCAGCAGGGCGCGCTGCGGCCTGGTTGACGACCGTGGCCGAGCAGCGTGAAAGCAATATTCATGTTCACGATGGAATTACCGAGACCGAGTTTGTCCGCCTGCGCACGGCACGGGACAAGACGCTGGCGATGCCGGTACTGATCCTGCCCGCAGTACAAGTGAACCTGCGTGCCGGCAAACTGCCGGCGCCGCAAGACAACGGTGTGAGTTACCTCAAGATCCCGATCAACGCACTTTGACCGCGACGTCGCTGGCGGTGATTGCACTGGTCTCATTGAGCGGAGTTGCACCTGCCGCCATGCACCTGCCGTGCGCTGGGTTGTGGCGTTGCCGTTTGCCGTCGGAGCACTCCCTGTGCAACCCGGAGCACTCCGACACGGCACTCAGTTCCGCGAATGTCCCCCGTCCTTCGGACTCCTCCTTTATTTGGCAAAACCCCAAGTCCACGCTGCACTGAGCGCCGCACCGGAGTGCTCCTGCATTTGTGGTGAACGTGCCACCGTCAACGTTGCAACGGGTATTCGCGTAGTTGCCCGCCCAAGCTCGCTGGCAAGCCACAACCGTCACACGAGTTCTTGTCTCTTGGACGCGACTTGGTATGAGCCTATTCCCCGGCGACTTGCACTAGGCAGTCATAAAAGGTCGGTGCCCGCCCCAGGTCGGTCAGCCTTTGACTGGTCAGTTGGTTCACATTGGTGCCGTGCAGGCCGAACTTGCGCCACCAGACGCCGAGCGCGTTGACGACGCCGGGACGGGCCCGGCTGGAGATCTTCAGCTTGCAGTGGTAGTCGCCGCGCTGATTGAACACGCGCACCACGTCGCCGCTTTGCAGACCGCGCTCGGCCGCGTCGCTGGCATGCATTTCCAGCAAGGGCTCGCCTTCGCTGGCGCGCAGGCTGGGCACATTGACGAAGCTGGAATTGAGAAAATTGCGGGCCGGCGGCGAGATCATTGCCAGCGGGTACTGCGTGGAGGAGCCGAACGGCTCGTAGTTCGGCACATGATCGGGCAGACCGTCCAGTCCCTGCTGCGCCAGGCGCTCGCTGAAGAATTCACACTTGCCGGACGCGGTCGGAAAATTGCCGTGCGCGAACGGCGCCTCGGCAGTGGGCAGGGTCGCGAATCCCTGGCTCAGCAGCTCCTCAAAATCGACCGCCTCGCCGAAAGCCATGCGGCACAGCGACAGGTCGTCGTCAGCAAAGCACGGGTCGCTAAAACCCATCGCCTGCGCCAGCTCGCGAAAGATCTGGCTGTTCGGTTTCGCTTCGCCCAACGGTGCAATCGCCGGGCGGTTCAGCAGCACGTCGGTGTGGCCGTAACTGGCGTGCACGTCCCAGTGTTCGAGCTGAGTCGTCGCCGGCAAAATGTAGTCGGCGTAGTCGGCGGTATCGGTCTGAAAATGCTCCAGAACCACGGTAAACAGGTCGTCGCGCGCAAAGCCCTGCACTACCTTCACCGAGTCGGGCGCGATCGCCACCGGGTTGCTGTTATAGACCACGAGCGCCGCAATGGCCGGGCCGAATTCTGGGCTGGCGGCGCGCTGCAGAGCGTCGCCGATGCTGCTCATGTTGATGGTGCGCGGCGTGCGCCCGGCAAGAAGATCGGGTCGCTGCAGCGCCGCACGTTGCACCGGGAACGCGCCCGAGCTTGACAGCAGCACGCCGCCGCCCGCGTGACGCCAGGCGCCGATCAACGCTGGCAGGCTGGCGATCAGGCGCACCGCGTTGCCGCCGCCATGAACGCGCTGCATGCCGTAGTTCATCCGTATGGCGGCCGGCTCGCCAGTTGCGACGGACGCACCGTACTCCTGCGCCAGTGCCCGAATCTCTTGCGCACTGATGCCGCACACCAGCGCGGCGCGCTCAGGGCTCCACTGCAGCGCACGCTCGCGCAGCAAATCCCAGCCCAGCGTGTAGCGCGCCAGATAGTCGTGATCGAGCCAGTCGTGCGCAATCAGCTCGTGCATCAACGCCAGCGCGAGAGCCGCGTCGGTGCCGGGCAGCAGCGCAATGTGCTGCTGGCATTTGTCGGCGGTCTCGCTCTTGCGTGGGTCAATGCAAATCAGCTTGGCGCCCTGGCGTTTGGCCTCCTGCGCGTAGCGCCAGAAGTGCAGATTGCTGGTAATCGAATTACTGCCCCAGATCAGGATCAGTTTGGCCTGGGCAAAGCACTCAACTCGCATGCCGACCTTGGCGCCGAGTGTCTGGATCAGGGCCTCGCCACCGGCGGACGAGCAGATCGTGCGGTCGAGCAACGAGGCACCTAGCCGGTGAAAAAAACGAATCGGCATGCTGTCGCTTTGCACCAGCCCCATGGTGCCGGCGTAGCTGTAGGGCAGGATCGCCTGGGCGGCGCTCGATCCTTGATCGGCGATGGCGCGCAGCCTGGCTGCGATGTCGTGCAGCGCGCTGTCCCAACTGACGCGCTCGAACTGGCCGGCACCCTTCGGTCCGACGCGTTTGAGCGGATGCAGGATGCGCTCGGGGTGATAGGTACGCTCGGGATAGCGCGAGACCTTCGTGCACAGCGCGCCGTCGGTATGCGCATGCGCCGGGTTGCCCTGTACCTTGATGGCGATGCCGCTGGCCACGGTGGTCAGCAGCGAGCAGGTGTCCGGGCAGTCGTGCGGGCAGGCTCCCAGCACCTGTGTCGATGCAGCCTCAGGTGGCTGGGAGGGCGCAGCGCGCATCGGTTCCAAAGCTCAATGCGGGCCAGCGCGTCGGGCGACGATGCTCATGGATTGATCTTGACGTATTTCCAGGGCATGCCGTTGTCGGGCCACTGCGCCAGATCAACATTCTTCTTGACGCCCCAGTTCAGCGCCTGTTGATGCAGCGGCAAGTGGCCGATCTCATCCTGATGGGTCTTGAGCGCCTCGTAAATCATTTCGTTGCGCTTTTTCAGATCGGTCTCGGAGCCGATCTTCAGGGTTAGCTCGTCGATCCGGGCGTTGCTGTAAGCACCCAGGTTGAACTGACCGCGACCGCCCTCACCCGGCGAGGCCATGATGGGGTTGAGCACGTTGTGCACATCGACCGTGCTGGCGGTCCAGCCCAGCATGTAGAAGCTGGTGTTGCGGCTCAGGATTTTCGGAAAATAGGTGCCTTTGGTTTCGGCCTCCAGGTTGATCTTGACCCCGATCCTGGACAGGTTGGCCGCCACCGCCTGGCAGATTTCGCCGTCGTTAACATAGCGGTCGTTCGGGCAATTCATCTTGACCTCGAAGCCCGTCGGATAGCCGGCCTCGGCCATCAGTTTTTTGGCCGCCTCCACGTCATAGGGCAGACGCTTGCCCAACTCTTCGACATAGCCGTTGACCTGCGGCGGCAATAACAAGGCGACCGGTGTCGCGGCACCGCGCATCACGGTCTTCTTGATGCCCTCAATGTCAATCGCCTGATAGAAGGCCTGGCGCACCCGTTTGTCCTTGAACGGGTTCTTGCCTTTGACATTGGAGAACAGCAATTCATCGCGCTTTTGGTCCATGCCCAAGAAGATGACGCGCAACTCGGGCCCCTGCATCACCTTCAGCTTGGGGCTGTTCTTGATGCGCTCCACGTCTTGCACCGGCACCGGCTCCATCACGTCAATCTCGCCGGACAACAAGGCCGCCACGCGCGTGGCGTCGTTGCCAATCGGGGTGAAGACCACTTCGTCCACATTGCCGGTCACCTTGCCCCAGTAGCCGCCATGACGCGAAAAGGTGCTGCGCACGCCAGGCTGGCGCTCCCGCAGCCGGTACGGTCCGGTGCCGTTGGCGCGGAACGAGGCGGCGTTTTCGATGCCCTTGCGCCGGTCCACCGGTTTCACCGCCTGGTTGGTTTCGCACCATTTCTTGCTCATCATGTGCCAATGCATGAATAGCTCGGGCAGGATCGGAAACGGGTTATTCAGCACGAAGTCAACCGCATGATCATCGATCTTCTTGACCTCCTTGATCTGGCCCACGTAGCTCTTCATGTCGGAGCCGTCACCCTTGGCGCGCTCGTAGCTGAAGATCACATCGTCAGCGGTAAACGGCGTGCCGTCATGAAACAGCACGCCCTTGCGCAAGTTGAAACGCCACACTGTGGGCGTGGTCTGCTTCCAGTCAGTCGCCAGCGCCGGGGTGAGCTTGTAGTCGCGCCCACGCGTCACGAGTGGCTCGTAGACATTGCCCACCACCGTCAGTTGCAGCGACTCGTTGAGCGAATGCGGGTCCATCGCCAGCGCATCACCCTGGTTGGCAACGCGCAGGGTCACTGCCGACGCTGAAGCGCTGATGGCTAGCAGCGCAGCAGCGACGAGGGCTGAGGTCAGACTTCTTTCAAATTTCATGGTGATCTCCGGTTGAAAAGTTAGGTGATGAATGGGTTCAGGGTAACCGAATTGACGGGGCCCTCGCGCCGCAACTCTGCGCCGGCCCAATGATAAGTGTTGAAATGAGATGCCAATTTAACAGAGCCGGCGTTGGGCTGGTAAGGGGGTTTTCATGCCTTGCCGGGTGTCGCCATACGGTCATGTGTTGCGCAACGGACGCGATGTGCCGTCTGGTTATAGACTCGGGCAACAAGAGTATCCATGAAAATCATTGAATCCATTGCCACCCAGGCGCCGGCCATTGCCGGCATTCGACGCGATATCCACGCCCATCCGGAACTGTGCTTTGAAGAAGTCCGCACCGCCGACGTGGTGGCGGCCAAGCTGACCGAGTGGGGCATCCCGGTGCATCGCGGCATGGGCACGACCGGCGTTGTCGGCATCGTCAAGAGCGGCAACTCGGAGCGCGCCATCGGATTGCGCGCCGACATGGACGCGTTGCCGATGCAGGAGTTCAACAGCTTTCCCCACGCCAGCACGCATGCCGGCAAGATGCACGCTTGCGGGCACGACGGCCACACCGCCATGCTGCTGGCAGCGGCCCAGCAATTGGCCGCCAGTCGCAATTTCGACGGCACCGTGTACCTGATATTTCAGCCGGCCGAGGAGGGCGGCGGCGGTGCGCGCGAGATGATCAAGGACGGCCTGTTTGACAAGTTCCCGATGCAGGCAGTGTTTGGCATGCACAACTGGCCGGGCAACGCGGTCGGCAAATTCGAGGTCAGCGCCGGGGCGGTGATGGCCTCCAGCAATGAATTCAAGATCACGCTGCATGGCAAGGGTGGCCACGCCGCGATGCCGCACATGGGGCTCGATCCGGTGCCGGTGGCGTGCCAACTTGTGCAGGCGTTTCAGACCATCATCAGCCGCAACAAGAAGCCGGTCGATGCCGGTGTCATTTCTGTCACCATGATCCACGCCGGCGAGGCCACCAACGTGATCCCCGACAGTTGCGAGCTGCAGGGCACGGTGCGCACTTTCAGCATCGAGGTGCTGGATTTGATCGAGCGGCGCATGCGGGAAATCACCGTGCACACCTGCGCCGCGTTCGAGTTGCGCTGCGAGTTCGAGTTTGCACGCAACTATCCGCCGACCATCAACAGCGCAGTCGAGGCTGAGTTCGCGCGCAAGGTGATGGCAGGCATCGTCGGTGCCGCCAACGTGGGCGTGCAGGAGCCGACCATGGGTGCGGAAGACTTCTCCTACATGCTGCAGGCTGTGCCCGGCTGCTACTGCTTCATCTCGAACGGCGACGGCGCGCACCGGGCGATGGGCCACGGCGGCGGCCCCTGCACACTGCATAACGCCAGCTACGACTTCAACGACGAGTTGATTCCGCTCGGCGCAACCTACTGGGTGCGCCTGGCCGAGGCCTGGCTGGCGAAGACGGCTTGATCACACAGGACCAGCAGCCTGGTGGTTGCGCGGCCACCAAGTCTGGCCTGCGGCCAAGCTGGGCGGACACTTCAGCGGCAGGACAACTGGCCCTGCCGTGTGGAAGCCAAAGATAATCAACGACCATTGTGGTGTTCCGCCGCATTCGAGGAGAGTTGGATGAAGTCTGTTTTTCTTGCCAGCGCGCTGGCTGCTGTGTTTGCCTGCGCCCAGGCGCAGGAGCTGGTCGCACCGAACGCCAATCTGAGGACCGACGGTATGCCGCCAATCGAGAAGACGATTGCCGACAAGGTCGCGCTCTACACCGAGTTTCGCGGTCACGGTTTTGTCGGCTGGCATCCGTTGCAGAACACGATGCTGGTGCGCCACCGTGAAGCCGGCGCCAATGTCGCGCAGCTCTATTTGCTGAGCGGTGCCGGGGGCAAGCTGGAGAAACTGACCGACTTTGCCGACCCGGTCAGCGCTGCGGCGTTCCAGCCGGTGCATGGCAAATTCATCACTTACTCGCGCGACAGCGGCGGCAACGAGGCGACGCAGGTGTTTCGCCTCGACCTCGACAGCCGCCAGTCCACTTTGCTGTCGCTGCCGGACGAGCGCAGTCACGCAACCTGGATGCGCAAGGGTGACCGTGTGCTGATTGCCAGTGTTCCGATCGACAAGACCGCCAGCCAGGGCAAGCGCGATCAACTGCTGACCACGCTGACGCTGGTCGATCCCCTGCAGCCCGAAAAGAAGGTCAAGCTGACTGAGCTGCCCGGTGGCGGCTGGGGCAACTTTGCCCCCTCGCGCGACGACCGCTGGATCGCTGCACTGCAATACCGCACGCCCAATGACAGCGACGTGTACTTGATTGACGCTAAAACCGGCCAGCGTGAAAAGCTGTTGCCGGCGCGCGGCTCGGCGCCGGCCGGCATTGGCGCCGTCGAGTGGAGCCGCGACAACAAGCGACTGTTTCTAGCCACCAATCAGGGCGGCGAGTTCACCGAGCTGGCGGTTTACGATCTCAAGAGCAAGGCGCTCAAGGTCTTGTCAAGCCACATCCCGTGGGACATCCAGGAGCTGACGCTGTCGGGCGACGGCAAGCGCGTGCTGGCAGTGGTCAACAACAATGGCCGTGACGAACTGCATCTGTTTGACGCCGCATCGGGCAAAGAGCTGGCGCGCCCTGACATTCCTGCCGGCTCGATCGGCGGCGGTGCCTGGCACGAGGCGAACAAGTCAATATTTGGTCTGTCACTGAACTCGCCGCAAAGTCCCGGCGACGTCTATAGCTACGACACCAAGCGGCGCAAGCTCACGCGCTGGACCACGGCAGCGGCGGCTGCCGGCGTGCAGCCGGACAGCTTCGTCAGCCCGGAGCTGGTGACGATCAAGAGCTTTGACGGTCTGCCCATCAGCGCCTGGCTGTATCTGCCGGACGCGAAAAAGTTTCCCGGCAAGCGCCCGCTGCGTGTTGATTTTCACGGCGGACCAGAGGGCCAATCGACCGTGCATTTCATGGGGCGCTACAACTACTTCCTGAACGAAATGGGCGTAGCCGTTTTGTTGCCCAATGTGCGCGGCTCCAGCGGCTACGGCAAGACCTTTATCGACCTGGACAACGGCTTCAAGCGCAAGGACTCGGTCAAGGACGGCGCCGCTTTCCTGGCCTGGGTTGCCTCGCACGACAGGCTGGACGCCGGGCGCATCATGGTCAGCGGCGGCAGTTACGGCGGCTATATGAGCCTGGCCACGGCGGTTGACTACAGTGCGCTGATCCGGGGCGCCATCGACGTTGTCGGTTTGAGCAATTTCGTCACGTTCCTGAACAATACCGAGAGCTATCGGCGCGACCTGCGCCGCGTCGAGTACGGCGACGAGCGCGACCCGAAGATGCGCGAATTCCAGCAAAACATCGCACCGGTCAACAACGCCGGGCGCATCACG
>JANNUE010000093.1:0-1686 GCA_031394895.1 Betaproteobacteria bacterium
GCTGGAAACCCTGACCGTAGCGGCGACACAGGAAAAGCAGGCCGAGATCACCGATGCCTGGCTCCTCAAGGTGCTGGGCGAACGTATGCGCCGCTACGACAAGGGCGGTGAACAGTTCTACGACACCATCAGCGCGCTGCACAAGTCGGTGCGCGGTTCCGACCCGGATGCCGCGCTGTACTGGTTCGCGCGCATGCTTGACGGCGGTGCCGACCCGCGCTATCTGGCGCGCCGCCTGATCCGCATGGCCAGCGAGGACATCGGCCTGGCCGACCCGCGCGCCCTGCGCCTGGCACTTGACGCCGCTGACGTGTACGAGCGCCTCGGCACGCCCGAGGGCGAACTGGCGCTGGCCGAATGCGTCGTGTATCTGGCCGTCGCGCCGAAATCGAACGCGGTCTACAAAGCCTTCAACGCGGCCAAAGCCTTCGTCAAAAATGACAGCACGCGGCCGGTACCGACGCACCTGCGCAATGCGCCGACCAAGCTGATGAAGGAGCTGGACTACGGCAAGGGTTACCGCTACGCGCACGACGAAGAAGGCGGTTTTGCGGCAGGTGAGCGCTACTTGCCGGACGGCATGGCCGCACCGGGCTTCTACCGCCCGGTCGAGCGCGGGCTGGAAATCCGCATTGCCGAAAAGCTGCGGCAACTGCGGGAGCTGGATCGCAAGAGCGGGGCGAAATAACGGGCCTGATGGGTTGCGCTTGCGTTTGGCGTGGGTGTGCTATGGCCGGTTAGAACGGTTGTTTTGTGATAAGGTATTACCTGTTCATACTAATTGGAGCGCGCCATGACGGCCATCGTCACTCGCCCTGTCGCCATCAAGATTGACCAGGACACCCGGGATCGCGTCAAGCGTCTGGCTGAAGCACGGCACAGAACCCCGCATTGGTTGATGCGGGAGGCTATCAGCCAGTACGTCGAGCGGGAAGAAAAGCGGGAGTCGTTCCGTCAGGACGCCACGAATGCCTGGAACGAATACCAGGAAACCGGGTTGCATGCCACCGGCGATGAAGTGATTGCATGGCTTGATTCGTGGGGAGAAGAACATGAGAAGGCCGCGCCTGCATGTCACAGGTAAGATTTTCGCCCAATGCGCTGCGTGACCTAGAGCGACTGCGCGAGTTTTTGCGTCCCAAGAATCCGGTGGCGGCAAAGCGTGCGGCAGCCGCCATCATCAAGGCGATTCAAGTGTTGGGGCATCAGCCACAAATAGGTCGGCCTGCCCAAGATATGGATATTGCGTACCGGGAGTTGGTGATCCATTTTGGTGATAGTGGCTATCTCGCCCTGGATCGCACCGACCGCCAACTGCTGAACGCCCTGCAACGCGACGCGCGCCAGACCGTGGCCGAGCTGGCGCAACAGGTGTCGCTCTCGCCATCGCCGTGCTGGCGGCGCGTGAAACAACTGGAAGAGTCCGGCGTGATCGAGGGCTACCACGCGCGCCTGAGCCGCGCCAAACTGGGCTACGGCGTCACCGGCTTTGTGCACCTGCAAATGAGCAACCACATGCCCGAGGTCATGGCCGCCTTCGAGCGCGAGGTGGTGGCGCTGCCCGAGGTACTGGCCTGCCACAACCTGTCCGGGCGCTACGACTACCTGATCGAAGCGATCGCGCCCGACCTGGAATCATTCTCGCAACTGGTGCGCGTCAGAATCCGCAGCCTGCCGGGGGTGAAG
>JANNUE010000107.1:0-19551 GCA_031394895.1 Betaproteobacteria bacterium
CGCAGGCCTTGCGGATCGGTGCGGCCAGCGGGTAGGTTTTTTCGGGAGTACTCATGCTTCAAAGTCCAGTTCAGGCGTGGCGTGCTGCTGCACGTTGGCCTGGTGATAGGCCACCTGCTGCAGGTGGGCGGTGAGTGCCGCCACCGTCTCGGCCGGGTTGGCGTTGGAGGGGTCGGCGTAAAAGTTGGTGAGCAGCTGCAGCGCACTGGCAAAGCCACTGTTGAGTTCCACCATGTCGGCTGTGGTGGCGTTGCGGCCGTTGGGCATGGGTATGACAAGTTGGCCGGCACTCACGGTCAGCCACTCGCTGGCAAAGTGGCATCCACAGGCATGCTCAAAACTCGGTATCAAGATAGCGGGCAAGCGCCCGGTGGCAAGCCACTTGTACAGGCTGTCGTGGGTTTGCCCCATGCGGTCGGCAATGCGTTCGATAGACAGGTTTTTTTCTACCTGGGCAAATTCTTTGCACAGGCGCAGAGCCGCGATGATGCTGGCGGGCGGCACCCGTTTCCAGTTGCGCTTGGTCATTGGAAATCTCTCCGGTTGGGGGCAAAAACGGCTTCCAAACAAAAAGCTGGTTTTGCTGTGGTGAAACTGTGTTGCGGGTGGCACAGTAGAGGCACGGACATGGATCGACCTTTGAAGGATGGAGTTATGAAAGACCGCGAAGCGATGCTGGATGTGCTGGAGCAGTTGACGGCTGAGGTGCGGCTGCTGCACCTGGGGCAAACGGTGCAGCGCAGTGCTTACCTGGTGCTGGCGCGTCACCTGGCAGCGCAGGGTTATGCGCGCCTGGATGTGTTGGTGGCAGATCTGCAGGCAATGGGCCAGACCCAGACCGAGCCAGGCTGGCAAGGCGCTCACTCAGAGCTTGCAAATCTGCTTGAACTCTTGAGTAAGCAGCCATCAATGCGGCAGAAATGAGAGTGGCTTCATGCGCCGTCAGGGGTTGGACACCCCCACTCATGCTGCAGCTCCTGCAGGTTCGGGCTTGAGCCCCAGCACGATGGCACCCAGATGCGCCTTGCCATAGTTGCCGCACAGCCGGCCACGCAGCAAGTCCACCAGGATCGGGCGTGGCACCTGGTTGTGGCGCGCCAGGGCGGCGACAGTGATGCCGTTGGCCTTAATCCAGGCAGCAGACGTCTCGGCAGTTTGTGGGTACGGCACCCGAGGCCTGGGCGGCTGGGCGCTTGCGGGGGTGTTGCGTTGTTTCATGTGTGGTTATTGGTGGTAAATTGCGGGTACGAACAAAAACAGGGGGAAGTCATGAATGACGTGCAGAAGCTGGCTGGCGCAGTAGCCGGTTTAGGCGAAGAGCTTTCCTATGCGACAGCACAAAACGCAGTGCTGCTGTGCGCAGTTGGCGCATTGGTGCAAACCCACCCAGCCCCGAAAGCTTTCGTTGCGGCCTTTCGGCGAGGCTGGCTGCTACTTGGGTCGCAGCATTCAAACGACGCATTTGGTTCTCAAGCCTCTGACGCATGGGCGGATACCCTGGCGGTTCTTGAGCAGGCGTGTCCGATTGAGCTTGGCATTCGTCCGCCGGATGTGGCTGAGAAGCCGTGGGGGCAGTGACTTTCTTCACGCTCATTTTTTGGCCTTTGATAGTGGTTATTTATTGATGTGTTTTGTTGTTTGCGGTGATTATTAGGCACATTCGTGCCGCTTGTCAATAATTATTAAGGAATATCTGTGCCTACGATTTCTGATCGGTTGCGAGAACAGCGGGAAGCGCTTGGTCTCAGTCAACAGGTCTTGGCAGATCGCTGTGGGATAGCAGCGCGCTCGCAGCGCAATTACGAATCAGGTGAGCGCTTGCCTGATGCCGCGTACCTGGCCGCCATTGCAGCCGAGGGCGCTGATGTGCTCTACATCCTCACTGGCAGTCACGACGGTCCGGCACCAGTAGTGCTCACGGCCGAAGAACAAACCATGCTGACCTATTTCCGCGATGCATCCAAGGAACTGCGCAAAGCTGCGCTAGGCGTGCTGCTGTCAGGCACGTCCAGTAGGGGCATATCTCAAGCCAAGAGCGCAGGCGCTGTGCAGATCACCGGCACCGACAGTGCGGGAAGAAAAGTGACCGTCAACACGGGTGGCCGCACCGTTGCCCAAACCATCAACGCCCCGGTGGTCGGCAATGTTTCGGGGGGCAGTGTGAGCATCAAAAACAAAGTCAAAAACAACAGGTAAGTCAAGGGCGCAGGGAGGGCGCCAACCGTGTCAGAACAAGCCAACAAAATCATCAACGCACCGGTGGTAGGCAATGTGTCTGGGGGTGACGTGACCGTGTCCAACACCACAATCAATAACCATCGGCACACGCACCACCATCAGCACGAGCACCAGCACACGCACCATGGCCCGCTGCATCTGCACACCCACGTGGAACCGCCCGCCTTCGCGCTGCAGGCGCCTCCCGCGCCGCCAGCGCGCTACCGCCAGCGCAACCAGCAAATCACCCAGCCCATCACTCCGGCACAAAAAGAGCTGCTGGCCATGATGCGCCCTTTACCGAAGCCAGTGCGCAACGGCTTGCTGGAGTGGATGCGCGCCGAGTTCGGTACCGGCCTGGTGATGGAGCTGGAGCCGGGCGAATTGCAACGCGCGCGCCAGCGCGTGCTGGATGCGCGGCGGGTGGCGGGGGTTTGATCGCGGTGTGTGCAGGTGACTTTTGAAAAGGGGAAAACTATGAATGAGCTGACCTATGGCGTGTATCTGATCTACGGTCTGTTGGTGCTAGGCGGCACCCTGGCCATCGGTGTGTGGAAGGGGCGCGTTCTTGCCGCCGTGCTATGGGCTTTGTTTTTGGGTCCGATCGGCTGGATCATCGTCGCCCTGGGGCCGAACATGACCGCCAAGCTGGCTGCTGATTGCCCGCACTGCGGCAAAACGCTGCCAATCAACCAGGCGGTCTGCAATCACTGTGCCAATAGTGTGTCGTGGATTGCCGGGAAGGCGCGCAGACCATCACGCGCGGCCTGAACATCGCGGAGAGAATCATGAAGCATTCATTCATCGTCGCTGCTCTGCTGGCTGTGCTTTTGGCACCGGCCTGGGCGATCAACAAGTGCAAGGGGCCAGATGGCAACATCATCTACCAGGACAAGCCGTGCGTGGGTGCCGAAAAAATAAATCTGAGCGGTGCGGGTCAGGCAGACCCCAACTCACCAGCGGCCAACTACTGGAGCCGTGAAATTTCACGGTTGAAGCGCACTGAAAAGGTGGAGTCAGCCGTGACCGAAAGCACAGTGTTCGTTGGTATGAGCGCTGCTGATGCGCGTCGCTCCTGGGGCAACCCCACCAAGATCAATTCATCTATTGGTAGCTACGGCAAGAAAGAGCAGTGGGTCTATGACCGAGGCAATTACCGCTCGCAGTACGTCTATATCGAGAACGGCGTGGTGACTAGCGTTCAGTCTCCCGAGTAAGAGGCTGGCGGGCCACCGACTCCGGCATCCGCCCCCCAATCCGCGCGCGACGGCGAATGAACATTTCTTTAACCGACCAGGAGATGGGCCATGCAGCAAAACACCGACTTGACCATTGAGCAACGGATCCAGCGGCATGAGCGAGCCGCCGAGATCATCGCTGACTATGAACGCCAGCACGACTTCGTGTTGCCGAAAGCATGGGTTGACGCTGTTGGCGCACTGCTACTGCGTGGGCTAACCGACCCTAGCTTGCACCTGATTTTTGAAACGTTGATGCAAGTCGAATACGAGGCTGGCCGCTTGGCAGACCGACCTGCACCGCCTGCATCAGGTGATTGAGATGCCGACCCATGCCAATTGATGCGCCACGCGCTTTACAGCACAAACACATGGCCCAACGTCGGTCCGCCCAGAATGCTGCTGCCGCGTTTCCATACTTGATGTTCGTTGCTGTGGACGACCCGAGAACGCACCCCAGTCACATGGCCCTGAACGGGTGCATCTGGCGAAAAGATGACTCCGTCTGGAATATCCTCTATCCACCACTGGGAGAGGGGTGCCGGTGCCGTACCCGAGCCTTGACTGAAGGGCAGCTTCAACGCGAGAAACTCACAGCCCTGCAGCCACCCGAGATTCTCAGGGAAGCCATCACGTCTGGCGAAATACGCTTTGGATTACGTTTCGTGGCCAGTGATGGCGAGCGGCGAACTGTGTGGATCGAGATGGAGTGAATAGGAAACCCTGGCCCCAATAACTAAAGCGCTTTAGTTATCCAATCTCACGCGCGCGCGGCAAAGTGGCGTGCATGAACACACCTACCCCACCCCGTCTTGCGTTGAAACTGCCGAAACTGCCACGGATGGCAGACTGGCTGGTAATCGCCCTGGTGCTCATCGCGCTGGTGTGGTTCACAGCGCCGCAGCAGTTGCTGGTGAGCTTGTACAAGCTGAGCCTGGTCTCGCTGGCCGCAGTGGCGGGCTACTGGGTTGACCGCAGTCTGTTCCCTTATGCGCGGCCCGACTCGCTGCTGACGCTCAGCATGGATGACGACGCTGACGAAGAGCCCGACCCCGAAGGCATTACCCTCTTAAGCTCTGGCCCCGACGACACTCTTTTGCGCCTGGCCGGCATGGCCATGCTGCGCCGGGCCATCATCGTGGCCGCAACCATGTTGGCTGTGGGCTTGGGGGCGTGATGGTGGAACGCATGATCGGCCGCATAATGAGTGCGCTGGTGTTGGGCGGTCTCGCTGCCAGTGGACTGCTGCAGCTGCTGGTGATAGCGGCGGCACTTTCAGGCAAGCTGTCTCACGCTCAAGTACCTGCCGCCGCCACCAAATACCGCGCCGAGCTGGTGCGCGCAGCGCACAGCCAGTGGGGCCTGGACGCCCCGGTGGCCGCACTGGCCGCGCAGGTGCACCAAGAGAGCGGCTGGAACCCGCGCGCCGTGAGCCGGGTGGGCGCCGCCGGCATGGCGCAGTTTATGCCGGCCACGGCAACGTGGTGGTGTCAACTCAATGGCTTGACGCCTGCCGACTGTCAGCCGCAAAACCCGACCTGGGCGCTGCGCTCGCTGGTGGGGTACGACAAATGGTTGTGGGACCGGCTGCCCGGCCGCTTTAACGCACACGACCGCCTGTGGGCAGCGCTGCGCAGCTATAACGGCGGGCTGGGGCACTGGCAGGCCGAGGCCAGCCTGGCCAGCGATAAAAGCCGACAGGGCATTGATGCCGCGTGCGGCAAAGCCCGACGGTCTGTTATTCACTGCACAGAAAACCTTGGTTACCCGGCCAGAATTTTGGGGATGCTGCAGCCGCGTTATCTCGCGTGGGGCCCCGGCGTATGAACAGTTCTGTGCTGCGCATGCTCGGGGTCTTGCTTTTGGGCGTCGCCCTTGGCTGGTACACGGGCCGTGCGCCGCTGCAGACCAAGTTGGCTGAGCAGGAAGCGACCACTGCCAAAGAACATTTCCGTACAGCGCAACGTACTGCAGAGGTTCTCAAAGACGCCCAGGACCGGGGCGATGTGCTCAGTGCTGCGCTGTTGGCCAACCAAACAGAGGTCGATCAACTCAAGAGGAAGAAACATGATGCCGTTGCAAAAGTTACTACTGGCCGCCCTTGTCTGTATGGCCCTGCTTTGCGCCTGCTCAGCAGCGCCCCCGGCCTCAGTGTCAATGGTCTCACCCCGGCCCCCAGCAGCGCTGCTGCAGAGGGTCAAGCCGCTACCGCCGATACCGACAACCAAGGTGACCAAAACACCATCGTCAGCACAGACGCCGACCTCACCAGCTGGGCCATCGACGCCGGCGCCCAATACAAAGTCTGCCGCACCCGGCTCGACGCCCTGATTGATTGGCATACCCCATGATGGTCATCGAACTCTGGCACCTGATCCTGTTGCTGCTCGCCTTCTTCGGCGCTTGCGGCGCAACAGTGAAATATCTGTTTAACCAAAATCAACATCAGCAAGACCTGCGCTTCGGCGTCTTGGCATCCTCACTCTCAAGCAATCATGCACAGCTCACGGCCCGGCTAGGTGGCATTGAGACTGCCGCACGTGAGGATGCCAACAACTGGCAACGCCTGGAGCGCGACTTTCTGACTTTCAAGTCTGAGCTACCGGTGCAGTACGTGCGCCGAGAGGATTACATACGCGGCCAGACCGTCATCGAGGCCAAGCTCGACAGCGTGGCCATGCGTATTGAAAACATGCAGCTTCGCGCACTCAACAACGAAAGAACCAATCATGGAAATTGACCTGGCACGCACCCGGCGCGAAGCTTTGCGATGGCTCATTTTGCTCACGCTCAACCGTGCCCGCCCCGAGCCGGTGGCCGATGACTTGCCGCTAGGCGTGGCGCGCAGCATCTACCCCGATGCAACGCAGCTTGAGCTGCGTCGCGAGATCGATTACCTGACCGATCGACACCTGGTGGAATGCACGCACCTGCCCACCGGCCAGTGGTTTTGCAAACTCAGCCGCGCCGGCGTTGATGTGGCCGAATACACGGTGGACTGCGACCCCGGCATTGCACGCCCTGCCAAGTATTGGGCTGGATAAGCCATGGGCCGCAAGAGCAAGCTGTCAAGGCTGCCGATGGAGGTCAAAGCCTACATCGAGGGCAAGCTGGCGGATGGCCGGCTAACCCTTGATGAGCTGATTGCGGACCTGCATAACCGCTTCCCGGCGCAACAACAAGCCGGCGAATTGCCAAGCCGGGCAGCCGTGCATCGGTATGGCCAAAAGCTGGATCGCCGCCTGGCGGCCATCCGCGCCAGCACCGAGGCTGCCAAGATCATCCAGGCGCAGGCCGGCGACAACAAGGACGCCCGCAGCGAGGCGCTGACCGCGCTGATCCAGACCGAGCTGTTCGAGGCCATCCTGAACCTGCAGGAAGCCGACGACCCCGACATGGACCCCGGCGATCGCGTTGGCATGCTCAGCACGGCCGCCAAGAACATTGCCACGCTGACGCGCTCAAGCGTGAACCTCAAGCAGTTTCAGGCGAAGGTGGAAGACGAGACGCGCAAGAAGCTGCTCGAAGAGCAGCGCGCCAAGATCGACGCTATGGGCAACAAAGGCGGCGTCACCGAAGACACCAAAAAGGCCATCCGCGAGGCGTTGGGGATTACGTGATGCCGTGCCTATCGTTCGGTTCATTTTGGGACACAGATCCGCGTCGGTGGCAGCGCTGTCGAAAGGCTGCGGCCACACAAATGCTTGCCGAAGGGTGGCCTCCAAAGGCTGGGAAATTCGCCTCTGTTCAATTCCGCCGCGCTCTTCGGCTTTGGCGCTTGGCGTGAAAGGCCTCGTCTGATGGTCAAGATCAAAGGCTGCGCCAAGGTCATCCCAGCTGACAGGGACGCCATTTTTTTGCCATTTCAGAACAAGTGGATCAAGGACACGTCGCGCATCAAGCTGATGGAAAAGTCGCGCCAGATCGGTATCAGCTGGTCTACCGCTTATGCGGCCGACGAGCGCGCTGCAGCCCAGGGCGCAAGATTTGACGAATGGGTGAGCAGCCGCGATGACATTCAGGCCCGGTTGTTTATTGAGGACTGCAAGCTTTGGGCGAACGTGATGAACCAAGCCGCCAAAGACTTGGGTGAGGTGGTGATTGATGCCAAGGACAAGCTGACGGCCTATGTGCTGCAGTTTGCCAGCGGGCGGCGCATTCACAGCATGAGCAGCAACCCGGACGCGCAGGCGGGCAAGCGCGGCAGCCGCGTGCTCGATGAGTTTGCCCTGCATGCCGACCAGCGCAAGCTCTGGGCCATTGCCTACCCTGGCATCACCTGGGGTGGCAGCATGGAGGTGATCAGCACACACCGTGGGTCGTACAGCTTTTTCAACGGGCTGATTCGTGAGGTCAAGGAAAAAAACAACCCCAAGCGCATCAGCCTGCACCGGGTCACTCTGCAGGATGCGTTGGACCAGGGATTTTTGTTCAAGCTGCAGCAGGCGCTGCCAGCAGACGCCGAACAGCAGGGCATGGATGAGGCGGCCTATTTTGACTACGTGCGCAACGGTGCAGCAGACCTGGAGTCATTTGACCAGGAGTACATGTGCGTTCCGGCGGACGACGATGCCAAGTTTTTGGAATACCAGTTGTTGCTGGCCTGCGAATACCCGGCGGGCACCTACTGGGAGCGTGGGCTTGAAGATGTGTTCACCGGGCGGCTGTATTGCGGTGTGGACATTGGCCGCAAGAAAGATCTGACGGTGTTGTGGGTGCTGGAACAACTTGGTGATGTGTTTTATACACGCATCGTTATCTCCATGGAAAAGATGCGTAAGAGCGCGCAGGAAGCCATTCTTTACCCATGGTTTGCGATTTGCGACCGCGTCTGTATTGACGCCACTGGTCTGGGTATTGGTTGGGCTGACGATGCCCAGGACAAATATGGCGAGGCCCGGATCGAAGCCGTCACATTCACGGCCCCGGTCAAAGAAGCGTTGGCCTACCCGGTGCGCGGCGCTATGGAAGATCGCAAGTTGCGCATCCCGGATGACCCGGTGATCCGCGCTGACCTGCGCAAGGTGCAGAAGGTGGTGACGGCCGCTGGAAACATCCGCTTTGTGGCCGAGAGCACGCCTGATGGCCACGCGGACCGTTTCTGGGCGCTGGCGCTGGCGCTGCACGCCGCCTCCAACCCATCAGCGCCCATCGAATACATGAGCAGCGGCATGCCGCGCGGCTATGACGCACAAGGATTCCTTCACGGATGAACCTCACTTTTTCATGATTTAAGGGGGAAAGAGCTACGGACCTATACGTGTGAGCAGCCGGATACCTAGCGCAGCGAAGCAACAAGCGGCGGTCAGCAGACACAGGGTGATGAACCCCAAGTAATGCCGGCAACGGAAATGCTCAAGTACCCCACCCATTTTCAAACCAACAGAAAGCAAACCCATGAAATACCAGAAAAAGCCCGTGGTAGTTGAAGCCATCACTTTCAATGAACTCGTTCAGCACGGCTGTGACAACGGGGCTAACATCGTCAATGGCATGCCGTGGTCGTTCAGCTACAACGGACACGTCATCAGCCATGAGCGTGACGACTGCTACCTGATCCCAACCCTTGAGGGTACGCACAACATGACGCCGGCCGACATGCTGATCACCGGCGTCAAGGGCGAGATTTACCCGTGCAAAAAGGACATTTTTGAAGCCACGTATTCAGCCATCGACGGTGAAGAAGCTATCGAACAGGCGATCATCGCCAAGGGTCTTGCTGCACCCCGCATCACGCCGGCCGACATCGAGGCCAATATCGTCAGCGAGAACTACTTCACAGCACAAGAAGGTGTTTGGGGTGCGCATCCGGGGTTTGATCCGCAACCGGTGATCCCTGAACCCCTCCGGCTACTGACTTTCTGCGTGCTGGTTCTGCGCAACGGCTTTACCGTCACCGGAGAAAGCGCCGTCGCATCGCCCGAGAACTTCGACGCCGAAATCGGTCGCAAGGTCGCCCGCCAGAACGCGGTGCAGAAAATCTGGCCACTATTGGGCTACCAGTTGCGCAGCTTGCTCAAGGCGGCAGAAGAGCGCGAGCAGGTGAAAGCCAAGTACCAGACGGCTGGCTGATCCGCTATGGTTAAACGCACCAGCACAGCCGCTGCCGCTGCCAATGCAGCGCCAAAGCGGCCCGACATGGATACCGAGGTTGCCCATCGGTTGATCGACCCGTTTGAGACAACCTATTTGGGCGTGCTGCGCACCAACGATCCGCTGCTGCTGGAGCGCGGCGGCAACGGCAGCGCGGCCTATGAGGTCTATCGCGACCTCAAGCGCGACGGCAAGGTGTTCTCGGGCCTGCAAAAGCGCAAGCTGGCCGTGATCAGCCGGGCGTGGCAAGTCGATCCGGTGGCCGACACACCCAAAGGCAAGCAGGACGCCCAAGCCGTGTCCGACATTCTGAAGGCGCTCAATTTTGACCAGATGTGCAGCGACCTGCTGGAGGCGCTGCTGATGGGCTGGTCGCCGATGGAGGTGGTCTGGACCGTGCGCAATGGCCTGGTGGTGCCGGCGCGCGTGGTCAAGCGCGCACAGCGCCGCTTTACCTACCAGCAGCTCGACGAGAACGCGGCACCCGAACTGCGCTTGCTAACGCGGGCCAATATGCTGACCGGCGAGCAGCTGCCCGAGCGCAAATTCATAGTGCACCGGGTCAACCCCGAAGACGACAACCCCTACGGCACCGGGCTGGGCCTGCAGCTGTACTGGCCTGTGTTTTTTAAACGCAAGGGCATCATTGCCTGGAACAAGCTCAACGACCGCTTTGGCAGCCCCACGCCCTGGGGAAAATACCCGCGCGGCGCCGGCCCCAAAGAAAAAGGCACGCTGTTCGATGCCCTGCGCGCGATGAGCAATGACGGCGTGCTGATGACGCCCGAGGGCATGGAGATCTCGCTGCTCGAATCGAAGCTGACCGGCTCGATCACCACTCAACAAAACCTGTGCGAGTACATGGACGACTGGATCATGGAGGTGATCCTGGGCCAGGCGCCGCGCACCAAGGGCGGCGGCGCGCTGGCGGCGGCGAGCAGCGAGCGTGAAGGCGTGCGCACCGAACTCAGCCAGGCCGACAGCGACCTGATGAGCGGCACGATCAACAGCACGCTGCTGGCGTGGATCTGCGACTAC
The DNA here is from genome assembly GCA_031394895.1 of Betaproteobacteria bacterium. Lineage (GTDB taxonomy): Bacteria > Pseudomonadota > Gammaproteobacteria > Burkholderiales > Burkholderiaceae_C > Rhodoferax. The sequence goes on from JANNUE010000107.1 coordinate 10,587, forward strand.
AACGGCTTCGAGCCCTGCCAGGTGTGGCGCGTCATCAAGCGCGACGAAGACCTGAAGGCGGCCAGCGAAGCTGATGTGAATGTGGCGGCAATGGGCTTCAGGATGAAGCTCGAAGGCGTGCGCAGCAAATATGGCGAGCATTGGGAGGAAGCACCGGTACCGGCACCAGCACCAGCACCAGGCGCAGCAACAAAGCCGCCCAGCTTTGCCGAAATGGGTGCGGCGCTGGCAGCTGCAGACCAGGTGGCGCTGGACGCCGTGCTGGCCGCGCTGCCGCCAGACCAGTTGCAAGCGCAAATGGAGCAGTTGGTGGCGCCGATCATGGAGCGCCTGCAGACCGAGCAAGACCCGCAGCTGCTGCTGGGATGGCTGGCCGAGCAGTTTCCGGCCCTCGATGAGCCCGCGCTGCAGGAGCGGTTGAGCCGGATGATCTTTGCGGCTTCGGTCTGGGGGCGCGTGCATGGCGGCGACTAAACCCGTCTTGCTGCAGGCCTTTTTCGACCAGCCCCCGGCCGATGCGATTGCTTATCTTGAAAGCAAGGGTCTGCGCATCACTTTTAACTGGCAGGAGATGCTCGACGAAGCCCATGCCCGCGCCCTTACCGTGTCCAAGGCGATGCGGCTGGACGTGCTGCAAGACATTCGCACCGGGTTGCTGGGCGCCCTGAAAGAAGGCAAGACGTTACGCCAGTTCAAGGATGATCTGGTGCCGCTGCTCAAGGCCAAGGGCTGGTGGGGCAAGCAGATCGTGGTGGGCGGCGATGGTCAGGCACAGCAGGTGCAGCTGGGCAGTCCGCACCGTCTCAAAACGATCTACCAGACCAATCTGCAGAGCGCCTACATGGCCGGGCGCATGAAGGCGCAGATGGCGGCCAACTCATCCCTCTACCTGATGTATGTGGCAGTCATGGACGGTCGCACCCGCCCCAGCCATGCGGCCCTGAATGGCCGTATCTGGCGCAAGAATGACCCGATATGGCAGTCAATTTACCCGCCCAATGGTTTTAACTGCCGCTGCCGCACGCGCTCGCTCACGCCGGGGCAGATGCAGCGCGAGGGCCTGGCCGAATCGGCGCCGCCCGAGACCGTAACGCGCGAGGTTGACGCGGGTATGGACGGCACCACGGGGGAGCTGTTTCCCACCACGCAGACCGGCGTCACGGTCAAGGACGCGCGCGGGCGACCCACAACCATGTGGGTGGACCCCGGTTTCAATTCCAGCCCGCTGGCCGGCCATGCCTTTGATGAGCAGCTCGCGCGCAAAGCGGTAGATGCGCTGGGCGATGCGCCCGGTTTTGAGCAAGTGCGCCAGGTGGTGTTGTCTGATACGCGCATGAAGGCGTGGCGTGCGTTTGTGGACAACACGCTGAATTCAGGAATCAAAAGCCCAAAAGGCGATCCGGCTGTGCAGGGTCAATCAATGACAGTGGGTATTTTGCCGTTGGAGACCTTGCAAGCCTTGGTCTTGCAGAACAAAAAATTCGCTCCAATATTATCAATAGACGACCGCCTCATCGTTGGTAAAAAGGCGCTGCGCCACGCTGCAAATAAAGAAGGTTTGCAACCGTCCGACTGGATGAATGTCCCGGAGAAACTCTCTGATGCATACCCCTATTTGGACAAAGAGACGGGGCGCTTGGTTTTGCTGTATGCCCATGAGACCTCTGAGCAGTCGGTTCAGGTGATCTTTTCAGAAAGTGGTGAAGCCGTGAGCGCCTATCTGGTTGACAACGCGTTGGTTGCTCAGAAAATCCAGACGCATCGCTGGCTAGCTGTCAAATGATCATTGTGTCAGCGGTGCCGGGTTCGAACCGGGCATCTGAGCCTACCCCAGGTAGGATCACCGCCAACAACTGGAGTCTAGGCCATGATCACCATTGAAGTCAATGACGCAAGCGTGCTTGACCTGCTGAGCAGGCTGACGCGCGGCCTTTCCGATATGTCACCAGTCATGGCCGACATTGCCGATAAACTGGCCAGCGAGAGCGAGCGCCAGTTCTCCACCCAAAGCGGGCCGCTCGGCGCCTGGCCTGGTCTGGCCGAATCAACCATCGAAGCCAGGGCCAAACACGGCAAATGGCCTGGCAAGATGCTGCAAGTCTCTGCAGGCGGCCTCGCGCCGTCGGTACAAACCGCCCACGGCGCCAATTTCGCCAGCATTAGCAGCAACAAGCCCTATTCAGCCATCCACATGTTCGGCGGCCAGGCCGGGCGCGGCCACAAAGCAACCATTCCAGCCCGTCCGTACCTTCCTTTCAACCCACAGACGAACGAGATCAGCAACCCAGCCAACCAAACGGTGCTGGAAGTCCTGAACAGCTACCTGACCCAACTCACGGACTGAGGCTGTGGGTAGGCTTTCCAACAAACTGAGGAATGCGCTCGATGGAAACGGCGGCAGGATGCTGTTCTGGTACTGCTATGGCTGCGACGAGGCTCATGCAGTGACCCTGGACTACCCCATGAGCGGGCCGAATACCGGGCCTTGGCGTTGGGATGGTAATGTGGAGGCTCCCACCTTCGCGCCGTCGGTCAATGTCAGACCTGCCGGGCGAGACCCGCAACGACCGCAAGACCGGGGCCGTTGCCATCAAGTGATCACGTCTGGAATGGTCAGCTTCTGCGCCGACACCCAGCATGCGCTAGCCGGTCAAACAATCCCCATGCCCGACCTGCCTGAGTGGCTCCGGTAAGCCATACAATCGGCTGATTTTTCATTCGGCCCAATATTTTCTTGACACGAAACTCGTTTTCATGAGGACGTCCCACTACGTGTACAAATGTCCTCGTAAATCCCTAAATATCGCGTCGGAACCCCTTCAAATATCTCACTCGGGTTCACGCGATGCAACGCTTACGTTTGCACGCCAGAGAGCGTGGGCGGGCAACTCCGCGAATGTCCCCCGCACCGGGCTGCGCCTGTTCTGGAGGACATTCGCGGAACTGAGTGCCGCGCCGGAGTGTTCCCGCCGACACAGCGGCATAGAGATGAATCTTTGAACATCAAACCGTACAAGAACCGATAGGGAGGCAACCTTGAAAATCCTTGTGGTTGATGACCATGCGCTGGTGCGCGAAGGCTTGCATCAGGTGCTCAAAGGTCTTGACGAGCAGGTTGACGTGCTGGAAGCCGGGCACTGCGAGCGCGCGTTTGAGCTGGCCGCCTCGCACCCGGATCTCGACCTGGTGCTGCTGGACTACCATTTGCCCGACATGAACGGGCTACAGGCGCTTGGCGTCTTCAGCGCGCGCCACCCGGAGCTTCCGATCGTGATGCTGTCGGGCTCGGTCAACCCGCAAATTGCGCGCCAGGTGCTGGCGCTGGGTGCGGCCGGCTTCATCAGCAAAGCCAGCAACAGCGGCGAACTGCTCGATATCGTGCGCCAGGTGCTGGCCGGTGAAATTTATGCGCCGCCCGAACTGCTCAGGCTCGCTGACCTGGCCGAGCTGTGCGAGGCGCAAAGCGTGACCGGTGAGCCGCTGCTGACCACGCGCCAGGAAGATGTGTTGCAGTTGCTGCTGCAGGGCCGCTCCAACAAGGACATCAGCGCCATCCTGCATCTGTCGGACGAAACCACCAAGAACCATGTGTCCGGCATATTGCGCGCGTTCGGCGTGCAAACCCGCATCCAGGCGGTGCTGGCCGCAGCGCGCCACGGCTACATCAAGGCGTCCACCTCGGCCTGATAGGGCTTGGCCAGACGGCGAATCAGGCTGCGCAGCTTGGCCGGGCGCACCGGCTTGTGCAGCAGGGTCAGTCCAGCCTCCTGCGCTGCCTGCATCAGCCCCGGATCGGTATCACCGCTGAGCAGGCAGGCCGGGATTGGCTGCGCCACAGCCACGCGCAACTGGCGCACCGTCTCAATGCCGTTTTCATTGTCGCGCAGCCGGTAGTCGCTGATGATCAGGTCGGGCACCGGCGAGTGCTGCAATTGCGTGAGCGCCGCTGCCAGGCCGTCCGCCATCACGGCCACGGTGCCCCAGGACGACAGCAGGCTGACCAGCGCATCGCGCGCCAGCGCGTCATCCTCGATCACCAGAATGTGCAAGCCGGCCAGGTCATCGACTGCCATGTTGCGGCGTTGAATGCGCCGCTCCGGCACCGCCGCAAGGCTCGACAGTGGCACCTGAAGGCGAAAGCGTGTGCCAAGGCCCGGATGCGACCACATATCGAGCCGGTGCCCCAGCAAAGCCAGCGTGCGCCGGACAATATTCAAGCCCAGCCCGAGCCCCTTGCGGCGGTCGCGCTCGGTGTTGCCGACCTGGTAAAACTCGTTGAAGATGGCCTCTTGATGCTCGGCGGCGATGCCAATGCCTGAGTCCCAGACTTCGATGTAGGCGTGGCTGGCGTCGGCCGCCACCCGGCAAGCCAGCAACACGCCACCGCGTTGGGTATAACTGACCGCGTTGCTGACCAGGTTGAGCAATACACGGTGCAGCAGGGTCGAATCGCTCAGCACCGCGACCCGGGTCGGTCGCACGCGCAGGCGCAGACCCTTGTCAGCCGCCGGCAAGGCCATCTCCAGCGCCAGCTGTTTGAACACATCGGCCAGCGGAAATGGCCGCACCTGCACCTGCACCGCGTTGGCGTCCAGGCGCGAAATATCGAGCAGGCCATCGAGTAGGTCCTGCATCGCCTGGACCGAGAGCTCCAGACTGCTAATCAACCGTTTCGTCTGGTCATCGTGCGACAACTGCCCCAGCCGCGCCACGAACATGCCCAGCGCATGCATCGGCTGGCGCAGATCATGACTGGCAGCCGCCAGAAAACGTGACTTGGCGAGCGTCGCTGTCTCAGCTTCTTCTTTCTTCTCGCGCAACGCCGACGTCGCCGCCTGGATGCGCTGCTCCATCTGGTCGCGCCCGGTTTCCAGGCGTTCCGCCATCTGGTTCAGACCCTGTTGCAAATCGTGCAGCGGGTCGCTCGGCGCCACCGTCACGCGTGCCGACAGATCGCCGCCGCCAATGCGTTCCACCATGCTCGAAACGCGCAACACCGGGTGCAGCACGGCGCGCCCAAGGCGAATCGCCAGCAGGCAGCCCAACAGCATGCCAATCAGCGTGATGACTGCGCCGGTCCACAGCATCTCGCGCTGGCTGCGAATGGCACTCTGGCGTGAAAACTCGAGCACCACATGACCAAGCAGCGGACCGCTGCGCGCGCTCACCGGCTTATCCGGTTCAAACAGGTCGTCGAGTTTGACCTCGCTGGCGGAAATCGGCTGCAGCAACAGGGTCAGGCCGCTCACCGGATCGGTCGTTACGCCCTCCTGTGCGTCCAGCACCGGCAACCGCGTGTAAGCCGTTTTGCCGGCGCTGGCCAGCCTGGTGCCACGGGCGTCGAGAATCGTCACGGATCGAACGTCAGGCTCGCGCAGCGCAGCCAGCGCAATGCTTTGCAACTGGCCAAAGTTGGCGGCAAACAGGCCATACTCGCTGGCGGCAGCGACCTGGCGTATCAACGATCTGGCGCGCCGATTGTTCGCCTCGTCGTTGTCGCCGACGCGCGCCAACAGGAACGCAAGCGCCAGCGCGATCGAGATCAGCGTCACCGGCAGCACGGCTGCCAGCATCATGCGGCTGCTGATGTCGTTGCGTCTCATGGCTGCGCCTCGCGCCGGCGCAGTTGCTCGCGCAGTGCATCCGCATTCAGGCTCAGCCGGAGCGAGCGGGCCACGTGCTCGTTGACCGCCACGCTGAACTCGCGCGCATACAGCGGCGCTGCCGGCAGCGGCTTGCCCTGCAGCACGGCGCGCGCAATGACGGCGGCCTGCTGACCCACCTGGGCCGGTGTCTCATACAGGGCCAGCAAGGCACCGGCGCGCACATAAGCGGGCGAGAAGGCCACCAGCGGCGCCCTGGCGCGAAACGACGACAGCAGAATGTTCTGAATGCTGGAGCTGTTGTAAACCTGCGGGTCAGGCACTGCCAGCAGCACTTCGGCATCCTCCAGCACCGCCTTGAGCGCCGGATACAACAACTCGTCGCGCGCCACAGTGGCCTGCACCAGCTCCAGCCCGTGGGCCAGCGCCACCGCCCTGGCAACACCCGCCTGCGCCCGTGACTCCGGCCCCCAGACGACGCCCACCCGGCGTGCCTGCGGCAACGCCAGCCGGATCAATTCAAATTGGCGCGCCAGCGGCTGATCGAGGTACAAGGCGGAGAACTGCTCGGACGGCGTGCGCCCGCTTTGCTGCAAGACGCGCTGGAAGCTGCTGCGCGGCAACAGCGCGCACAGCACCGGTACCCGGTACTCTTTTCTCTTGGCCAGCGCGCTGGCAGCCTCTTCGCCCAGCGTGACGAACAGACGCGCAGACAAAGGGGCTGCGCTACTCCACTCGGCAACGCTCAGTTGCAGCGATTCGGTGCGCGCCACGCCGGCTCGCTCCAACTCGCCCAGCACCGCCTCAAGCGCCTCCATGTACGCGCTGCTGCGCTCGCTGGTCACGATGACAATGGAGGCCGCCTGGACGAAGCCGCCCGAGCAGGCCAACCATAGCGTGAACAGCAGTAAACGCAGGCGCGCCAGCATCACTGACCCTTCAGTTATCCAATCTGAGCGTGACAAAGGCGCGCCGTTCGAACAGAAAATTCGGCCGGAAATCCTGATACGCCGAACCCAGGTTTTGCACCACCAGCGCTAACTCGCCGCGCTGGCGCTCCAGCCGCCACGGCCATCCCAGGCGCACATCGGTGCGCTTGAGCGCCGGGCGGTCCGCCACGCCGGAGCCCTGCAGGGTCTGGCTGTTGTGCTCCTGGTGCATCAGCGTCAGGTCCAGTCCCCAGGGCATCTGTTGCTTGTACAGTATCGAACTCGAACGCGACGGTGCGGCATAAGAAGTCCCAAGGTCTGCGCTGTTGATCTTGGTGAAGGCCTGGTTGAAGATCAACTCGGCGCTATGCCACGGACGCCACTTCCATTCGTATTCCAGACCCCGAATCGTCACGTCTTCCGAGTTTTCATAATCCCTTGGTTGCACGACCGGCGGCTTCAGACGAATAAAGCCGTTGATGCGCTCGTGAAAGGCGCGCACATCCAGATGCAGGCCAAAGCGCGGGAAATTGCCCAGATAGCCCAGCTCGCGCACCAGCGCTTTCTCCGCATCGGCCATACCGGTGGACCGGTTGGTGACAGCCAGCAAATTGCCATTCCAGATGTAGCGCACATCCGCATACTTCTCGAACATGCTGGGCGGCCGATAGGCGGTCGAAATGCCGGCGCGCACAGTCTGGTCGTCCCTCAGGTGCCAGTTAAGCATCAAGCGTGGCGCAAAGTTGCTGCCGGTGTCACTGCTCTTTTCCAGCATCGCGCCGGCGTTGAGTATCCAGCGCGACGACCAGCGCCATTCGGCGTTGCCGAACAGGCGAAAGAATTCGTTGACCAGCGCCGCATCCGTATTGAAGAGCGGCCGCGAGGTAATGGCCTCGCGGCGCAGCTCGCCGCCCCAGACGGTTCGCAGCGTGTCGCTCTGGCGCACCGTGTGCTGCAGCAACAGTGAGTCGCTGACGGCGCGCCCGCTGGCAGAGATGTCGATGCTGCCATTGATGCGCAACGCCCGCAGCGAATAGGCATAGGCGTCCCGGTACGACTCATGCATGTGCGAGTAGTGCGCGCTCAGGTCTTCGTTGGCGCTGAGCGTGCGGCGCCAGTCGAGTTGCGCGAACTCGGACCGATAGAGCATCTCGCGCCAGTCGTCATTTTGGTTGCCGGCGCTGCCCTTGCCGGAGCCAACGGCCAGCGCGCCGGCGCGCAACTCGATCTCATCGCCGGCGCCGCGCTGCAGGTCGGCGCGAAAATTGACGCGCCCGACCTGGTTGCGCCCGCCGGCGCCGAGCAGGCCGGCGTCCGAGCGGCGATCGACGCCGACCCGATAGCTGGCCGCGTCGTCCCCCCAGCCAACGCTGGCCTGGGCATCGGCGACGCCGTTTTGGCCGGCCGTCACAGCGGAGCGCAGTCCGAGCGTGTCGATGCTGTGGCGGGTGATGATGTTGACGACGCCCAGAAAGGCGCGTGCGCCATAAGCGGCCGAGTTCGAGCCGCGCAACACCTCGATGCGCTCGATATCCTGCAGCGCCACAGACTGCAAACCGAACTCGGTGCCGCCAATGACGTACGGCGAATAGACCGAGCGGCCGTCCACCAGCACCTGCATGCGGTTGGCATAGTCGCTAAAGCCGCCGTGGTAGGTGGCCTGCGGCGCCGCGCGCTCGAACGAGGTGCTGCTCTGGAAACCCGGCACCAGGCGCAGCAGGTCGGCCACGTCGCGCGCACCAAAGAGGCGGATCATGTCGCGATCAATGATGGTCACCGCCCCCGGCGTCTCGTCGAGCCGCTGCGGCAGGCGCGACACCGACAGCACAATTGGCATGTCGCTGAAATAGTCCTTCTCGGACAGAGCGACAACAGCCGGCGGCGCCGTTTGGGCCGCGCACAGGCCGCTCCACAACAGCAGCGTAACCGGACCAATGAAACGAGGATGCAGATATGAGGCCATGAATTACTCCCAGACCCCAATTCTGCCTTGTTCAGGCAGCGCCACTTCAGCGTCAGCGCCCTGCGCCAAAACTGTGTGTGACCTTCATCAGGCCCGCAGATCGAAAACCAGCACTTCGGCCGCAGCAGCCTGGTTCAGCCGGAGCCGGCTCTCGCCTTCGATCAGGGCCGCGTCGCCAGCCAGCAGTTGCTGGCCGTTGACCCGCAGTTGGCCAGCAACGACAAACACGTAGAACTTGCGCCGGCTGTCGAGTGGCATGTCAACCGCGTGCTCAGCACCGAGCAAGGCGGCGTACAGGCGCGCATCGGCGTGCAGCATGACCGAGCCGTCGGCCCCGTCGCTCGACGCCAGCAGGCGCAACTTTCCGCGCTTTTCGGCGTCAGGAAATGTCTTTTGCTCATAGCCTGGCGCAATGCCGGTCACGTTCGGCTCAATCCATATTTGCAGGAAGTGCGTGACCTCGCTCGGCG
>JANNUE010000427.1:0-9253 GCA_031394895.1 Betaproteobacteria bacterium
GATCAGTGCGATCAACATCAACAGCGAACCAAGCAGGGTGTAGAGGAAGAACTTGAAGGCCGCGTAGATCTTGTTCGGCCCGCCCCAAATACCGATGATCAGGTACATCGGAATCAGCGTGGCTTCGAAAAACACGTAGAACAGCATGCCATCGATCGCACAGAAGACGCCGATCATCAGCCCGCTCAGAATCAGGAACGCGCCCATGTACTGGTTGACGCGCCGCGTGATGGATTCCCAGCTGGCGATCACAATCACCACGTTGATGAAGGCTGTCAGCAACACGAACCAGAACGAAATGCCATCCACGCCAAGGTGGTAGTTGACATTGAAGCGCGGGATCCAGCTTGTCTTCTCGACAAACTGCATTGCAGCGGTGCCAAGTTTGAAGCCGTCATACAGCGGCAAAGTAACCAGCAGACTGACAACGGCTCCGATCAGCGCAACCCAGCGAACGGTACGCGCCTGATCATCACGACCGAGTGCCAGCAGCACAACACCAAAAGCAATTGGTGTCCAAATAGCCAGACTCAACAATCCCATTTTTATTCTTCTCCTACTTGAGCCAGACGAAATACGTCATCAGCACAAAAACACCCAAGATCATGGACAGCGCATAGTGGTACAGGTACCCGGTTTGTGCCCGGCGCACGACGCCAGACACGATGGAGACCACCTTCCAGGAACCGTTGACCATGGCGCCATCAATGATGTACTCGTCGCCACCCTTCCACAGTCCGGTGCCCAGCATGCGCGCGCCGCGCGCCAGCACCTTCTCATTGAACCAGTCAAGGTAGTACTTGTTCTCCAGCAGCCTGTAGATCGGCTGCACGCGGGCCTTGATGGCGGCGGGCAGGGCCGGGTTCACCATGTACATGTAAAACGCCGTCGCCACGCCGGCCAGCGCAAGCCAGAATGGCAATGTGGTCAGCCCATGCCACGCCATTTGAACCGGCCCGTGGAACGCCTTGGCCATTTCCTTCAACGCGCCATGCTTCTCGGCATCAATGAAGATGGCGCCCTTGAAGAATTCCCCGAACAGCATCGGCCCAATCGTCATGAAACCGATTACGACGGACGGAATGGCCAGCAGAATCAATGGCACGGTCACAACCCACGGGGACTCGTGCGGTTTGTGCTGCTCGCCATGATGGGCATCATGATGGCCATGATGCGCATCCGGATTCTGATCAAAGCGTTCCTTGCCGTGAAACACCAGGAAGTACAGACGGAACGAGTAGAAGGCTGTCACAAACACACCGGCCAGCACCGCAAAGTTGGCAAAACCGGCGCCCGCCAGCTGGCTCTCATGCACCGCCAGAATAATGCTGTCCTTGGAATAAAAACCGGCGAACAGCGGGGTGCCGATCAATGCCAGCGAACCGAGCAGGAATGTGATCCAGGTGATCGGCATGTACTTGCGCAGCCCGCCCATCCAGCGGATGTCCTGGTTGTGGTGCACGCCCATGATGACCGAGCCGGCCGCCAGGAACAACAGCGCCTTGAAGAAGGCGTGCGTCATCAGGTGGAACACTGCCACCGAATAGGCCGAGGCGCCGAGCGCCACCGTCATGTAGCCAAGCTGGGACAGGGTTGAATAGGCCACGACGCGTTTGATGTCGTTCTGGATAATGCCCAGAAAGCCCATGAACAAGGCAGTGATGGAGCCGATCACCAGCACAAAATTGAGCGCCGTGTCGCTGAGTTCGAACAGCGGCGACATGCGCGCGACCATGAAGATGCCGGCGGTCACCATGGTGGCCGCGTGGATCAGCGCCGAGATCGGCGTCGGACCTTCCATCGAATCGGGCAACCAGACGTGCAGCGGAAACTGGGCTGATTTGCCCATCGCGCCGATAAACAGACAGATGCAGATGACAGTGACCAGCATCCAGTCGGTACCCGGAAAACTCAGCTTGCTGAGTTCGCCCGCCTTGGCGAAAGCTTCCGTGTAATTGAGCGTGCCGGCAAAGGCGACGATCAGACCGATGCCCAGAATGAAGCCGAAGTCGCCGACGCGGTTCACCAGAAAAGCCTTCATGTTGGCAAAAATGGCGGTCGGCTTGTTGTACCAGAAGCCAATCAAAAGATACGACATGAGGCCCACCGCCTCCCAGCCAAAGAACAGCTGCAGCAGGTTGTTGCTCATGACCAGCATCAGCATGGAAAAGGTGAACAGCGAGATGTAGGCAAAGAAGCGGTTGTAGCCCTCGTCTTCTTCCATGTAGCCGACGGTAAAGAGGTGCACCATGAGCGAGACAAAGGTGACGACGCACATCATCATCGCAGTCAGGCCATCGATCAGGAAGCCGATCTCCATCTTGAGCCCGCCCACCACCATCCAGGTGTAGAGCGTCTCGTTGAAGCGCGCGCCGTCCAGCGCCACGCTCTTGAGCGTCATGGCAGACAGAATGAAGGCCAGCAGCACACCCAGGATGCACAGCGAGTGCGACAGGCGCCGGCCAATCCAGTTGCCGCCAAACTTGGTGCCGAGAATGCCGGCCAGAACTGCCGCCACCAGCGGCGCCAGTGGAACCGCAAGCAGTGTCGAAGAGGACAGGGTTTGACTCATCTTGATTAACCCTTGAGCGAATTGAGTTCGTCCACGTTGATGCTGGACATGTTACGGAACAGCAGCACCAGAATGGCCAGACCGATGGCCGATTCAGCCGCAGCGACGGTCAGAATGAAAAACACGAATATCTGGCCGTGCATGTCGCCCAGGTAGTAGGAGAATGCGACGAAATTGGTGTTCACCGCCAACAGCATCAATTCGATTGCCATCAGCAGCACGATCAAATTCTTGCGATTGAGGAAAATCCCGATCACCGACAGCGCGAACAGCATGGCTCCGAGCGAAAGAAAATGTCCAAGGGTCAGGGTCATGCTTTGTTCTCCGCAGTTTTGGCGGAAGCTGCGTCGTCAGTCACGGCGGGCTGGGTCGGCGCCATCTTGAGCACAGACATCCGGTCTTTGGCTTTCACCCGAATCTGGTCGGATGCGCTCACATGCTTGGTATCTTTGCGCTGGCGCAACGTCAGCGCGATGGCAGCGATCATCGCGACCAGCAAAATGGCTCCGGCGATCTCAAGCGGGTAAACGTACTGGGAATACAGGACCTTGCCAAGTTCGCGTGTGTTGGACAGTTGGGCCGCCGCCTGTGCACCCAGCACCGGACCATGCGGCTCTTCGCTGACGCGAAAGCCGCCCATCAGCACCGCCGCCATTTCCAGCGCGATCAGCACGCCCATCAGGGCAGCCGCCGGAAAATGGCGCCAGAAGCCTTTGCGCATGCTGTCGATATTGATGTCGAGCATCATCACGACAAACAGGAACAGCACCATGACGGCGCCCACATATACCAGCACCAGCACGACGGCCAGGAATTCGGCTTTCAGCAAAATCCAGATCGCAGCGGCCTGGAAGAATGCCAGCACAAGGTACAACACGGCATAGACCGGGTTGCGCGAGGTAATCACCCGAAAGGCGGCAAACAGCAGCACGATCGAGAAGAAATAAAAGAGACCTGTCTTGACGTCCATGTATCGTTACTTTTTTTCGGTGGTCATAAGAATGGATCTAGTCACGATGTCACTAGCGGTATTTGGCGTCGGCCGCCTTGGTGGCTGCAATCTGCGCCTCGTAGCGGTCACCCACCGCCAGCAGCATCTCTTTGGTGAAGTAGAGATCGCCAGGAGCTTCGCCGTGATATTCCAGAATGGAGGTTTCCACGATCGAATCGACCGGGCAACTCTCCTCGCAGAAACCACAGAAGATGCATTTATTCAAATCGATGTCGTAGCGCGTCGTGCGGCGTGATCCGTCGGCGCGTACTTCCGATTCAATGGTGATCGCCATCGCCGGGCAGACCGCCTCGCACAGCTTGCAGGCGATGCAGCGCTCTTCGCCGTTATCGTAGCGGCGCAAGGCGTGCAGCCCACGGAACCGCGGCGACAGCGGGGTCTTCTCTTCCGGATACTCGATCGTGATCTTGCTGCGAAAAGCGTACTTGCCAGTGAGTGCCATGCCTTTGAGGAACTCAGTCAGCATGAAACTCGACAAAAAGTCCTTCAACGAGAACGCGCTCGCGCCCGATGTTTCAACAGTGCTTGTAGTTGGAGTTGACATAGACGGCTCGAATTACTTCCAGATATTCCACGGGGTCTGCATCCACAGCCCGACCACCACAAGCCACACCAGGGTCACGGGGATGAATATCTTCCAGCCCAGGCGCATGATCTGGTCGTAACGAAAGCGCGGGAACGTGACCCGCACCCAGATGAACAGGCTCATCACGCAAAACGCTTTCAGGCCGAGCCAGATCCAGCCCGGAATCCAGTTGAGCAGCACGCTGTCGATCGGCGAATACCAGCCACCCAGAAACATGATGACGCTCAGCACTGATACGAGCCAGATATTGGCGTATTCGGCCATCTGGAACATGGCCCACGACATGCCTGAATATTCCACCATGTGGCCAGCGACGATTTCCGATTCGCCCTCGACCACGTCGAACGGAAGCCGGTTCGTTTCTGCCAGACCAGAGACAAAGTAAACCACGAAGATCGGCAGCAACGGCAGCCAGTTCCACGACAGGAAGTTGAGTCCCATCTGGGCGAAATAGCCCTTGCCCTGACCGGAGACGATATCTGACAGGTTCAGGCTGGCCGACACCATCAGCACGACCACCAGGCAAAAGCCCATCGCGATCTCGTAGCTCACCATCTGGGCCGACGCGCGCAGTGCGCCGAGAAACGGGTACTTGGAATTGGACGACCAGCCGGAGATGATCACGCCATACACTTCCATTGACGTGATCGCCATCAGAAACAGCAGCCCTGCGTTCAGATTGGCGACCGCGATCTCGGGGCCAAATGGAATCACCGCCCAAGCCGCCATGGCAGGCATGACGGTCATTACCGGACCCAGATAGAACAGGAATTTTTCCGCACCCGCCGGGCGCAGCACTTCCTTGGTCATCAGCTTCATGGCGTCGGCGATCGGCTGCAGCAAGCCCCACGGTCCGACGCGATTCGGACCAAGCCGGATTTGCACCCAGCCCAGCAACTTGCGCTCCCACAGCGTGGTGTAGGTCACTGCACCCATCACCAGCATCAGGACCGCCACAATCTTGGCCATTGCCCAGGCCACTGGCCAGGCAATGCCGGTCCACCAGGGCGCGTCAATCATTCCCTGGCCCAGGGAGAAAATGGTGTCAATCATGCTGTCACCTCCTGCGCCAAAGCGCCGGTTCTGGCATCTGCCGTCAGTTGCAGGCTGGCCGCGCGGCGCACGATGCCGTCCAGCGCGTAAATGCCGGCAACCACGGGCGCCACCATGGCTGGTGTCAAGTCAATGGCGGCCGATGTCGCGTTGTTCAACACGCCGCTGGCGAGCTGCAGCCGGTCCGGCGCCAGGCCGGGCATCGCGGCTAGCACTTGCTGCGAAGAGTCGAAGTCGGCACCCGGCAGATCGAGCAGATTGGCCAGCACGCGCAGCACTTTCCAGGCCGGACGGGCCTCCCCCAACGGTTTGACCACGGCGTGAAAACCTTGCACGCGCCCTTCGGCGTTGACAAAGCTGCCCGAGGTCTCGGTGAACGGAGCGACCGGCAGCAACACGTCGCTGAACGCCATATTCGATTTGAACGGGCTGAGCGTGACCACCATCTCGGCCTGCGCCAGACCCTTGACCGCCGCTGCACCCGCCGCCGAATCAAATTCCGGCTCGTTATTGAGCAGCAGCAGTGCCTTGAGTGAGCCAGCCAACATCTGGCCGGCGTTCAAGCCATTGGCGCCCGGCAGCACGCCGGCGATTTGGGCGCCGACGGTATTCGCCGCCTCGGTCAGATAGCCGACCGTGGCACCGGTTTGCGCGCCAATCCAGTTCGCCAGCGCCAGCAAGCTCGATGCTTTCGCGTGATGGGCGGCGCCGTTACCGAGCAAAATGGCCTTGCGTTCGCCGCTCAACAAGGACTTGGCGATCGCCTTGGCGGGCGCATTGGCCACACCGCTCGCTGGTGCCGCCACGCCTTTGTCAGCCGCCACCGCAGCCGCCACGTCAGCCAGCGCCTGCGCCCAGTTGGCGCTGGCACACAGCACGGAGTTGGCAATCGGCATCGCCCAGTCCTGCGCGTCCGAACGAATCGCATTGACCACGCAACCAGCGCGTGCGGCCTGGCGGATTCTCTGCGCAAACAACGGATGATCCTTGCGCAGATTCGAGCCCACTACCAGCACGCTTTGCAGTGTGCTCAAGGACACAATCGGGGTGCCCAGATGTCGCACGCCGTCAGCCGGCGAGAACTCGGCGTTACGCAGCCGGTAATCAATGTTGGGACTGCCCAGGCCACGCATCAGGACGCCGCTCAGAAACAATTCTTCCAGCGTGCTGTGCGGACTGACCAGCGCGCCCAGGCTGGCAGCGCCGTGGTCGGCCTTGATCTGGCGCAGGCCGTTGGCGACGTATTCGAGTGCGGTCTGCCAGTCAACCGGCTTCCAGTCACCACCCTGCTTGATCATCGGCGATGTCAGACGCTCGTCGCTGTTGAGCGCCTCGTACGAGAAACGGTCGCGGTCGGCAATCCAGCACTCGTTGACGGCCTCGTTTTCCAGCGGCACGACGCGCATCACCCGGTTGTTCTTGACCTGCACAATCAGATTGGCACCGGTCGAATCATGCGGACTGACGGACTTGCGACGCGACAGCTCCCAGGTCCGGGCGCTGTAGCGGAATGGCTTGCTGGTGATGGCGCCGACCGGACAGATATCGATCATGTTGCCGGACAGCTCGGAGTCAATCGACTGCCCGATGAAGGTCTCTATCTCGGCGTGCTCTCCGCGATGCGACAGGCCGAGTTCCATGACACCGGCCATTTCCTGGCCGAATCGCACGCAGCGCGTGCAATGAATGCAGCGGGTCATTTCCTGCATCGAAATCAGCGGACCGACATCCTTCGACGCAACGACCCGCTTTTCTTCTTCGTAGCGCGACGCCGACGCGCCGTAGCCCACCGCCAGATCCTGCAACTGGCACTCGCCGCCCTGGTCACAGATCGGGCAGTCCAGCGGATGATTGATCAGCAGGAACTCCATCACCGACTTCTGCGCCTTGATTGCCTTGTCGCTCTTGGTGCGCACGATCATGCCCTGCGCGACCGTTGTTGCACAGGCCGGCATCGGCTTGGGCATTTTTTCGACATCCACCAGGCACATGCGGCAGCTCGCCGCGATGCTGAGTTTCTTGTGATAGCAGAAATGCGGGATATAGGTGCCCACCTTGTCTGCGGCATGCATGATGGTGCTGCCTTCAACAATGTCCACCTTCTTGCCGTCGAGTTCGATTTCAATCATCTTGGGCTGCTCGCTCAGACGCAGGCTGGGACCATGCAGGTCTTGTGCTCTACGTGATATTCAAATTCATGGCGGAAGTGCTTGATCATGGCGCGCACCGGCATGGCAGCGGCGTCGCCCAAAGCACAAATGGTTCGGCCCATGATGTCGTCCGATACCGAATTCAACAGATCGATGTCCCCGGGCCGTCCCTGGCCGTTTTCGATGCGTTCCACCACGCGCCACAACCAACCCGTACCTTCGCGGCAGGGTGTGCACTGGCCACACGATTCATGCATGTAAAAGTAGCTCAGGCGAAGCAGGCTCCTGACCATGCAGCGGCTCGAATCGAGCACGATCACCGCGCCGGAACCCAGCATCGAGCCGGCCTTGGCGACAGAGTCGTAATCCATCGTGCAATCCATCATGATGTCGGCCGGCAACACAGGTGTCGATGAACCTCCGGGAATCACCGCCTTCAGTTGGCGCCCCTTGCGCACCCCGCCCGCAAGTTCGAGCAATTTGGCAAACGGCGTACCCATCGGAATTTCGTAGTTGCCCGGTAGCTCGACGTCGCCGCTGACCGAGTAGATCTTGGTGCCGCCGTTGTTCGGCTTGCCACATGCAGCATAAGCCGCTCCGCCATTGCGGATGATCCACGGCACAGCGGCAAATGTTTCGGTGTTATTGATGGTGGTTGGCTTTCCGTACAGGCCGTAGCTGGGCGGAAACGGTGGTTTGTATCGCGGCTGGCCCTTCTTGCCTTCGAGCGACTCCAGCAGCGCCGTCTCTTCACCGCAGACATAGGCACCAAAGCCATGCGCTGCATGCAGTTGAAAGTTGAAGTTGCTGCCGGCGATGTTGTCACCCAGCAAGCCGGCCGCGCGGGCTTCTTCCAGCGCTTCTTCAAAGCGGCTGTAGGTGGCAAAAATCTCGCCGTGAATGTAGTTGTAGCCGACCGAGATGCCCATCGCATAGGCGGCAATGATCATGCCTTCAATCACGATATGCGGATTGAACTGCAGAATGTCGCGGTCCTTGCAGGTACCGGGCTCGCCCTCGTCCGAATTGCACACCAGATACATCTGCCCGGCATACTGCTTGGGCATGAAGCTCCACTTGAGTCCGGTCGGAAAACCGGCGCCGCCACGCCCGCGCAGTGCCGACTCTTTGACGGTGGCAGTTACCTCGGCTGGCGTCAGTCCGGCGCCGCCGTCCTTGCCCAATACCTTGCGCAAAGCCTGATAGCCACCGCGCGCTTCATAGTCCTTCAGACGCCAGTTCAAACCATTCAAGCCGGCCAGGATCTGCGGGTTGATGTGGCGCTCGTGAAAACAGGTCTGGACCCCTGTGGCCTGAAACTGGGCCAGAATTTTTTCAACCATCATTGATCCCCCGCCGCGCGCAGTCCGTCGACCAACTGGTCGAGCTTGTCGTTGCTCATGAAACTGCACATCGTCTGGTCGTTCACCAGCAACACCGGGGAATCGGCACAGGCGCCCAGACACTCGCATTGCTGCAGAGTGAACATGCCGTCGGCCGTGGTCTCGCCCAGGTTGACGCCGAGCTTGTGCTCGAGGTGCTCCAGCGCCTTGCCACCGTCGCGCAACTGGCACGGCAGATTGGTACAGACGTTCAGTTTGTACTTGCCAACCGGCTGCTGGTTGTACATATTGTAGAAGGTGGTGACTTCATGCACGGCCATCGGCGCCATGCCCAGATAGTCGGCCACCAGCTTTTCGCTCTCAACGCCGACAAAGCCAAGTTCCTGCTGGACGATTGCCAGGCACGCCATCACGGCGGATTGCTTCCGGTCCGCCGGGTACTTGGCGACCTCTCCGGCAAAACGCGCATAGGCGGCCTCTGAGATCATGAGTAACCTCCGCCCTGCAGGCTGCGGTGCGAGCGCCTTGGGAGCGGCC
>JANNUE010000428.1:0-22268 GCA_031394895.1 Betaproteobacteria bacterium
CTTCGCGTATGTGGTAAATCCGTTTGAAGGTAGGGATGATCTTCTCGTCATGCGTCACCACAATGATGGCGGTCTGCGACTGATGTGCCATCTGATTCAGCATGCGCATGACACCCAGCGCGCGCTCGCTGTCGAGCGGAGCGGTAGGCTCGTCCGCCAGGATCACTGGCGGACGATTGGCCAGCGCTCGCGCAATGGAGACGCGTTGCTGCTCGCCGCCCGAGAGTTGCGATGGCATGGCCTTAGCACGATGGGCCACATCCAGCGCGACCAGCAACTCCAGCGCCCGCTCGCGCGATTTCGAGTTCGAAATACCAGCCAGCATGGGGAGCAGGGCGACGTTGTCGGTGACGTCCAGAAACGGAATCAGGTACGGCGCCTGAAAGACAAAGCCGATGCTGTCGCGGCGCAGGGTTCGCAGGTCTGGTATCTTCCAGCCGCCGTCGTAGATCAGTTTGCCGCCCAGCAGCATGCGACCGGCGGTGGGTTCGATGATCGCACCCAAACACTTGAGCAGCGTCGTCTTGCCCGAGCCCGACGGCCCGACCAGCCCGACGACCTCGCCCGGGCCAACTGTCATGTTGACGTCTTTCAGCGCCTCGACTGCCGTGTCACCCTGGCCATAAACCTTGCGCAGACCTTCGATGACGATACCGCCCTGCCTGGAAGGAAGAGAGTGCATGGTCATGCGTACATCAACCGCCAATGGCCTCGGCCGGGTCCACCTTCAACGCGGCCCGAATGGCCAGCGTGCTGGCCAGCGCGCAGATCAGCATCGTGACGACAAATCCGGTGACCGCGTCACCCTGCTCCAGCAACACAAATTTCGGGAAAATGGGTGCCCACAGTGTGGCTGCAAACTTGCCGACAACAAAGCCGATCAAGCCCAAGCCCAGGGCCTGCTGCAAAATCATGCCGGCAATGGTGCGGTTGCGCGTGCCGATCAGCTTGAGCACGGCGATCTCGCGAATCTTGCCCAGCGTCATGGTGTAGATGATGAAGGCCACGATGGCTGCGCTGACGATCGCCAGGATCACCAGGAACATGCCGATCTGTTTCGCCGATGTCGCAATGAGCTTGGCCACCAGGATGTCTTCCATGCCGTCACGCGTAAACACCTGCAAATGCTTCCAGCGCCGAATCGGCTCGGCCACCTGCGCGGGCAAGAAGCCTTCCTGAATTTGAACCAGTACGGCATTCACGTTGTGGCTGCTGGTTTGCGTTGCCTGCACCGCCTCCAGCAAACCCGGCGTACCCGGCCGGTTAAAGGCCGGATTGGCGGCCGTGCGCAAGCGGTCATTCAAGATCGCGTCGTTGTCTTTCAGGAATTGCGCTTCCTGCGCGTCTTTCAGTGAAATAAAAACCATGGGATCACCGCCAGAGGACACCATGCGCTGCGTCAACCCGACAACATGGTAGTCATGGCGCCGAATGCGGATGCGCTCACCCAGCGCAAAACCGGTCTTGACGTCGGCTACCGCCTCATAGTGGCTGCGCGCCAAGTGGCGGCCCGCCACCAGATAGGTCGGCCCGCCTGGCTGCCCCGGCTCCATGCCGACCACCATGGTGCGCACCTCCCTGGCGCCCTGGCGCACCTGCATCGTGAAGTAGGTGACATTGGCCGCGCTCGCCACGCCCGGCATGCCCAACACACCGCGCACCACGTCATCCTTGATGCTGGACGACTCGGCATAAGGACCTTGCGTGTCTTTTTGCACCACCCATAAATCGGCGCCACTGTTGGTCAACAGGGCGCGTGCATCATCGACCATGCCCCGATAGACGCCCGCCATGCTGAGCGTCACGCCGATCAACAGCCCGAGCCCGAGTCCGGTAAAAACAAACTTTGGCCACGCATGCAAAATGTCGCGACCCGCCAGGCTGATCATGGCGCGGTTCCACCCGCTTTGATCAGGACGTCAACGACTTCGACCCGACTCCCGCTGCTCAAGGTTTTCTGGCTGTAAACCACCACCTCGTCACCGGCCTTCAGGCCATCCAACACCTGGACCTGGCCATCGAGGCTGCTGGCGCCCAGGCGCACCGGCACGAATACCGGCTTGCCCGACTCCAGCCGCCAGATGCCGGTGCTGGCACCGCGCCTCTGAATACTGGCACTTGGCACCAGCACTGCCTTGGTGGTCGCCGGCAATTGCAGCGTGACTTCGGCCATTTCACCCACCGAGACACCGGCCGGCATTTGGTCGAACGAGACCTGGGCAATCCGCTCTTCCGTCACGGAGTCGCTCAGCAGTTCGATCCGCGCCACGCTGCCGGCATAAGGCGTTTGTGGCTGGGATCGCAAGACGATTTGCGCTTTCAAGCCCGCTACCAATCCGGCTGAGCGCCCCTGGTCAACGCGCAACTTGACCCACAGGCTTGCCGGATCCATCAGGCGCAGCACAGGCTGCCCGGCGACCACCGTTGAGCCGGCCTCCGCGTCACGGCTGGTCACCACAGCGTCGGCCGGCGCCAGCAAGCGCACGCTGGCACGCTGGCGCTGCAATGCTGCGTGATCGGCCTTCAAACGCAGCAAGTCCTGCCCAGAGCCTTGCAGACTCGCTTGTGCCGCCTGCAGCGCCGCGTCAGCCGATGCCTTTTCCTGCAGCCGCGCTTCGAGTGCACCAGAACTGATGAAGTTCTTGTCAGCCAGTTCCTGATTGCGCCGCAAATTGACCGCCGCCAATTCACGCCGTGCCGTGGCGTCCAGTTGCTGGGCCGCAGCACCGGCTTGAGCACTGGCAGCGCGCGCTATCGATGCCTCCAGCGAGGCCAGCCGCTGGTCCAGGTCCACCGGGTCCATCTCGGCCAGCAGTTGGCCCGCCTGCACGCGGTCACCGACATCGACCTTCACACTCAGCACCCGGCCAGCCAGCGTCGGACCAATCATCCAGTTGCGGCGCGCTTCCACCGTACCAATGCCAAACAGGGCCGGGTTGAATGTGCCTTCTTTGGCCTGGCTAACGGTCACGCGGGTGGCTGCCAGCGGCCCGGAGCGCAACACCACGAACACCAGCCCGGCCAGCACCAGTAAAGCCACGCCGGCCAGCGTCCAACGGCGTTTCATTGGCGGGGAAATATTCATGCTTTTGATTTTCTGCAAGGTGGTTCGGCAAGCGCTTTGACCTCAAGGCCGGCCTGAGCGCGTCTGGCCGGCCCACCGGCAGACTATCCGCGGCCACCCCTACGAGCAAAGCGCTGGTCGGCAATGGCTTTTTGCTCTGGCGTCAGGACCGCGTAGAGATCCTTGAATGCCTTGGCCGTTTGCTCCATTTGCTGCTGGCGCGTTTTCATCATCTGGTTACGCAGGTCAAGCGATTCAGGCGCAGATCGCTGTGCAGCGCTGTGCATCGTCGTCCTGAATGCCGCCATCGCTTCAGCTTGCTGTTTGCCAAGGTCGGCGAATGGTTTCCAGGCCGACTCCTGGGCTGGCGTAATCTTCAACTCGGCTTTGAAGTAGGCACTGCGCGCATCGGCCATGGCAGCAGGATTCTGATTTGCCATTGGCCCCATGCGGGCGCCGCCCATCGCTGCTGGGCCGTGCATGAACCCCGCGCCCTGTCCCATTGCATGTCCCGGCCCGAAGCCCATGCCCTGCCCCATGCCAAAGCCGGGGCCATAACCCTGTGGCTGCGCACTGACGACGGCCGCCCCAAGTGTGAGGGCAACAGCGGTGCCGATACCGATGGTGATTTTCGTGATCAGTTTCATGATCGATTTCCTTTCGTGATGTTGCGTGAGCTGCGGTCGTGATCGCCTGGAACGGCAATCGCTCTTGCAGCGGTATCCATTGCACCAGCTCGTTGTACGGATTTCGCTGCGTTTTTGTACGCGCACGTATCGCGCCACCGGACTTGATACACTGCGCTACAAACTTCTTTCCCGGGCGAGCGCCAATGGCTATAACAGCGAACATGGACACTCCGGACCACATCCTTATCGTTGATGACGACGCAGATATTCGCAGTCTGCTGGGCGAATATCTGCGCAAGAACGGCTGCCAGGCCACGGTCGCGGCGGATGGGCGCTCGATGTGGAACGCCCTGTCTCGCAGCAAAGTCGATTTGATCGTGCTTGACTTGATGCTACCGGGCGAAGACGGGCTGACCCTTTGCCGCAAGCTTCGCTCGCAGGCCGACACACCGGTGATCATGCTCACCGCGCGCGGCGAAGAAACCGACCGCATCGTGGGACTGGAGATGGGCGCCGACGATTATCTGGCCAAACCATTCAATCCGCGCGAGCTTCTGGCGCGCATCAAAAGCGTGCTGCGCCGCGCCCGCAGCCTGCCGCGCGGTCTGGGCGACGAAGATGTGCACAGCATCGTCTTTGCCGAATGGCGTCTGGACACCGTCGCCCGGCACTTGGTTTCTCCCAAGGGCGTCGTCACCTCCCTGAGCGGCGCCGAATATCAGCTTCTGCGCATTTTTCTCAGCCGTCCGAACCGCGTGCTGTCGCGCGACCAACTGATGGTTTTGTCCAAGGGCCGCGAGGCGGAACCGTTCGACCGCAGCATAGACCTTCAGGTGAGTCGGCTAAGACATCGTCTGGGCGACGATCCGGCTGATCCGCAGATCATCAAGACGGTGCGCGGTGAGGGATACGTTCTCACCGTCCCGGTCGAGGTGCAACGCTAGTGCGCCTGCTCCCTAACAGCCTTTTTGGCCGACTCGTTTTGGTCATGCTTGGCGGGTTGCTTCTGGCGCAACTGGCAACCACTTACATCAACCTGGCTGAACGCGAACAACTGCTATACAGGGCCAGTGGAATGAGGCTGGCGCAACAGGTTTCGGATATCGGAAAATTGCTCGATTCACTGCCCGGCGCCGAGCGCCAGCGGGTCGTCGCGGTGTTTAACGCGCCGCCGCTGGTCGTGTCGCTTGGCCGGGCACCGATCGAGCAGCGTCAGGCCGGCGAGACCGACTTTCAGGTGGCGATGTTCACCACACTGTTGCGTTACGCCCTGGGCGACGATACGCCGGTCAATGTCGTCCGGCTTGAGCGAACGCCCGAGAGCTTTCGTTCTGCGGCGCGCGCCGGGCCGCTGGCGATGCGCCAGATGCCGGGCCAGATGGGCGGGCGCGGCATGCGCGATGCGCCGTCAGGCGGCACCTTCTTCACGGTACAGACGATGCTGCGCGATGGCACCTGGGTGACCTTCGAATCCCGCCTGTCGCCCCAGGCGTCCGGCATGCCGCTACGCGTCGGGCTGACACTGCTGATACTGCTGGGTACGGTGGTCCTGTTGTCGCTGATTGCGGTGCGCTGGGCTACTCGTCCGTTGTCGGCGCTGGCGACCGCGGCCGAAAAGCTGGGCGAAGATATCAATCGCCCACCACTGCCGGAAGCCGGGCCGGTCGAAGTGCGCCGCGCGGCCAAAGCCTTCAATACGATGCAGCAGAAGTTGTCGCGCTTCATTTCGGACCGTACCCGCATTCTGACTGCCATGTCGCATGATCTGAAGACTCCGATCACGCGACTTCGTCTGCGCGCCGCGCTGCTCGATGATGGAGCGCTGCGGGCCAAATTCGAAAAGGATATCGGGGAGATGGAGTCGATGGTGCTGCAAACGCTGGATTTCATGCGCGACACGAATGCTGCTGAAGCGCTGCAACCAATGGACATGCTGGCGCTGCTGGAGAGCTTGAAGGCCGATTACGAAGACAGCGGCAGCACAGTGGAAATCGAAGGAAGCGCCGGCCCGGCGCTGGCTGGCCGGCCGCTGGGTCTGCGACGCTGCCTGACCAACCTGCTGGATAACGCCCTACGCTACGGGCAGCGGGCCACGATCACACTCGAAGACAGCGCTAGTGCGATCACCATTCGGATACGCGACGCGGGACCGGGCATACCCGAGAATCAACTGGAGCAGGTGTTTGAGCCGTTTTTCAGGGGCGAGGCGTCGCGTAGCCGCGACACCGGCGGCACCGGGCTCGGACTCGGTATTGCACGCAATATTGCCCGCGCCCATGGCGGCGATCTGGTGCTGAAAAACCACCCGGATGGAGGGCTGGAGGCGGTTCTAGTGTTGCCACGCTCGGCTCCCCTCTGAGCAACGACCCGGCGCGAATTCCGGGGGCGGCTTTGCCACGCATGAGAATCAGACGATAAGTCGATACTGTCAGTCCGAACTACCCTGCCGATGTTGACTGGTTCAGAAACTTGCTCCAGGCCCCGATGTTATGGACGTTCTGGTAGCCTTTTTTCTTCAGCATCAGTTTTGCCATTGCACTTCGTGTTCCGCTGGCACAGCACAGAACAACCGCACAGGACTTGGGTAGCTCAGCAAGCCTGCTTCCCAATTCCTGCAAGGGGATGTTGATGGTTCCAGGGGCGTTCCCGGATGCAAACTCCGCCGCTGATCTGACATCGACAAAGATTGCGCCACTCTTCCTGAGTTCTGGCAGCATGGCAACGACTCTTTTTGAATTCCACCACTTGTACGCGAACCAAAGACCAAGAGCCATGATCGGCCAATAGTTTTCCAAAAAGCCCAGAAAATCCATATAAATCCTTGTTTGAGTAGGCGCTGAAGCAGCGCTGGGTTAGCGAAGTCCGCACGAGAGAGCATGTCCTTTGCTGTCCAGTGCATGGGCTAGCCGGACAACAAATTCGCCCTGATGCAACTCGCTAACCCGACTAACTTTCATGCAGCAAGTGGGCAGCACTCCGAATCTTGAAAAACCCCGTCATCGCGAGGCCGCGGGTCGTACAAGAGGCCAACCCCGGCGCGTCCACTCGCTCATTCCGCCCTGCACAAACCGCACGTTGGTATAGCCCTTTTCGCGCAAAAACTTCAGTGTCGCACTGGAGCGATTCTGGGTGTTGCAAATGAGCAGGACGGGCCGCTTGGGATCGTTGGGTATTTCGCCCAGTCGCGCGGCCAGTTGGCGCATTGGCAGCAGTTGGACGCCGGGCGCCACGCCGCTGGCGTGCTCCTGTGGCTCACGGATGTCGATGACGGTCGATTTCCCGCTTGCCAGCTCTGCGCGGGCCATGTCGAGCGTCACCGAGTCGGCGTCCGCCAGCGCCTGGCCGTAAACCAGAGCCATGCTGCCCAACCCCAGGGCCATAACCGCCGAACGGCGCGTCAAGTGTGTTGCTTTCATTGTGGTGCCATGTCTTCCCAAGCCTTGACGGCTTCTGCGGCGTACATCAGCGCAGGTCCACCACCCATATAGACACACACGCTGAGCATTTCTTCGAGTTCGGCGCGTGTGCACAACAGCTTGTGCAGCGCCTTGACATGAAATCCGATGCAACCCGAGCAATGCTGGGTAATGCCGATGGCCAGGGCCATCAGTTCCTTGTGCTTGGCACTCACCACGCCCTCGGCCATGGCCGCACGGGCCAGATCCCCAAAAGCATGCATCGCCTGCGGCTGCGTCTTTCGCAGCGGGGCCAGATTTTCATTGATATTCTTGATCAGACCGGCATGGTCAAAGGTGCTCATATGCAGTTTCCCAAAAGTTCTTTAACCCGCTCATTATACCCCATGGAGTATTTTATGACTGTTCGCCACGTGTTGCACTGCGCGGCGCGACTTATGCCGAGCATCCCTGACGCTGCAGGGCGGCTCTGGCTATCACTTTGCCTTCCGATATCGCCACCACTTCGCCCTCGGCCAGCGGCTGCCAGGGCTCGTCGCTCAAGGGGACGCTGGCCAGCAGAATGACCTCCTGATATCCGCCGCCAATGCCGACACCGTCGAGTTGCAGTGCATCGTCCTTGTGACGGCACTGTCGTGAAAGCAAATACAGGCCGGGTGGCTCAATGTGTCCACTGTCCGATTGAATGCGCCGGTGCCCATGGGCAAACAGGACTTCACCGTCGGCAAACAGAAAATTGGCCGGCCCAAGTTCACGCAGATCGGCAGCAAAGGTCGTCACCAGCGCCAGCCGCGCATCGATCGACGGTGCCGCAGATGAAGACCGCCAGAGCACCAGTAGCCGATCCGTCAGCGCGCAAAAAGCGTGCTCCGAGTCGGTCTGGCCCACCGGATGGAAATGTTGCAACACGAAGCGGGCATCCTGCGCGATGCCCGGCAAGTGCCCATTGTGGGCAAACACATGTGTGCGACCCGCCAGTTCGCGGACGAACGGCTGGGTGTTTGATAGTGAGATGGTACCGAGCGTGGCGTGGCGAATGTGAGAGATGGCCAGCGTTGTTTGCGGTCCGCTGGTTTGTACAAAGTGAGCCAGCGCGCTGTCGCTGGCCGGGCCGGGCTCGCGAAACAGTGCGACTTCGAGGCCATCATAGAAAGCGGCACCCCAACCATCGCGATTCGAGTAGGCAGGGCCGCTGCGCGCCGCCAACGCTTGCAGCGACAGGGTCAGTTGCGTTGCACGCCTGCTTGAGATGGCCAGCAGTTCACACAAGGAAGTCAACCTTTCTTCGCATTGGCTTTGTTGCGGTCTGTCAGCGTGACTATCAACCCATCAATGCCCTTGGCATTGATTTCCTGGGCAAACTGACTGCGATAGGTTTCGACCAACCACACACCCATGATGTTCAGGTTGAATATTTTCCAGCCGGTGCCGTCGCCGGGCGTGCGCTCCATCCGGTAGTCCAATTGAACCGGTTCACCTCGGCCCTTGACTTCCGAGCGAACCAGCACTTCGTTATCTTCAGGCACTGCGCGCAAGGGCTTGACGACGATGCTCAGATCAGCCGCTTGCGCCAACGCGCCGGCATAGGTACGCACCAGCAATGTCTTGAATTCTTCCTGCAAGCGTTGTTGCTGTTCGGGGCTGGCCTGGCGCCACGTCACGCCGATAGCGGAGGCTGTCATGCGCTTGAAATTCACGTTCGGCATGATCTTGCTGTCCACCAGCGCAACGATCCGCGCGACATCGCCGCCCTTCACGCCTGGATCGGCCTTGAGGCTGGCCAACATCTCGGCCGACTGGCGTCTGATCGACACGTCTGGCGCTTCGTCCGCCGCGTGCGCCAGCGTCGCGCTCAGGCTGAAAAGGCATAGCACCAGGCCGGCCAAGAAGGTCGGTAGATTACGCGGGTACATCATGAGTCAACCCCTTTTTTCACAAAACCAAACGGATGGTGATTGAGGCAAATAGCGCCACCAATTTCCACATACCCTAGCCAGTATATATTAATACTGGTACGGGTATATAGTTGAATCACGTTTTGTGCAAAATAATGACAGGTGGCGCAGCTCTGGCAGCCAGTCCGGCCAACCCTGCGCCTGGCCGATGTCGGGGGTCGCTGCGGCGGCTACTCCTTGATGGTGCAGTTTTCTAACTTGCAGGAAACTTCGGCATCCAGATACGACACATTGCTGTAGCCCTTGCGCGCCAGGATATCGAAGGTCTTCTGGCTCTTGGCACCGCTGGCACAGCTCACGAACACCGGGCTGTCCTTCGGAATTTTGGCAAAGTCCTTTTCCATTTCCTCAATCGGAATGTTCACGGCGCCGCGGAAGTGTCCGCGTACATAGTCTGCAACCGGGCGCACATCCAGAATGAATTTGCCCGCTGCCACCGCTGCTTCAAAGGCCACGGGAGAGACTTGTCCCGGTCCGTACACTGGAGCCCACGTCACACTGGTAACGGCGGGCGCGGCTGCGAGCTGGCCTTTCCAGGCGCTCATTGCAAAGTAGGCAAGGCGGCGGAAGTCGAGTTCGCGCAGTTCTTCCAGGGCCGCGTTGACGCCATCCATGTCGCCGCGTCCAATGACGACCAGCGGCGCATTTTTCGACAGGGCGCCGAAGATGCTTTTTCCTCTGGCGCCTTTCAGATCGCTGAGCGAGAGTTGGATTGTCTTGTTGTTTGCCGTGACGATCGTGTCGGCACCAGGCGTTGTGTCGAGCAGGATCAGGTTGCCCTTCTGGACGAATGGCTCTTGTGCCAAGAGAGGTTGCGCCTTCTGGTTCCAGCCAGGAATGCCGTTGCGGTAGACCCAGGCGTCAGCGTAGCCCATCTTCCTGAAGATCGCTGCCGAGTCAACCGACAGCGTGCACTCCCTGCCTGCACAGTAAAAGACGACCTTGCCGGTTTTCGGAATACCCAGCTTGTCGGCGCTGGAGGGATCTTTCAGCAGCACGTCAAGCGGCAGGCTGGCGGCACCGGGAATGTGGCCTGCATTGAATTTGCCGACCGGCCGGCTGTCAACGACCCAGACATTCTTCCCGATCATTGCACTCTCATAGTACGAGACCATTTGCTCGTTGCTGACTTCATCTGCTTCCATCTTCTGCTCAGCCGCGTAGGCAACTGGTGCGACAGCGCTCAGCACAGCCGTTGCGACCAGCGCGAACGCAAGAATCATGCGTTTCATGGCAAACCCCTTTTAAAAAGTGTGACTACTCTTCCTGCTGTAAGCCGGCGCACCGAGTCGCGTCAGACGACCCGGCGGTCGGC
This sequence comes from Betaproteobacteria bacterium, assembly GCA_031394895.1. Taxonomy (GTDB): domain Bacteria; phylum Pseudomonadota; class Gammaproteobacteria; order Burkholderiales; family Burkholderiaceae_C; genus Rhodoferax. Next base: position 10,380 of record JANNUE010000428.1, read on the forward strand.
GTTGCCTGACTTAACAACCGGCTGTTTTCTTGAACGACTTGGCGGTGTTCTTGTCGTCCTTGTCGAAGCGCGCACGGATTTCATCGCCTTCGACGATGCGCTTGTCCTTGAACTTGTCGAGCGTCAGGTCATCGGTGACGGTCAGCGTCACTGCCTCGCCCGTCTTGGCATCCTTCAGAATAGCCGACGCTGACTTGCCGTCGGTCGCCAGCGTGATCTTGGTCACCGGTCCCACCATCCTGCCTTCATCGGCAAAGGCATTGCTGGCAAAGGTGACGGCCGACATGGCGAGGGCGGCAGTCAGAAGGAGGGTAAAGAACTTCGATTTCATTTTGGACTCCTGGGAAACGTGGTTAGAACTTCACTTCAAAAGTGGCATAGACATTGGTGGCCGACTCCAGCGGTGTGGTCGTCATCATCTGGCCGTTGACTGTGCTGATCGGCACCGGTGCACCAACCCAGTTATTGCTGCCGGTGTAATCAATGCTGTAGCGCTGCACACCGAGGCGGAAGAAGGTCTTGCTGAAGTAGGACGAGATCGGCGTGCGGTCAAGCTCCTGGCTCAGATAGGCTTCATAGACGTTGCCACGCGTGCCGACCTTGGCGGTCCACATGTCGTCGGCGGCCGGCGCGAACGTGATCCAGTCCTTGGAGCCGTGGTTGTACTCGAAGCCGAGCTTGGTTTTGGACGGCAGGTCATAACGCACGCCCACCGCGACCGCCGTGCCGGTCTTGCTGGTCGGCGCCTCAGGGCCGAAGAACGAGCCCGTCATCAAGCCCTGAAAGCCGAACTGCGCCGACACATTGTTGTTCGGGCGCGTGCGACTCATGCCCCAGTCGGCAAACAGTTGCAGGTCGCCGGGGCCGACTTTCTTGAAGGTGCTCATGAAGCCGATGCCGAGCCAGTCGATATCGCCGAGATTGGTCTTGGCCGCAGTGTTGCCGAAGTAGGTGTTGCTCATGCTCGGCGCATCAAAGATGTTCATGCCGCGGTTCCACTGCAGCCAGACGCGCAGCGGATCGGTGTCGATCGGAATGACCGCCACGCCAATCATGTCGGTGTCGGCCAGCGAGTTACCCGACGCTTTGCTGAAGCCGCTCTCAAAGCCGCGCCCGTAGCAAATCTTGGCATAGGCGCCGGGCAGCGCATCGATCTCGGGCGCGTAACCGACGGTCATGCCGTCAAACGCGTAATCCACCAACAGCGAAGGCGTGCCGCCGTTACCCGGGCGCGGATTATTCAAGCGCAAATTGCTCGGTGCGCCGGCGGTTGACGGACGCCTCCCGACCGAAAGCCAGATCTCCTTGTCGGCAATATTGCTCCAGGTGGCGTAAACGCGGTCCACGTTGAGGTAGCTGGTCGAAGGCACATGGCCCAGCGTGCCGTCAAAGACACCGACCCGGTCCGCGAAGAACGGCGCACTGCCACCGTTGGTAACAGCCGAGTCATTCTGCGAACCAAACACCTTGTACATTCCCAGATGGGCGCTGACGCTGACGTCCTGCGTTGCCTTGACGCCAAGGTCCAGGCCGAAGCGGTTGCTGTACAGCGCGTTGTTCTTGGGCTTGTAGGCCGGCACCGTCGCAGCGAAAGCACCCAGCGCACCGGCCATGCCGGCGTTAGCTCCGAGGAAGGCGTTGGCCTGGTCATAGGTGGCGACCTTGCCCATTCCCTGTGCAAAGCCCATCAGACCGGTCAGGGCTTGCCCGGTGGTCCAGCCGGGGTTAAGGCTGGAAGGACCGGTGGGATTTGCGAAGAACTCGCCCTGCAACTGGTTCTGAGCGTTGGCGAAGGTGGCGTTGACGTCGGTGAAGGTTTTGGTTTGCCCTTCCAGGAAGTCGTAGCGGAACCGGTAGTCGCCGCCGACGGTCAGCCACTTGCCAAGCGACTTTCCTTCGAGTTTGGTGACCTGGCTTTTCAGATCATCAAGGGCGCCCACATCGGTCTTGGCGGCTACGGCCTTCACCTGCTCGGCCGTCTGTGCCGTCTTTTCCTCGTTGGCCCTGACCTGCTTTTTCAGAGCCTCCAGTTCACGCGACATCGACTCGATCTTGTTGATCAAGTCGGCGTCGGCCGCTTGCGCCGCCAGCGGCAGCAGCATGGAGGCAATCAGCGCAACCAGCAATCTTTTTTGAAACCTCTTGTCCATACATTTCCCCTTGGTAGTTGTCAACAGCAAAAAGTCACTCTTCTATATCCACGCCCTCAAGGCCGGCCAGACGGCCGCCCTTGGCATGACATGCGATACAACCTAAGGCCTTTTCCTTGGGCGCGACCATGTGGGTGATCGGCCACATGCTCTCGGTTTCGATGAAATCGATCTTGCCGGAGAAGTTGGCAGAAACCGCCGCCATGCCGGTGGTCACGGCCCTTTCCCACTTCAGGTTTTTCCAGAAGGCCGTGTCGTCGTTACCGGCCAGGTGAGTAATCACCAGATTTTTGTTCACCGGGTCATAGACCTGCTTGCCACGGAACCGCTTGATCGGCCAGATCATCGACTTGCCGTCAGTGGAACTGCCTTCGAAATGGTTGATTTGGAGCAGCTTGTCGCCCTTCTCGATCTTGTCGCCCATCAGGGTGTACTTGACCGTGCCGTTGAACCAGATGTACTCTGGCTTGACGTTCTCCGCCCAGGTGAAGGTACCCTTGGAGGTCATGTAGGTGTCATAGCCGTCGGCGTTCTTGACGGTCATGAACTTGCCGTCCTTGTCCAGCTTGCCGGCAGTGGACCAGTCCCACGTCATCTTGGTCGGCTGGCCGCCGCGCGCGAAGAAGGGGATGTGACAGGTCTGGCAGGCAATCTTGGCGGTGTGGCTATTAAGCCTGGCTAGCTTGTGCGGCGCCTGTCCGTGGCAGGACTGGCAGGTGGCCGGGTTGATCTTGCCGCCTTTGCCGCGGACCTGGGCAGCACCCTTGTCAATCGCCGTCGGCGCGTAGCGGCTGCCGGGGATCTGGTGGCCGTCGGTCTGGTGGCAGGTGGCGCAGGAGAAGTTCAGCCCCTTGACGTCCATGTGCACGTCAAGTTCCTTGCCCGGCGCCTCCAGCGAGGTGTCCAGGTCGCCGTGTTTGACGCCGTCGTCGCCGCCGCCGTTGAAGTGGCAGGCACCGCAAGTGCTGCGCGTGGTCGGCCCGACCTTCTGGGCGATTTCCCTCAGGTTGATGCCCTTGATGATCTTGCCCGAGCCAGGCGGGAATTCGGTGTCCCTGGTCACCGGCAGGCCGGCGAAACCGGAGGGCTTCTTGTACTTGCCGGTATGGTCATGACAGGCCAGACAATCGACATTTTCCTCCACGCTGAAGTCAAACTTGTTGTCGCGCATGCCATAGCCAATATGACAACTGGCGCAGGCGGCGTTGTTCGAGGCCACCGATGTACAGAAGTTGTTGACGACGTGTTTCTTGCCTAGCACCTGCTTGGTGTCGGGATTGACGAACTCCCACTTCCAGTGCTGCGTCTGATGGATCTGCTTGGCCGCTTCGGTATGGCAGCTCAGGCATGCTTTGGTGACCTCGGGGCCAGACGCGAACTCACGGTCGAGCGCCTTGAACTTGCTGTGATCTGCCGTCGATTTGAGCAGCTTGACCTGCGCTTTATCACCCGCGGCCGGCGCCGCAGCGACAAAGAAAATGGCCATCATCGCTGCCGCCATCAGATATCGAACACGCATCGCACTTCTCCTTACCAGACATTCGGTAATGCCCAGTCAAGGGAACCAACTGCCAGCACTACGGGTTTGATCCTATTGCGGGTCGCGATCAATTGTGCTGATTTAAATCAACATATGGTTATATGCTGATATATAGATTGGTAAGACCACTTTGGCCGTTCCAGCCGGCGCAGCGCGCGTTACTGGCGCGCAGATCATCAGCCCGCAACCACGCTTGCAGGAGCAGTTCGGTGCGGCGCTCAGTGCAGCGTGGACTTGGGGTTTTGCCAAATAAAGGAGGAGCCGAAGGCAGGGGACATTCGCGGAACTGAGTGCCGCGCCGGAGTGCTCCGGGTTACAGCGGAGTGCTCCGGGTTGAAGCCGAGTGCCCCACCCACGCAGTGCCCGCTATTTGAAGCTTTGAACGCCAAACCGTATCAGGGCTTGGTTTCAGTCTCAACCTGGGTGCAGACCGCGCGGCACAGCGCCGCGACGCGCTCGTCCACGATGCGGTACAGGATTTGCACGCCGTCACGTCGCCTTCCCAATATCCCGGCCTTGTACAGCGTGTTCAGGTGCTGCGACATATTGGGCTGAGTGGTGTTGATCTTGCCCAGCAGGTAGCTCACGTTTTGCTCGCCATCACGCAGGCAACTGATGATCTTGAGCCGCATCGGCGCCGACATGACGCGAAACAGCTCGGCCGCCCGCTCGAACACTGCGTCCGGTCGGTCAAGATCGGATCGGACTGTTACGGTGGTTCGCTTTGTCATAAGAATTTGATCGCCTGCGGCGGGCTTGTCTCTTGATTCGGATAATGCCAGTTCTCGGCAATTGGACCGCCATTATCGTTCGGGAATACGCGTGCCGCTGCACTGTCTGCCGGGCAAGCGCCGCCGCCATGCGCGACAATTCCGCCATGAGTTCAGACCACGACCACACCGGCGCCAACTTCAACCGCGCATTTGCTATTGGCATAGTTCTGAACGTGGTGTTTGTCGCGATCGAGGCGTTTTACGGCTGGCGCGTCAACTCGCTGGCGTTGCTGGCCGACGCCGGGCACAACCTGAGCGATGTGGCCGGCCTGGTTTTGGCCTGGGGCGGCGCACTGGCCGGCAAAATCCGGCCGGATGCACGCCACACCTATGGCTGGAAGCGCGGCACCATCCTGGCGGCGTTTGCCAACGCGCTGCTGCTGCTGGTTGCGATCGGCGCGCTGGCCTGGGAGGCGGTGGGCCGACTGTTGGCGCCAACGCCGCCGCTGGCGGCGCAGGGGGTGACGGTGATGGCGGTGGCCGGCATCGGCATTGTGATCAACGGCGCGACCGCCATGCTGTTCATGCGCGGGCGTGCCGGTGACCTCAATATCCGCGCAGCCTTCCTGCACATGGCGGCTGATGCGCTGGTATCGGCCGGCGTCGTGATCGCCGGCGCGCTGACGCTGTGGCAGGGCTGGGTCTGGCTTGATCCGGTGGTCAGCCTCGCGATCGGTGCGGTGATTCTGTTCGGTACCTGGGATCTGTTCCGCCAATCCCTGCACATGCTGTTTGACGGTGTGCCCGACAGTGTTGATCCGCATGCCGTGAAGAGCTACCTGGCCGCGCTGCCCGGCGTGAGCTGCGTGCACGACCTGCACATCTGGGCCACTGGCACCTCGCACATTACGCTGACCGCCCATCTGGTCATGCCGCAAGGCCACGCCAGCGATCCTTTCCTGCAGCAAGCCAGCGAGCATCTACATCACCAGTTTGACATCGAGCACGTCACATTGCAGGTCATGAACGAAGCCTTCAGCAGCGCCTGCGCAGAGCATAATTAGCGATCACAGCCAGCGCTTCAGGGCAGCCCATGACACAACCGCCGGTTTATCCCCACCAGTCACAGCCACTGTTGATACGTCTGGTACTGGCGCAGCAAACCGCGAACAGGGCCATCCTTGGCTGGAGTGTCGGTGCCTGCCTGTATCTGGTATTGGCGGTGATCACCATTGTGTCGTCCTGGGCTTTCACGCAGGTGATGTTCGCCCTGACGATCAACATTGCGTCCGGCCTTTTATAACGGCAACCCGGACTTTGCCATTGCCACCAGCATCATGATCCACGGCACCCTTCTTGCAGCCATTGACTTGGGCTCGAACAGCTTTCGGCTCGAAATCGGGCGCTATGAGTATGGCCAGATTCAGCGCATCGAATACCTCAAGGAGACGGTGCGCCAGGGCAACGGCTTTGACGAGGACCGCAATCTCTCGGCCGCAGCGATGGAGCGCGGCTGGGCCTGCCTGGCGCGCTTTGCCGAGCGGCTGTCGGGTTTCAAGAAGAGCCGGGTGCGTGCGGTCGCCACCCAGACCTTGCGTGAAGCCAGAAACCGCGATGAATTCCTGCTGCGTGGCGCCGAGATTCTGGGTTTTCCGATCGAGGTGATCGCCGGCACCGAAGAGGCGCGCTTGATTTATCAGGGAGTCTCGCACCTGTTGCCGCAAGATAACGAGCGGCGTCTGGTGATCGACATCGGCGGGCGCTCGACCGAGCTGATCCTGGGTGTTGGAATGCAAGCGCTGGAAACCGGCTCGTTCCGGGTTGGCAGTGTGACCTGGTCAATGAAGTATTTCGCGCAGGGCGAATTCACCGAACAGGCGTTCTACCGCGCCGAGATCGCCGCCCAGGCGGTGCTGGAAGAGGCCTTGAGCCACTACCCGCGCGACCAATGGGACACGGCTTACGGGGCCTCGGGCACGGTCGGTGCCGTGGGCGACATTCTGGAACTGGCCGGCCGGCCACACGGCGAGATCAATCGCGCCGGGCTGGACTGGCTGGTGCAGCAATTGCTGCGCGCCGGCAGCAATGAGCGGCTGCGCCTGGAAGGGCTGAAGGAGGACCGCCGTGCCGTCATTGGTGGCGGCGTCAGCGTATTGCGTGCGCTGATGGAGCTGCTAGCCATTGACACCCTGCAGGTGGCGCAGGGCGCGCTGCGCCACGGTGTGTTGTACGAAATGGTGGAGCGTGCCGATCATGCGCGCGATGTGCGCGATGTGTCGGTCCAGCGCCTGGCGGACAAGTTCGGTGTCGATGCGGTTCAGGCGCAGCGAGTGGGCAAGGTGGCGGTCCTGCTGCTCGAAAAGATGCTGGTGGACGACTGGCGCAACAGCGAGCGCTTCCAGCGCAAACTTGGCTGGGCGGCGGCGCTGCATGAAATTGGCATGGCAATCTCGCACAGCGACTATCACAAGCACGGCGCCTACATTCTGGACAACGCCGACTTGCTGGGCTTCAGCATGCCGGAACTGCACCGGCTCGGCCTGCTGGTATTGGGGCAGCGCGGCAAGTTGAAGAAACTGGAAGTGTCTTTTGACGATGATGACTTTGCCAAGCTGCTGCTGGCGCTGCGCCTGTCGATCATTTTGTGCCACGCTCGCAAGGACCCGGAACATGGCGAACTGACGCTGAGCTGCAGCGACGCGCAGTGCAACGTGCAGCTCGGCGCCAGCCGGGATTGGGCGCAGCGCTACCCGCAGTCGGCCCACTTGTTGAGCCAGGAAGCAGCCGCCTGGCAAAAGACGCCCTGGTCTTTCGAATTTTCAGTCACGTGAAAAAATAGCAGTCAATAAACTGTATATACTGTTTACACTTTTACCGTTCCGGAAGAAACTATGGTCACCCGCAAGCCAGCAGCGTCAAAACCCACGGTTGCCAAAACCGCCGCAAAAAAGCCACTACGTCGGCGGTCAAACCGCAAGTGGTTGTGCCCGTAACGCCGGTCAAGCCGGTCAGCCCGGTCAAGCTGAAAAAGCCGAAGATGGTGCGTGACAGTTTCACCATGCCGAAGGACGAATACGCGGTCATTGACAGCCTCAAGCAGCGCGCCGGCAAGCCGGGTCACAGCATCAAGAAAAGCGAATTGCTGCGCGCCGGCATCAAGGCCCTGGCCGCCATGAGCGACATTCAGTTCAAGGCCGCTTTGAGCAATGTCCCGGCGATCAAGACCGGGCGCCCTAAGAACGCGAAATAAGTTCCGGGCAGGTGACAGCCAGCAACACCGTTTGCAGCCGCTCCTGCCGCACCCGGGTGCGTAGCCACCAGACCGCACCTTTGCCAAACGCACAGGACTCATCGCGCATACCCAGCAAGTGCGCAACGATCTGGCCCAAGTACGGTTGATGCCCCACCAGCAAAACCGCGCCCTTGACCTTGGGGCCGCTGTCCGGGTGCCAGTTCAACAGTTGCAGCACATCGGCGGCACTGCTGCCGGGTATCAACTCGTCGCGCAACTTGTATTTGCGTCCCAGTGCCAGCGCGGTCTGTTCTGCGCGCCGGGCCGGACTGACCAGCACACGGGTCCCTTCGGGCAAATGGCGATCCAGCCAGAGCGCCATGCGGGCCGCCTGGCGCTCGCCCTTGGCGGTCAGGGCCCGGCTCATGTCGTCGGCGCCATCTGGCGCCGGTTCAGCTTCAGCATGTCGCCACAAAATCAAGTCCATGCCGGGGTGCTCCTGTGGTCAACCCGCACTGGCGTACCGGATCATCAACGCGGCCTGCGCCGAGTGTCCGGGTTTGGCCTTTGCCGCGCTTTTACCCGAATTTTTGCGCGCAAGGGCTCGCACATATTGCCCTTGCGCGCTGAGCGTCCAGGCATCGACCTTGTCGTTCAGGTAGGCCACCAGGCACTCATCCACAATGCGCTGGCGCAGCACCGGGTCTTGCACCGGCCAGGCCAGCTCAATGCGGCGCAGCATATTGCGATTCATCCAGTCAGCGCTGGACAGGTACAACTGCTCGGTCTCGCCGGCACGGAAATAAAAGACACGCGAATGCTCCAAAAAGCGGCCGATCACCGATCGGACCCGAATGCGGTCGGTGAACCCCAGGCGCTGCGCCGGTAGCATGCAGGCAGCGCGCACGATCAAGTCGATCTCGGCGCCAGCCTGACCGGCGCGCACCAGTGCTGCCATCAATTGTTCGTCGGTCAGCGAATTCATCTTCAGCACGATGCGCGCGTCCAACCCCTGCCTGGCAGCCTGCGCCACCTGGTCAACCTGCTCGATCAGATTGCGCTGCAGATTGAACGGTGCCAGCCAGAGCTTGTTCAGGCGCGGAATCCGGCTTTGATTGGCCAGCAGATTGAAGACGTTTTCGACGTCCTGCGTCAGCTTCGGATCACAGGTCAGATAGCTAAGGACGGTGTACAGCCTGGCGGTTCGGGCGTTGTAGTTGCCGGTTGACAAATGGGCATAGCGGCGAATGGCGCGGCCTTCGCGGCGCGTCACCAGCAGCATCTTGGCGTGGGTTTTCAGGCCGACAATGCCATACACCACCTGCGCGCCAATGTATTCGAGCTGCTCGGCCCAGTTGATGTTGGCTTCCTCGTCAAAGCGCGCCTTGAGTTCCACCACCACAGTCACCTCGATGCCGCGCTGCACCGCTTCACGCAACAAGTCCATCAGCACCGAGTCGGCACCGATACGGTAGATGGTTTGCTTGATCGCCAGCACGTTGGGGTCGCGCACCGCTTCGCGCAGAAAGGTCAGCACCCCGTCAAAGCTCTCGAATGGCAGGTGCATCAACACATCGCCGCTTTGCAACTGATCAAACACCGGCAACGAGGCCGCAAGCTGGTGTGGATAGCTCGGCGTGTAGCGGGGAAACAGCCACTCGGGCTTGTCAACCAGATCAATCAGCTGGTTCAGGCGCACCAGATTGACCGGCCCATGCACCCGGTACAGCGCCGGCGCCGTCAGCTCAAACTGCTTGAGCAGGAAGTCGGACAAGTATTCGGAACAACCGGCTGACACCTCCAGCCGCACCGCTTCTCCGTAATGGCGATGCACCAGGCCCTGGCGCAGCGCTGTGCGCAGGTTCTTCACATCTTCCTCATCGACCGCCAGATCGGAATGGCGCGTCACCCTGAATTGCGAAAACTGGCCGACCGTGCGCCCCGGAAAAAGGTCTTTCAGGTGCGAGCGGATGACACTCGAAATCGAAACAAACAACATGCGTTTGCCGGACAGTTTTTCGGGCAAACGAATCAGACGCGGCAGGCTGCGCGGCACTTTGACAATGGCAATCTCGTTGTCGCGCCCGAACGCGTCGCTGCCAGACAGGCGCACGATGAAATTGAGCGACTTGTTGGCCACCTGCGGAAACGGATGCGCCGGATCCAGCCCGACCGGCAGCAGCAGCGGCCGCACTTCGCGCTCAAAGAAAGCCTTGACCCAGCGATGTTGCGCCAGCGTGCGTTCACCATAGGTCAGGATTCTGACGCCGACTTTGGCCAGCGCCGGCAGCAGTTCATCGTTGTACAGCGCGTATTGGGCGTTCACCAACGCGTGCGCCTCCTGACTGATCTTGCTGCGAATGAGTTCGGGCAGCGAATCGGATTCGGGCACCGAATTCGCGGTGCCGGCGCGCAACATGGCGCGAACCTCGAAGAACTCATCCAGGTTGGACGACACAATGCACAGATAGCGCAAGCGCTCCAGCAAAGGCACATCGGCACGCTTGGCCCAATCGAGCACGCGGGCGTTGAACGCGAGCAAGCTCAGGTCGCGATCGAGCCAGTCATACGGCTGAATTCTTGCGATTGGTTTTTCTTGCGCAGTCGAAACGGGCATTGTTGAACTTTACGGTAATTCAGCCGAGTATCTTCCGCTATTGTGACAAGCTGGTGAAACTCCCGGACGCCACCTCGCACTTGCCGGTCAATGCCAATCCTGCAGAGTCGCTAAGATGCTCGCATCTGGACATGGAAAACACTCTTATGCGCTGGGACTACCCGCACCCCTTCACTTTACCCGCGACACCGCAGGCCGATGACATTGACGGCCTCAATCACACCAACAATGCGGTCTATGTGCAGTGGTGCGAGAAGATCGGCTGGGCCCACTCGGAATCGCTCGGCCTGAGCCTGACCGACTACCAACGACTGGACCGCGCGATGGCGATCCGGCGCGGCGAATATGACTACCTGCTGCCGGCGGCACTGGGTGACGAGCTCACGCTGGCCACCTGGCTGCTGGCCAGCGACGGCAAATTGACGATGGAGCGGCGCTTTCAGTTGATCCGCAATCGCGATAACGCCACCCTCATGCGCGGGCGCTGGGACTTGGTGTGCATTGAGCTCAGCAGCGGGCGGGTGCGCCGCATGCCGGTCGAATTTTGCCAGGTCTATCTGGCCGCGCTGGTCGATCCCGGTCCGGCTGGCTCGTCGGGCGACTGCGGGGAACACGCGTCCGGCGTTTCGGCTTGATCTCCATCTGGAGATCCGGCACAGGCAGCGCAGATGCAAGCCTGGCCGCGTGCCGGCTCGGGCAAGCGCGCCAGCAGTGCAGCGTCGAAACCAACCCGGGTGCACCAACACGGCGGCTGCGGCACGCCGCTGACGCGCTCAAGTTCCATGGCGCACTGGTTTGCCTGCCCGCACAACGGGCACAGCGTGGGATCAGCGCCGGATTTGACTGGCATGACAGAGCTCCAAGACTGGCAGTTTCGGCTTGGACCGATATGCCAGCAAAGGTTGCAAGTGTGCCATCAACGGTGATCTTGCCCGTGTGCGCGCTGACGTAGTACATTTCCATGTTATGGACGCAGTCGAAACCAGTCAGCCGGAAGCCGAAGCCGCAGCCCTGCCGGGGCTGGGGCGCGCGCTCATTCTGGCCGGCAAACTGGAACAGAAGTCGGCCGAGGAAATCTACCAGAAGGCGCAAAACAACCGCACCAGTTTTATCGCCGAACTGACCGGCTCCGGCGTGGTGTCGGCATTTGACCTGGCGCACACCCTGTCGTCGGCCTTTGCCGCTCCCCTGATTGACCTCGATGCAATCGACCCGCAACGCCTGCCCAAGGGACTGCTCGACAGCAAGATTTCGCGCGACTACCGGGTGGTGGTGCTGAGCAAACGAAACAACCGGCTGATCGTCGCCACTGCGGATCCGTCGGATCACCAGGCGCTGGAAAAGATCAAGTTTGCCTCCCAGCTCGGCGTCGATTGGGTGATTGCCGAATACGACAAGCTGCTCAAGCTGGTGACCGCCAACGACGCGACCACCACCGAGACGATGGACAGCATCATTGGCGGCGAATTCGAGTTCGACGAGACGGCCGCAGAAGCCGCACCAGAATCTCAGGATGTGGGCAGCTCTGAAGTTGACGATGCGCCGGTGGTCAAGTTCCTGCACAAGATGCTGATGGACGCGATCAATATGCGCGCCTCCGACCTGCACTTCGAACCCTACGAACACAGTTACCGCGT
>JANNUE010000185.1:0-34317 GCA_031394895.1 Betaproteobacteria bacterium
CACATTCACATGGCAGCTTGAACTGCTGGATGGTTGTGGCATGACGCCTGGCAGTTCCAGTAACTGCACATTCACATGGCAGCTTGAACTTTTGCCACGCGCGGCTACGAAGTACGCTGGTTCCAGTAACTGCACATTCACATGGCAGCTTGAACCAGCAACGGCGACATGATCAAAGCTGTGGCGTTCCAGTAACTGCACATTCACATGGCAGCTTGAACTGGTGGGAATTGCAGCACCCGCAAGCCCGAGTTCCAGTAACTGCACATTCACATGGCAGCTTGAACAACATCTTTCGGCCTGATGCCAAAGGAGTAGTTCCAGTAACTGCACATTCACATGGCAGCTTGAACGTGAAAATCAGGTGCCAGTGTTGCACCCTAGTTCCAGTAACTGCACATTCACATGGCAGCTTGAACTTTGCCGTCCCACTCGAAATAGTCGTGCAAGTTCCAGTAACTGCACATTCACATGGCAGCTTGAACCACCAGCCACCACTCTTGCAACTTACCTATGTTCCAGTAACTGCACATTCACATGGCAGCTTGAACTTGAATGCGTCGAGTAACTCGATCACTTCCGTTCCAGTAACTGCACATTCACATGGCAGCTTGAACCTGACTTTCGCTACACCGTTGATTCGGTAGAACTTTTGATCCGATCAGCCTCCTCCAAAACAGCCATGTGCATACGGTGATGCTCATCGGCGTGATGGTTTTTGCAGAGCACGATGACGTCATCCATGGTGGTCCTTCTCACCCCCTCAGAAATCGGCCTTTTGTGATGAACATCCAGCAGGTGCAAAGCCGTCACCTCACAGGCCGGCTGCATGCAATGCGCGCCGTAATGCTTTATCGCAGCCATGCGCAGGCTGGCGTTGCGCTCGGCGTCGAAGTGGCTCTTAAGCTCTTTGGCACCTTCTTCAAAACTTGCCCAATCCACTCGGAAGCGCGCCGGGATAGCCTCCCGCAACTCGTCGCGCCCGCTTCGTGGGTCAAGCAACAGCAGCGTACAGAGCGCGTCCGGGGTTCGCAGCCCACGATGCAGGCCCTGATAGGTACGGCGAATGGCTACCACCTTGCTGTCGATGTAGTGCTTGATGTGCTGCCCATCCAGCACCGTTGGAGCGCCATATGGCGTCTTTGGAATCACCACCGTCTTCCAGCGAAGCCTCGGCGAATCCAAGCCCGACCACGCCCCTGCGGCTATCAAAATTCCGTCGTCGGCGCATCGCTCAACCGCAGCGGTTAACGGCTCGCCTTTCCCTCTGGCGGCGGCGTCAGGCAGGTGCGCGCTCAGCTTGGTTGTCATGTCGTGACTGGTTGTGAGAACAAGCACCGGCCGCGCGGCCAGCGCTATGCGGGCAGCCATCTCCTCAACTTGCATTTCATTCGAGGCCAGTTCAACAACCACTTCGCCATGGTGCACTGGATCAATGTGACGACTCTCTGGCGCAATGGCAGTCAGTCCGATCGGCTTGACAAAGAAATCGAACTTGCCGGTAACCAGCAGTGTTCCGCTGGTAAATATGCAGCGCGGCACGTCTGCCACCAGGGGTTTGAGCATGCGCCCGGGCATTCGATGCTTCAGGGTGAGTGATCCGTCGTCTTCATAACCAACCACCTTGTACCAGGCAGGGTTTGCCAGTGCATAAAGAATGGCAGATGCTGCGCCCCTGTCCTCTGGATCGTCCGCATTTTCCTTCACTTTCTTGGCCGCAGTGTCGGCACCAAGACCCGTTGCGTCACAGTCTTTTAGTACCTCCCCGCTGATGCTAAACGTGCTGCGCAAATCGGCAGCGTCGGCCAGCAGGTCGGCCTCATCGAACAAGACCACATCCCTGCTGCGCAGCCCGGCATAACCCGGACTAAAGCTGTCGATGAGCGCAGCGGCATGCGTGACCACCAGCACCTGCGCCGCCATGGCTTGTTCCCTGTGCTCCCTGTATTCACTTTCGCGTTCAAACTGCCTGCGGGAGTGCAGCGCCACCACAACCACATCTTTACCAGAGACTGCCGCCCTCAGCGCATCGCTTTCCAAATACTGGTCGATCAACTGCCGGGTGCTCATCGCAATGGCGACGCGCTTGCCAGACTGAATCAGCGCAACGCTGTAGCCATGTGTCTTGCCCAGCCCAGCCGCAGCCCCCGCCAGCAGCGGTGGGCCAGGCTGCAAAGCACCTTCGATCAGCTTGGCGTACTGCGTCTGCTCTTTGCTGCGAAATTTCATGCAGCGACTGGGTCGGCGGCACGCAGGAACTGGTTTCCGGCTTCGGTCCACTCAACCTTTGCTGCGCCAAGGCCGCCAAACCTGACGGCGGCCAGCACTTCGCCATCCTGATTTTTGAAATTCGCTGTGCCGCGAACCTCGCCGCAGCCCCTTGCGCGCTGGGCACCCAGATAAGGCTTGAAACTGAACCCATCCAATGCCTTGACCAGCGTTTGCAGGTCGTACTGGTTGGCGCCATGCACGGTCAGTTTGCCATTCAAGGTAATCCCGGCCGGAATGACATCAAGCTGCACAAGGTGCTTGGTGTTGTCTGAATCGTCATCGCCCTTTTGTGTCTTCTTCAGTTCCTTGAGTTCCAGAATCTTCGCCTCAAACTCATCGACCTTTGCCCTGTCCTTGGCCCTCTTGGCTGCCATCAGTTCTCTGGTTGCCAGCTTGATCAATGCTTCGGCTTTGGAGGCAAGGCCCTGCTTGTCCTGTCGCTCGTAAAGGCGGTCTTGTTGCTCCTCACCCAACTCGGCCATCACTTCTTCGTCCGTGTCCAGGTCCCGGCGGATATGGCTGACCTTGTCGGGCAGGACATTGACTTCAGGAAGAAAGTGCGAAACGAACAGGCGGCTCGCCAGCTTCCATGTTCCGAATAAATCCAGCAGCGGGTTGGCGGCCCTGTACTTCAGTTGATCCTTGAGCCTCACCTGTTCCGGAACGTCGTCTTCATCGGGGCGCAGGTCTTGCCCCAAAGCCAGCATGTAGGCCTGTTCGAGCTTGACCTTCTCGGGCTTGCCGCGCATCTCGCTCAACGCTGCCTCGTGCCTCAGGCGACCCCGAAACTGGGCGGCAGGTATGTACACCGTACGCTGGTGGCGGCCCTCTTGATCAACGCCCCGCGTCATCAGTGGCAGGCCCACGACGCCATGGTGCGTAAAAGTGAGTGGCTGGACGCTGTCGATGCTGATGTCGGCAACGATGAAATTTCTGGTGGTGCTCATGTTATTAATCCCTTGTTTGTATTCATTGAACGATCAGCAAATTCAGGCCGAATGCCTTGCCGACTTTGCCTATGCCCTTGACAAGGCAATTGCCGAAAGCAACCGGGTCAACGACGCGAAGCAATCCGGTGAACTCTGTGGCGTCGATGGTGAACTTTCTGCCGTCGTGGGTTTGAACCTCCTGCATGCCACCGGACACATGAACGCCGACCACTTCAAAACCGTGCTTTGTAGCCTGCTTCTCCAGCCACGTTTTGCGGCCCCGCCAGTCATCAATCGGCAGGTACTTGTGCGCGTGACCGCTTGCGAAGGCCACGCACGCAGTGGTCGTGAAGGCCAGCAATTTTCCGGCTTCATACTGAGGCGGCTGCGCGTCTTGCGGCCTGATCCGCACCTTGCCACCTTCATCCGCCCACAAGGCCGGTTTGCCCTGCTGAAATTGTTCAACGATCCGGTGCAAGGCGTAGCCGCGAACCCGGGCTGGCTTGTCGATCACGATGTCCATGTCTTCTCCTTTGTAGCGTCATAAGTCTTGGCCTCGCCCTGACTGCACAGGCGGGTAGCCCTCGGGTCGTAGGTAACGAACAGGTCTCGCGCCGTCATGGTTCTCTTGCCCAGCGCAAGCAGCATGCAGGGTTCTTTGCTTTTCAGCGCCGTATCGATGGCCGTCTTGCGGTCCATGTCGAAGCGAAAGCGGGCCTCTGGCACGGTCTTGAAGCTCGTCGCAACCCAGAGCGGTGTCACCACCATCCAGCACGATGAGAGTCGCAGCGTCTTGCCTGTGTGCATGGGCAGCGCAAGACCGAACAGCGCGTCGGCATCCGTAACCGGGTCATCCGTTTTCAGCTCTGAAGGCAGGAGCCGATAACCCGCATGGCGCATGAAGAACTCTGCGCCGTTCACTACTGCACCTCCGGAACAAAGCATTTCGTGCGGTTGCGCACGTCCCAGTACGGCGCCCTCCATGCTGCTTCAACAGGTATCCAGTCGCCTCCCTGCATCCAACGTTCTGCAGGTACTGGACGAAGCGGTTCGTTGTTATACCCAACAAGACCGTCCAGTTCGCCTGCTTCAGCCTCCCAAGAGGCTACTTCGCCAAAGCCTGCGGCACGACGCTTGCCGATGGAGCCGACGCCAGACACAACATCAAGAACCTGCTGCATGTGACCGGTGGCATACCATTCCACGGCACCGGCGACCGTCGCTTCATACGCGTTGATGATGTTGCCGCCTTCTCTTTGCCGCGACAGCCCAATCTGCAGGTCGTTTGTCTGGGTATTTGATTTGACGACATCCAGCCACTCTGGCGTATGTTCCGGCCGCAGGCTGGCAACGAAGGATGCGCGCTGTTTAGCTACGGCATCAACTGGAAACCCCGCACTGGCAAGGTATAGGCCTTGATCACATTGGATGAGGTCACTGACATCACCCCGACCCAGTATCGACATGAGCAGCGCGTCAAGAGTCACGAACCCACGCTTGATGACCGGTGTGCGCAGCTTGGCACGCAATACGAAAGCTTTCATCCAACTCCCTGAAGTTGTCGTGCAGCATGACAAGTGCTATTTAAGAACTCACATTCCTGTCATTGGCTGCTTAAAGTCCGCTCATTTGACGTGTGACGGTGACAAAAGTCAAGGCGCGTGTCGGGAACTGTCGGGAACAAATAGGTTGTCCGGTTTTTAGCAAGTAATCTGTCCGGTTTGTGGAAGGTGCGATGCAACACGCCCCCATAAGCCGTACCAGTTATTTTTCCAAGAAGTCCATCAACAAGGAGAATGGTGGCGACGCAATCTCGACACAAACGCATTTTCCTAAACAGGGCTTTCTGAAGCATGCCATGCGACGCGGCCTGATCGTGGATAGCATTGCGCGATGGCAGTCCCTCTTGCGCAGCGCTCACTCCCTCTGTTCCCTTTGGGGACCGTGTTGTTTCCCGGCGGCCTGCTGCCTTTGCAGATTTTCGAAGTGCGCTACCTGGACATGATCAACAAGTGCCATAAGACTGGTATGCCGTTTGGCGTCGTGGCGCTGTCGCGCGGCGCCGAGGTTCAACAACGCGAGGGAGGGTCAGGTCAATCGCAAGTTGCAACGCCGGGTGCAGCGCCTCATGGCGATGCGTTTGCTGTGGAAGTGTTTGAAGCATGCGGCACACTGGCCACCATCACCCGGCTGGAGCGGCCGCAGGCCGGGCTGATCGTGGTGCAGTGCGTGGGCAGCCAGCGGTTCCAAATCACCCGCAGCGAAAAACTCAAACACGGGCTGTGGATTGCCGATGCAACGCTGTTGCCCGACGACCAGTCGGTCGCTGTTCCTCACGATCTGCAGGGGCCCGCAGATAGCCTGGGGCAGATCATCCGCAACCTGCAACTGGAGGGCGTGCCACCAGAGCAGTGGCCCTTTGCAGAGCCCTGCAACTTGTTGGACTGCGCCTGGGTGGCCAACCGCTGGTGTGAACTGCTGCAGCTACCGTTGCACCTCAAGCACAGCTTGATGGCACTTGAAAATCCGTTGATCCGGCTGGAACTGGTGCGCGACCTGCTGGAACAAGCCGGCATTCAGGCCAATCCGGCGTAGTTCGATTTGTGTTCGAAGGTCACACGGTAGCCCCGCTTCCCGGACCCGCCCGGTGAGGGTCCTCAACCGGCCAAGGTAATTGTCGTCGACCAGTCGGCGGTAACAATTGCACATAGCTCAGTATTTAGAGATAGCATCGGTGCATGTCTACATTTGCTGCCTCACTCAAATCTGAAATCGCTCGCGTTGCAAAAAAGGAATTGAAGTCTGAATTGCAGGCTTTGCGCGAAGCTTCAACTTTCCAAAGAC
The DNA here is from genome assembly GCA_031394895.1 of Betaproteobacteria bacterium. Lineage (GTDB taxonomy): Bacteria > Pseudomonadota > Gammaproteobacteria > Burkholderiales > Burkholderiaceae_C > Rhodoferax. The sequence goes on from JANNUE010000185.1 coordinate 6,045, forward strand.
GTCAAATCGCTGTGCTCAAGAAGCAGATCAAGGTCCTTGCAGCGCTTGTCAAGGCATCACAAAAGGCAGGGAGATCTCCCACTGCTGACGCAACTTCTGGTGCCGCCGCACAAAGACGCAAGCGAGGCCCCTTTGGTCCGGCTGCTTTAGCAGCCTATCGCGAAAAGATGGGATTTACGCAGGTGCAGATGGCGCAGCTTTTGGGTGCGTCGGCACTTTCAGTCTACAAGTGGGAAACTGGCAGGGCGCAACCTCGTATGGCTCAGCTCCAAAAAATCGCGAGCATCATCAAACTTGGCAAGCGTGCTGCGCGGGCTCAGTTGCAAACTAATTGATCGAGCAAACCCGGTCAGCAATGATGCGGCAGCTGCCGGTCATTCGCAGCAGAGCTACCGTCGTTCAGTTCGGTAACTCGCAGGAATACTAGCCGTTGACGGTGGCAACCTCTTTTGTTGTGAACCCCGCCGGCATAACCACTTCGAGCATCTCAACGTCGTGACTATGTCCAAGTTCACGATGACGGATGTTGGGTGACTGGTGCACGCATGACCCGGCTTCCAGTCGGACTACACCCTGTCCTTCATACTCAAATTCAATCCAGCCTTTCATGACATAAACGAGCTGAAATGTGGTCTCATGAAAATGAGGCTGACTCGAAAACTCCTTGCCTGCGGCAGCACGAATGATGTGAGCATCGACGCGCCCCTCGGTCGCCGTCTTTATTCCCAAGTCACGGTATTCGTAGAAAGAGCGCAGTCCTTTCGACATCTTTGGGGGAAATAGCGTGAGCGCAGGCTAAGGCTGGGGTCATTGGACCAGCATTCAAAGGAACGACTGCTTGTGGGGCTATTTGCACTTCGTGGGCGCGGTGACCGCGCAAGGCTACACCCAGTGCGGCGTGGCCTCGTCCTTGAGCTGGCGGCGCAGCGCGGCGTAGTCGGGCACTACGGTACGCACTGTGTCCCAAAAGTGCGGGCTGTGGTCCATCACGCGCAGATGGCTGAGCTCGTGCACCACCACGTAGTCAATGATGTCCTGGCGAAAATGGATCAGACGCCAGTTCAGCCGGATCGCGCCATTGGCGCTGGCGCTGCCCCAGCGCGTGCCGGCGTTGCTCAGTGACAACCTGCGCCATTGAACCTGCAGCAGCGGTGCGAAGTGGGCCAAGCGTTCGGTGAACACCTGCCTGGCCTGGCGCATCAGCCAGGCTTGCACGGCATCGCGAATCTGCTCTGGCGATGCTGTGTGCGCCAGTGCGACTTGCAGCGTCAGTCTTTCACTACCGGATTGAAGTGCGGCACCGGCCGCGCGAAAAGTGTGCTCGGGGTCGAGTAGCACGGTCAACGGTTGGCCGAGAAAAGGCATCACGGTGCCGTGGCGCCACTCGATGCGCTGCTCGCTCAGCCGGGCGTGGCGTTGCAGGGTTTCGTCGAGTTTCCTGACGATCCAGCCAGATTTCTCCTGCACGGCGGCATCGACCTCACGCAACGGCACCCACTTCGGCGCGCTCACCACGAGGCCGTCGGGGCCGACCGAAAAGCCGATGGTGCGGCGTTTGCCGCGCTTGAATTCATAGGCAACGACGGCGTTGCACAGACGCGTTTCGCGGTTTGCCCGAGGGTGACGAAACACGGTGGGCTGGCAAGTGGCACCGCCAGTTATTGGCGCGCGATGCGCGACCGGCAGTGCCGTGACCGGTGCCGGGTCGGGTGCAAAAAGATCGAGCGTGTAGCGCAGCAGCGGGTGCATGATGAGCCGCTCAGCGGTACGCCTCGGGGTCGATCACGCGCATCTCGGCTTCGATCCAGGCCTCTACTTCGCGCATCAGCTCTTTCGGTTCGCGCCCGGTGCTGGCGATCGGCAGGCCGATTGAGATATCGACCACGCCGGGATACTTGATGAAGCCCTTGCGCGGCCAGCACTTGCCGCTGGACAGCGCAATTGGCACCACCGGTGCGCCGCTCTCCACCGCGAGTCGCGTGCCAGCGGTTTGATAGGTGCCTTTTTCGCCGCGCGCGATGCGCGTGCCTTCCGGGAACATGATGATCCAGGTGCCTTGCGCGAGCAGCGCCGTGCCTTGGGCGATCACCTGTTTCATCGACTGAATCCGTGATCCACGGTCGATATGAATCATGTCCAGCCGGGCCATTGACCAGCCGAAAAAAGGAATGCGGAGCAGCTCGCGCTTGAACACAAACGCCAGCGGATGCGGCATCAGCGTGGGCAGCAGCAGCGTCTCCAGCGTGGACTGATGCTTGGACAGCAGAATGGCCGGTTGGGTCGCGCCTTGCGGCAGGTTGTCCATACCGCGCACGCGCACCTCGATGCCCAGCAACACGCGCGCGCCCCAGATCACCAGCCGGAACCAATCGACGGCAAACCACCACAGTCGCGTGCGCTTGACCCAGAGCGACACGATCACCAGCGCCAGCCCCCACGGAATGACCGTGATCAGGATCCAGGCCATGTGCAGTACCGAGCGCAGCAGCGGCATCACGTGAGCGGGGTTTCTCGCGCCAGCAGATATTCGGCAAAGGCGGCCAGATCAGCGTGCGCGAGCGTTTCCTTCGGAAAGCCGTCGGGCAGGCTGGCGCCGCGGTACGGCGCGGCCTTGCCGGTCAACACCAGATGCGCTTCGCAGCCGGCGGCGAGGCCGGCCACCATGTCGCGCGCCGAATCGCCAACGCTGGGCACATGGTGCAGATCAATGCCGTAGCGTTCGCCGATTTGTTCAAACAGACCGGGCTCGGGCTTGCGGCAGTGGCAAGCGTCGTCGGGCGTGTGCGGACAATAAAAGACCGCATCGACACGGCCGCCGACCAGCGCCAGCATCTGATGCATCTTGGTGTGGATGGCGTTGAGCGTCGCCAAATCAAACAGTCCGCGCCCCAGGCCGGACTGGTTGGAGGCGATCACCACATGCCAGCCGGCGTGGTTGAGCCGGGCCACGGCTTCCAGTGCGCCCGGCAGTGGCACCCACTCGTCGGGCGACTTGATGAAGTCGGCGCTGTCTTCATTGAGGGTGCCGTCGCGGTCGAGGATGACAAGTTTCATGGTGGCAGAGCTCAGTTGGCAAGTCGGGACAGGTCGGCGACGCGGTTCATCGCGTCGTGCAGGCTTTTGAGCAGGCCCTGGCGGTTCAGGCGCAGGGCGATGTCATCGGCGTTGACCATCACCGTGTCGAAAAAGTCATCTACCGGGGCGCGCAACGCGGCCAGCGTTTGCAGTGACGCCGTGTAGTCACCGGCATCGAACTGCGCGTTGGCGACCGGCAGCACGCTCTTCATTGCGTCATGCAGTGCGACTTCGGCCGCCTCCTTGAGCAGCAGCGGGCTGACGTGGGGATCGACGTCGAGTGCCTTTTTCAGGATGTTGCTGATGCGCTTGTTGGCCGCAGCCAGCGCCGGCGCTTCGGCCAGTGCGGCAAAGGCGCGCACTGCTTCCAGGCGCTTGGGTACATCTCCCAAGCGCTGCGGTTGCAGCGCCAGCACGGCATCGACTTCCCCCGCGCTGTAGCCCTGCTCGCGCAGGCTGCCGGCAAGGCGCTCGTAGATGAATTCAAGTAGGAGTGCTTTGGTTTCGGGTTTGATCAGTTCGGTCTGATAACCGACACTGCCGCTAAATTGCGACATGCGGGCAGCCCATGCCATTTGTGGCTCATTGCTGCCCAACACGTGAAGGGCGATATCAATTAGCTCGCCGATCTGCAATGGCAAAACCTTTTCCGTCAGCAGACGAATCACCCCTAAGGCGTGGCGACGCAATGCAAAGGGGTCACGGTCGCCAGTTGGGAGATTGCCGATGTGAAACATCCCAACCAGGGTTTCAAGTTTGTCAGCTAGAGCGGTGATCACGCCAACGATGTTGCGTGGCAGTTCATCGCCAGAAAATCGCGGCTTGTAGTGGTCTTCAATTGCATCAGCAACGATGACTTCCAGACCGTCATTAAGCGCGTAGTACCGTCCCATGGTGCCCTGCAACTCCGGAAACTCGCCAACCATGTCGGTCACCAGATCCGTCTTGGCAAGCCCAGCCGCCTGGTCGGCCTGTTGTATCAAGGCGGCATCGCCAAGCTGTTTCGCAATGGCACGCGCAATGGCTCGCACACGTTCCAAACGAAGTCCCTGACTGCCGAGCTTGTTGTGATAAACCACCTTGTCCAGCGCCGCGACGCGCGATGCCAGCGTCTTCTTGCGGTCTTGGTCAAAGAAGAACTTGGCGTCGGCCAGGCGTGGTCTTACCACGCGCTCGTTGCCGCCAACGACAGCACTGGCGTCGGCCGGGTTGATGTTGGAGACGACCAGAAACTTGTTGCTGAGCTTGCCGCTGGTGTCGAGCAGCGGGAAGTACTTCTGGTTGGCCTTCATGGTCAGGATCAGGCACTCCTGCGGCACGGCCAGAAACTGTTCCTCAAACTCGCACAGCAACACATTCGGGCGCTCCACCAGTCCGGTCACTTCGTCGAGCAGCGCATCGTCTTCGATCACGCGCACGCCATTGCCCAAGCGCGCAGCGGCAGCGCCGAGCTGGCGTTTGATGTCCGCGCGGCGCTCGGCAAAGCTCGCAATCACCGCGCCGTCCCTTAGCATGGTGGCGGCGTAACTGTCGGCGTCGGCGATCACGACCGGTGACACGCTGGCTTCAAAGCGGTGACCCTGCGTGCAGTTGCCGGCGCGCAGGCCCAGCAGCCTGACCGGCACCACCGTGCTGCCGTGCAGCGCCACCAGAGCGTGCGCCGGGCGCACAAACTGCACGCTGGTCCAGCCCGGCAGTTCGCAGTCACCGGCCAATTGGTAGCTCATGACTTTAGGAATCGGCAGTTTGGCAATCGCTTCTTCCAGTGCCTTTTGCAGCCCCACATCCAGCGTGGCGCCGCTGACCAAACGCTCGTAGAACAAGGCGTCTGCCTTGCCGTCCGGTGCCGTCTTGAGGGTTGCCAGCAGAGCGACCGGGTCCGATACATCGGCGCCCAATGCCTGCAGTTTCTTGAGTAGCGCCGGCGTCGCCTTCCCATCGGTGCCCAGAGCGACACTGACCGGCATCAGCTTTTGCCGGACTGTTCTGTCGGCGGCCTTGCGCCAGACCTGGCTGATGTGGGCGGCCAGCCGTCGCGGCGAGGCGTAGGCGGTGACTACCGAGTTTTCGTCGGCCAGCCCCTGGGCCCGAAGTTGCTCGGCCAGAGCGCTCGCAAAGGCGTCTCCGAGTTTCTTCAGCGCCTTGGGTGGCAGCTCTTCGACAAACAATTCAACCAGAAGATTTTGCGTGGGCATCAGGCGGCCTTCTTCGTCATTTGTGCCACCCACTCGCGTGGTGCCAGTGGAAAGCCCAGGCGCTCGCGGCTCTCGAAGTAACTCTGCGCAACGCTGCGCGAGATGTTGCGGATGCGACCGATGTAGGCGGCGCGCTCGGTCACGCTGATGGCGCCGCGCGCGTCCAGCAGGTTAAAGCTGTGGGCGCACTTGAGCACTTGCTCGTAGGCCGGCAGCGCGAGTTGTTGCTCGATCAGGTGTTTGGCCTGCTTTTCATGTGCCGCAAACGCGGTAAACAGGAACTCGGCGTCGCTGTGCTCGAAGTTGTAGGCACTTTGTTCCTGCTCGTTTTGCAGATAGACGTCGCCGTAGCTGAGCCCTTCGGTCCATTGCAGCTTGTAGACACTGTCCACGCCCTGCAGGTACATCGCCAGACGCTCCAGCCCATAGGTGATCTCGCCGGTGATCGGCCGGCAGTCAATGCCGCCGACCTGCTGGAAGTAGGTGAACTGTGTCACTTCCATGCCATTGAGCCAGACCTCCCAGCCCAGTCCCCAGGCGCCCAGCGTCGGGTTCTCCCAGTCGTCCTCGACAAACCGGATATCGTTCTTTTTCAGGTCGAAGCCGAGTGCTTCCAGCGAGCCCAGATACAGCTCCAAAATATTCGCCGGTGCCGGTTTTAGCACCACCTGGTACTGGTAGTAGTGCTGCAAGCGGTTCGGGTTTTCGCCGTAGCGGCCGTCTTTCGGGCGCCGGCTCGGTTGCACGTAAGCCGCCTTCCAGGGCTCCGGCCCGAGCGCGCGCAAAAACGTGGCGGTATGCGAGGTGCCAGCGCCGACTTCCATGTCATAGGGTTGCAACAGCGCGCAGCCCTGGGCGTCCCAGTAGGCCTGAAGTTTCAAAATGATTTGCTGAAAGGTCAACATGAACCAGGTTCGCTTGTAAAGCGCTGATTTTACGGGGCTTGGCGGCTGCCAACGCAGTGTGCGTGCGCAATCGGCTAACTTTCATGCCCGCACTGGCGCGCCCCCCCCGAATCATGAAAAACATCGTCATTGCGAGGAGCGCAGCGACGTGGCAATCCAGGCACAACCACCAATAGTCTGGATTGCTTCGCTGCGCTCGCAATGACGAAATTTGATAGCGGTTTGATCTGAAGACGCAGCGCTTCAAGCTCCTTCGCGCTAAGCTTTTCGCACGACTTTGCGTGCTGCCACCAACACAACGCCCAGGCTCAGCAGCCACAGCGGCCACAGCCCCAGGCGCGCCGCCCACCAGGCGTATGGCGTGACGCCGCTGCGGCCCTGCACCGACCCCGCCAGCGCCGAGCGGGTGCTGCGCGCCAGCGCGGCGCTGACGCGCCCGCGGTGATCGATGATGGCGGTGGCGCCGGTGTTGGTCGCCAGCAAGAATGGGCGTTCGAACTCGAGCGCGCGCAGGCGCGAAATCTGCAGGTGCTGGTCGATCGCCTGGCCAGCGCCAAACCAGCCCAGGTTGCTGATGTTGACAAAGATCGTTGGCGCTTGCGCCGGGTCGATGAACTGGGCGGCCAGTTCCTCACCAAAAAGATTCTCGTAGCAGATGTGGCCCGAGAGCCGCTGGCCTTGCCATTCGAATGGCGCCTGCCTGAGAGCGCCCCGGTTGAAATCGCCCAGCGGAATATTCATCATCGCGGTGAACCATTTGAACAGCGGCGGGATGAACTCACCAAACGGCACCAGATGGCTCTTGTCGTAGCGCCAGGCTTGCGCCTGTGCCGGTTTCAGGCCGATCACTGAATTGGTATAGCCCAGTTGCTCATTGCCCAGAGGTGTGCCAATCAGGGCCGCCTGCGCGCCCTTGTCAAAGCGTTGTTGCAACGCTTCCCAATAGCCGGGTGGCAACTGCTGTGGCAACACCGGAATCGCCGTCTCGGGCGCGATCACCAGCGAACTGGTGCTGCCCTGCAGTTGCTCGGCGTACCACTGTAAGGCGAGTGGCACGCCGCTGCCGGCTTCGAACTTTTCGTTTTGCGGGATGTTGCCTTGCAGCAGCGTGACGCTGAGTTCTCCGCTGGAGTGGGACTGCTCCGGTGCAAAGCGCTGGTACGTCACGGGCACCGCGACGATCAACAGAATCAGCGTCAGGGTTCCCAGCCGCCAGCCGCGCGATGGTTCGCTGCGCAGCTCCACCAGTTGCGCCAGACTCATGGCCAGCCAGGCGGTAATCGCAGCCAGGCCATAGGCGCCGACCCACGGTGCCAGGGCGGCCAGCGGACCGTCAATATGCGCGTAGCCGCTGGCACCCCAGCCAAAGCCGGTCAGCCAGGTGCCGCGTGCCATTTCGGCCACAAGCCACAGCGCTGCAAAAACAAGCGCCGCTACGGCGTCATTGCGTGCGCTCAGTGTGACAAAAAGACCGGCCGCCGCCGCATAGTACAGGGCCAGCGACGCGCTCAGCGCGAACACCGCCAGTGCCGCCAGCATGGACGGCAAACCGCCGTAGGTGTGCATCGCGGTGAACAGCCAGCTCACGCTGCCGACCAGCCAGGCGGTGCCAAACAGCCAGCCCAGCAGCGCTGCCACGCGCCAGCCGGGGCTGCTCCTGAGCATGCCCGCCAACAAACTCAAGGCCATAAGCTGCAGCCACCACACCGGTTGGCCGGAAGTTGGCCAGCTCATGCTGACCGCATGGAGGCCGCCCGCGATCACGGCCAGCGTCATGCGCGAGCCGATCGACCAGCGGCTGGTGTCCCTAAGGAGATTCATTGGCGCGCGGCGACACCTTGAACCATTTCACCGCGCCGCCCTTGGTGTGCAGCACGACGAAGTTATGCCCGGCCAGTGTGTGGCGCTCGCCGCGCTTGGGCACATGCCCCATTTCATGCGCGATCAGGCCGCCAATGGTGTCAAATTCGTCGTCCTGGTCGCTGCTGGTGAGCTTGATGTCAAAAGCGTCATTGACGCGAGCTATCGTAGTGTCGCCGCTGACCCGGTAGCTGTGATCGGCCAAACCGTAGATGTCTCCTTCGTCGTCGGCGACGTCGAACTCGTCTTCGATTTCACCGACGATTTGCTCCAGCACATCTTCAATCGTGATCAGTCCCGCGACCCGGCCGAACTCGTCAATGACGATCGCCTGATGGTTGCGCTTGCATTGGAAGTCGCGCAGCAAATCGTTCAGACCCTTGGTCTCGGGAACAAAGACCGCTGGGCGCAACAAGGCCCGGATATTGAGCTCTGGCGCGCGCTGCAGTTTCAGCAAGTCCTTGGCCATCAGGATGCCAATGATGTTCTCGCGATCGCCATCAAACACCGGAAAACGCGAGTGCGCAGTGTCGATGATGCTGTGTAGCATCGCCTCATACGGCTCGTCGATATCGATCAGGTCCATGCGGGTTGCCGGCACCATCACGTCGCCGGCCGTCAAGTCGGCCATGCGGATCACGCCTTCGAGCATGGCACGCGATTCGGCACCAATGATCTGGTTCTCTTCGGCCTCGGCCAGTGTCTCGATCAACTCGTCGGTAGAGTCCGGCCCAGGGTGAATGAACTCGGCCAGTTTTTGCAGGAAAGTGCGCTTGTCTTCCTTGTCGGGAACGCGCGCGGGGTGGGGATCAGACACTGGAAGAACAGCAGTACATGCGCTTGTTGATGACCCTCTAGGATAGCGGATTCGGATGACCGGGTTGTGGCCGGCGTCGCTGCGCTGCTACTTTGGCAACTGCCGCTGTGCGTTTTGCACGTCGCGCCGTACCGCCTGCACTTCTGCCAAAACGTCCCAGAACTGCTTCACCTGGACCTTAATGCGGTAGTCGGTTTGTGCAATCTGCTCGGCCAGCATTTCTGTCAGCCGCGAGTCCAGCGTCGCGGGTGGCAGTACCAAATGCGCCTCGGACTCGGAGCCATCGCGCTCCACCACGGCACCGGCGTTGCGCGCAATCTTCAGCATCGCCGTGTTCTCGCTCAGCGCATGGATGAACATGCGGCTCACCCCTTCGTTGCGGGCGTGCATTGCGGCCCGATCAAACAGCCGTGCGCCGTAGCCGCGCCCCCGCGCTTTGCGTAGCACGGAAACGCCAAACTCGGCGCAGGCCGACAAATCCGGGTCCACCGAGAACGCCAGATGCGCCATGGCGATGAGTTCAAGGCGCCGGTTGTAGATGCCAAACACTTCGTCACGATCGAAGTCGAGACTGTCGGCATAACGCTGAATCTGCTCGTCGTTGGCGGCAAAGCCGAAACGCAAATAGCGGTCATGCTCGTCCAGCGCCATCAGATGGCGGGCGATCCGTCCACGGTGGTTGGCGCCCAGCGAGCGGATCGGTACCAGCACCGACGGCGCCTTCGATGGGGCAGCGGGCGCCGAGCCTTCGAGCAGCGGGCGCAGCAGTTGCTCGTCGTTGTCGCTCGACGGGTGTATCAGGTCGTTGGTTTCAGCCATAAGTCGCACTATAAGGGTTTTCCCTAGATGTCGCAGTCCAAAGTGACTCCTGGGTTACAGCGGTAGCACCGTGGTCTTCTTGCTTCGGTACAGCACGAAACTGGTCTTGCAATCCTGCACGCTGGCGTCTGCTGGAGCCGCGGTTTCATCTCAAAATGTGAGTACGCACTGATGTGCCGCATTCACACAGACGGGTTCGACACGCCGCTGGCCACGTGGCCGGACGGGACATGCCTGGAGGCTGAATCGACATGGCCGGTCTGGTCGTCAAAGAAGAAATCGGGTTCGAACTCGCGCAGAAATTCGCCTTTGGCCAAGCCGCCCAGGAACATCGCTTCATCGACTTCGATGTTCCAGTCCATCAGCGTGCGAATGGCGCGTTCATGCGCCGGTGCGCTGCGCGCCGTGACCAGCGCGGTGCGGATGCGCATGCTCGGCGTGCCTTCTTTTTGCAGCCGCTGCAGCGCCGCCAGCAACGGTTTGAAGGGGCCGGCCAGCAGTGGTTGGCGCGCCTTGTCCTGCTCGTGCTTTTGAAACGCACTCAGGCCCTGGGACTGGTAAACGCGCTCGGCTTCATCGCTGAACAGCACGGCGTCGCCGTCAAAGGCGATGCGCACCTCACGCGGGTAAGCGTCACCGGCCAGCACCGATTGCGGGTAGACCTGCGCGGCTGGCACACCGGCCTCCAGCGCCGCCCGCACGTCGCTCAAGTGCGCGCTCAGGAACAGGTTGGCGTGCAGCGGTTTGAGGTAGCGCCAGGGTGGTTGGCCGCGCGTGAAACTGCCGCGCTCAATCGGCAGCCCGTAATGCTGGGCGGAACGAAACACCCGCATGCCCGACACCGGATCGTTGCGCGACAGGATGACCACCTCGACCGGCTGCGAAGCGGATTGCACGGATGGATCGAGCGTCGTCTGGTTAAACGCCAGCAGCTTCTTCACCAACGAAAACGCGACACCCGGCTTGGCCGGGACGTCAAGCCGCTGCAACTGCAGCGCCATGTAAGCACGGTCGTCGCCCTGCTCGAACACTTCATTCTCCTGCTCGAAATCAAATAGCGCGCGGCTCGAAATCGCCACCACCAGTTTGCCGTCGAGGGAGATGCTCATGTCTGCAAAAACATCCGGTACACCGGGTTGCCGGTTTCTTCCACATGGGGGTAACCCAGCGTCTTCAAGAATTGGGCGAACGCGGAGTCGTCCGCCTTGGGCACCTGCAACCCGACCAGAATGCGGCCATAGTCGGCGCCCTGGTTGCGGTAGTGAAACAGGCTGATATTCCAGTTCGGACGCATCAGGTTCAAAAACTTCAGCAGCGCGCCGGGTCGCTCGGGAAAGACAAAGCGCAACAGGCGCTCGTCCTGCGCCAGCTTGGAGTGGCCGCCCACCATATGCCGAATGTGCTCCTTGGCCAGCTCGTCGTGCGTCAAATCGAGCGCTTCAAAATGGTGTTTCGTGAAGTTGCTGGCGATCCTGGTGGACTCTCCCTTGCCATGCGTTGTCAGGCCGACAAACACATGGGCTTGCGCCTCGTCGCTGATGCGGTAGTTGAACTCAGTGACGTTGCGCGGACCACCCGGCAGGTGGCTGATCAACTCGCACAGACGCCGGAAGCTGCCACGCTCTTCCGGAATCTTCACGGCAAACAGGGCTTCGCGCTCTTCGCCGACTTCAGCCCGCTCGGCGACAAAGCGCAGCCGGTCAAAGTTCATGTTGGCGCCGCACAAAATGGCGGCATAGGTCTCGCCTTTGGTTTTGTGGCTGGCTACGTACTGCTTGATGGCGGCGACTGCCAGCGCGCCGGCCGGCTCGACGATGCTGCGGGTATCGACAAACACGTCCTTGATCGCGGCACAGACGGCGTCGGTATCGACCAGAATGAATTCATCGACCAGGTTGCGGGCGATGCGAAAGGTTTCCTCTCCCACCAGTTTGACGGCCGTGCCGTCCGAGAATAAGCCCACATCGTCCAGCGTCACCCGCTTCTTGGCCGCCACCGATTGCGTCATCGCGTCCGAATCGTTCATCTGTACGCCAATGACCTTGATCTCGGGGCGCACCGCCTTGATGTAGTTGGCCACGCCGGCAATCAGGCCGCCGCCGCCGATGGCGACAAACACGGCGTCGAGCCGGTTCGAGCCGTGACCCTGCAACTGGCGCAGCATCTCCATCGCGATCGTGCCCTGACCGGCAATCACGTCCGGGTCGTCAAACGGATGCACAAAGGTCAGCCCCTGTCGTTGCTCCAGCGTTTTGGCGTGCGCGTAGGCGTCGGAATAACTGTCGCCATGCAGCAGCACCTCGCCGCCGAATGCGCGCACCGCATCAACCTTGAGTTGCGGAGTCGTGGTCGGCATCACGATGACGGCGCGCGTACCCAGGCGCTGGGCGCTCAGCGCCACGCCCTGTGCGTGGTTGCCGGCGGAGGCGCACAGCACCCCCTTTTGCAATTGTTCGGGGCTCATCTGCGCCATCCGGTTGTAGGCGCCACGCAGCTTGAAACTGTGCACCGCTTGCTGGTCCTCGCGCTTGAGCAGCACCGTGTTGTGCAGGCGCCGGCTCAAGGCCTTGGCGCGCTCCAGCGGCGTCTCGACGGCCACGTCATAGACGCGGGCGGTCAGAATCTTCTTCAGGTAATCGGCGGGCTTGAGGTGATGGGTCTTCATGCAGGTCCGATGATAAGCCCGAGCAAGAGGCGACAATCGGCGCTTTCAACGCAAAGGGCGAGAACCATCATGGAATGCACTGTCAGTTGGACCGGCGCGCTGGGTACGCGTTCCGGCATGGGTTTTGTTGCCGAGACCGGCAGCGGCCACACCCTGGTGATGGACGGCGCGCCGGACAGCGCCCACCCCGAAAACGGTGGTTTGAACCTGGCGCCGCGCCCGCTGGAGACCTTCTTGGCCGGCACCGGCGGCTGCACTGCCTACGACGTGGTGCTGATTCTTAAACGCGGCCGCCACCTGGTCCGCGGTTGCTCGGTCAAGCTGAGTGCCGAGCGGGCCGAAGTTGATCCCAAAGTGTTCACCCGCATCAACATGCACTTCACCGTGACCGGCAAAAACATCCCGGCCTCAGTGGTGGAGCGTGCCATTGCGATGAGTCACGAGAAATATTGCTCGGCCAGCGTCATGCTGGCCAAGACGGCTGAGATCACTACCAGTTTCGAGTTGATAGAAGCCTGATAGTTTTGATCCGTTTCTTGGTCGCGCGCCAAAGTTGTGCCGGGTAAGCTGCCAATTGTTATACTCCTGTAAAATTTCGGAGAACCCTATGCTGCACGCAACGTTACGCCGTTCAGGCGGCTCTTACATCATGACGATACCTCTGTCCTACGTGGAACAAAACCATCTGGATGCAGGGTCACGACTGGCCATCGAAATCATTGGGGACGAACTCAAGATCAAGCCCCCGCCCCTGCGCCGAACCTTGACAGAGCTATTGGACGCAACGCCGCCCGGCCTGTGCCGCGCGAATGGTTGGGACGAATTGGGCTCTGCCGGGGCTGAGCTGTGACGCCTGATAGAGGCGATATCTTGCATCTGGCTTTTGACCCAGCCAGCGGACGTGAAATGAAAGGCAATCACTTCTGCCTGGTTGTCTCGCCTCGCGCCTTCAACGCCCGCTTCAAGCTGGCCATGGTGTGCCCCATATCGGGCGGAGTTGCTGAGGTTGCCCGCAGCGCTGGTTTTTTGGTGTCGCTGATGGGGCAAGGGCTGCGTACTGATGGGCAGGTGCACGCCCATCAGATCAAATCACTTGACTGGGCTTCGCGCCAGGCCAGCTTGGTCGAACGAGCACCCGACGGCGTCGTACAAGAGGTGCTGATCTGCCTGCAAAGTGTGCTTGATTACTGCGCACTCTAAATCCGGTGCGCCACCGTGGTCATCACTTTGGCTGCGGCTGTCATCAGGCTTTTGACGATTTGCGGCAACTCCGCTGCACCGGCGTGCTGGGCCGCCAGTGCGTGGCGTGCTTCATCATCCTTCATTTGTGCAACGATGGCGCGCGAAGCGTGGTCATTGGCAGGTAGCATGGACAGGTGACTTTGCAGGTGCGCCTCGACCTGGTTTTCTGTTTCCACTACAAAACCAAGGCTCAAGCGGTCGCCCAGACGACCGGCCACCAGACCCAGACCAAACGCTGCGCTGTACCATAACGGATTGAGCAGCGACTTGCGGGCACCAAGTTCGTGCAGGCGTTGCTCGGTCCATGCCAGATGATCGGTTTCTTCCGCGCTGGCGGCCAGAAAATGGGCGCGCAAGGCATTGTTTTTGGTGGCAAACGCCTGCGCGGTGTAAAGCGCCTGGGCGCAAACTTCACCGACATGATTGACGCGCATCAGGGCGCCAGCCAATGCTTTATCGGCGCTTGAGAGCTCGGTGCTCTCCGATGCCAGCGTCGGGCAGGGTTGGTTGGCGCGGGGCGCGACAAACAGGGTGCGCAAGGCGGCGTCGGCGGTGCTTAAGAAGGCGTCCATAGCCGGTGATTGTAAATTGTAGTAAAGGTGGCGAAAATGCTGATGCGTCGGCATTGGCGGCGCCGACCCTGGGTTGCCGTGTTTTACTATGTTGCAAGCCTGCAACGAAAGACCGGGTTTGCGAAACTTTACGGCTGTTTTCTTTGCCAAGTTTGCCGCCCTCTGGTTCAATAGCTCCAACTTCCTGAAATAGGAGGTTGGCCCGGGGTCCGAAGACACGCAAACCGGAGCCCCTTGTTTAACCTTGGAGTATTTAAATATGAAAAAATCCCTCGTAGCTCTGGCTGCTTTGGCTGTGGTTGGCATTGCCTCCGCACAATCTTCCGTGACCCTGTACGGCGTGGCTGACATTAGCTTGGCAAAGGCCAGCAACGCAGACGCGGCGGTCTCTACCAACGGTTTGCTGAATGACGGTAATAGCCGCATTGGTTTCAAAGGCACTGAAGATTTGGGCGGTGGTTTGAAGGCGTCGTTCACCATGGAGCAGGCTGTTGATCTCGCTAATGGCGGGACCAATACCCCCACGTTTCAACGTGCTGCATGGCTTGGTCTGAGTGGTGGGTTTGGTGGCGTGCGTCTTGGCCGCAGTCTGTCGCCCCATTTCTATGCAATTGCCACCTATGAATTGACTGGCACGGCCAACTACTCAGCAGTTGCCAACAAGTTTGGTTTTGGTGGCGCGACACGCAACGACTCGTTCATCGCTTACACCACGCCCAACATGAGCGGTTTCAGTGCCACGATCGGCACTAAACTGGCTGGTAACAACGCCGGCAATGCCAAGACCGAGCTGAACCTCACCTACGCAAACGGCCCGTTGGCTGCGGCTGTTGGCTACGACAAGACTGAAGGCTCTCCAGAGAGCGTTTCTGCTGGCGCTAGCTACAACTTTGGTAGTTTCCAAGTTGCTGCCGGGTACTATGATCCAGCTGGTGTCAGGAAAGGCTACTCACTGGGTGTGAAAGCCCCAATGGGTGCCTGGACTTTCATTGCTGACATGGCTTATGATTCCGGCTCTGCTGTGACCAGCACGGACACGGTCTTGGTAGCACAGTACGCACTGTCGAAGCGCACATTTGTTTACGGTGTTGGTTACAACGCTGGCTTAACAGACGTCAACACTTTCGGCGTCGGCATTCGCCACAATTTCTAATCTGACGCTGACGCAAGTCAGTTGACGACTGAAGATCAAGAGCCCTGCTACGGTGACGTAGCAGGGTTTTTTTTATGAAACCATGCACTTTCTCTAAAGGCAATTCTTTGATAAAGACGTTCGCCATCAGCATGTTGCTTTGCCTGTTTGGCTGTGCGTCCGTTGCCCCAGTTGGTGAGCCGACAGCAGGACAGCCCACCGGCAACTCATGGACAAACGGCGGGTGGCAGCACCTCCGGTTTCCCGGTAAAGCAGCTACCGAATTCAGTGACACGCGGCAGGATGGTCGCAACGCCATGACCGCCACAGCAGTCTCGTCTGCCAGTATGCTGCGGCAAAAGGTTTATGTCGCAACCGACGATCTGGGCAGTGTGAAGTTTTCCTGGAAAGTGCCAAAGCTGATTGCACAAGCAGACCTGGCGCTGCGTGACCAAGCCGACACACCGGTGCGCATTGTGCTGGCGTTCGAGGGTGACCGTTCCAAATTCTCCAGCAAGGATGCCATGTTGTCCGAGTTGTCGCACGCTCTGACCGGTGAACCCTTGCCGTACGCGACGCTGATGTACGTGTGGTGCAACACGCGCGCTCCCGGCACGGTGATTGTCAGCCCGCGAAGCGACCGGATTCGCAAACTGGTGGTCGAGTCAGGCGGCAGCAACCTCAACCGCTGGCTCAATTATGAGCGCGACATTCGTGCTGATTTTGAACAGGCTTTTGGCGAGGCGCCCGGCGTGCTGCTGGGTATTGGCATCATGACTGATACCGACAACACGCGCACCAGCACCTTGGCCTGGTATGGCCAACCGGAATTGGTGGCACGCAAGCCTTGAGTGTTTTCCAGATTTCAGATAGTATTCATCAAATTTTGGTATTTTCGTGCAATGGTAATTTAGGAAGATAATATGTCAACTGTCGTTTCACGCTCAATCAGTGTCAAGGTGGTTGGCGCTAATGGACAAATTTCGCTGGGCAAGCAGTTTGCCGGACGACAAGTGCTTGTGGAAGAACAGGAGTCGGGCGTCTGGCTGGTGCGAACGGCCACCGTGGTGCCCGACAACGAGCAATGGCTGTTTGAACCTTCTGCAACATCTGACCTGAGCAAGGCGCTGCAATGGGCGGTTCAAAATTCTTCCAGTGATGCCGAACTGGATAAGACCCTGATGCGCCTGTCTGATGGCCAGTCATAACCCCAACGCCCTGGTTCGGTTAGATCTGAACAATCCCGTATTTCAGGGCAACCTGTTTGGTCTGGAAAAACCAGAGCGACTCGCAGCCCTGGATAATTTGAACAAAATCCGTCAACTGACGTGGAATCAACTCTACCGGGACAGTGGTCTTAAGTGGGAAAAAATAACCAGTTTCAAGCCACAACCAGGCATTGATGCGATCTACTCCCTGCGCATTACCCAGTCTCGGCGAGCCACCGCATATCGTGATGGAGACTTCATCCGCTTGCTGACGGTGGCGCCCGATCACGACAGCACTTACGGGCGCAAATAGATGAAAACTGATCAGACCGGGTTGAAAAAGTTTGCCAGTAAATATGTGTGGTGGAAAACTCCGGAGCAGGCTGCATCCATGCCTGAGCGTGTCATAGCCCAAGTGATGAATATGGGTGACTACGTGGATGTTCAAGATCTTGCAAGCCAAGTTGGGGATGACACTTTGCGGAGTGTTCTGACCCATGCTGAGGCTGGCCAGTTCAGCATTCGTTCGTGGACTTATTGGCATTACCGCCTTGGCCTTGTTGACGTCGGACAGGTTCCAGCGCCTCCGGTCAGGAGTTTCGAGTGAGCTTCAGTCCGTGCCTGGGTATTTTGTCTTTTGCACAGCGGCGGCTTTGGCCAGAATTGCAGGCCGCTAGTCGGCTAGGTTTTGTCTTGTATGGCGGAACCGCAATTGCATTGCGACTGCGACACCGGCCGTCTGTTGACTTTGACTTTTTTTCAGAGAATCCATTGGATCGTGAAGCAATTAAGGCGGCATTTCCATTCTTGTCCTTATCAACCGTGGTGCAAGATGAAGCGAACTCTTTGAGCTTGCTGGTTCCCGATGGAGATTTGGAACACTCGCACGTCAGGGTTTCTTTCTTTGGGGTGATTGGCTTTGGACGTGTCGGTCACCCTGAAATGACTGATGACAATGTGATGCAAGTTGCTTCGCTGGATGACTTAATGGCAACAAAAGTCAAGGTTGTGCTGCAGCGAGCTGAAGCCAAAGATTATTCAGATGTGGCGGCGATGATCAATGCAGGAGTTAGCCTGGCGAAGGGGCTGGCTAGTGCGCGTGAAATATTTGGCCCAAATTTTCAGCCGAGTGAGAGTCTGAAAGCCCTGGTCTATTTCGCTGATGGCGACTTGGAAACTCTACCTGAATCGGCGAAGACCGCACTGATCAAATCTGTCAGTGCAGTTCGAGATTTGCCGGTTGTAACCTTGGCTTCCAAACATCTTTGCATTGACATGCCTGCGATCAATGCAGAGGGCCGAATCGTCTAATTTTTCATATGTTTGCAGCGAAACTCAAACCCAATGGCCGCGCGTTTGCGCGAATTTCCGAATTTCATCCTGAGCTCGCAGCCTTCCGGCGTGACCTGCATGCCCATCCGGAACTCGGTTTTGAAGAGGTTTACACAGCGGCGCGGGTACAGCAGGCTCTGAGCTTGTGCGGCGTTGATGAAGTTCACACCGGCATTGGCAAGACCGGTGTGGTCGCGGTGATCAAAGGCCGCAAGCACAGCAGTGGCAAGATGATTGGCCTGCGCGCCGATATGGATGCCCTGTCGATGACCGAACACAATGGTTTCGCCTGGAAGTCAGGCAAGCCGGGGCTGATGCACGGCTGCGGCCATGATGGCCATACCGCCATGCTGGTGGGCGCGGCGCGCTACCTGGCCGAGACGCGCAACTTTGACGGCACGGCCGTGCTGATATTCCAACCCGGCGAGGAAGGGTACGCCGGTGCCAGGGCAATGATCGATGACGGATTGTTTGAGCGCTTCCCGGTGCAGTCGGTATTTGGTATGCATAACTGGCCCGCCATGCGCTCGGGCACGATCGGCCTCAACATGGGGCCGATGATGGCGGCAGCCGACCGCATCACGATAGAAATTACGGGTCAGGGCGGTCACGGTGCGCATCCTTACCAGACGGTGGACCCGGTGCTGGTTGCGGCGCACATCATTACCGCAGTGCAAAGCATTGTGTCGCGCAACGTCAAGCCGGTTGACAGCGCCGTCATCAGCCTGTGCGCCATGCGCGCCGGAGAACTCGGTGCCATGAGCGTGATACCGGGCAGCGCGACGCTCGTGGGCACCGTGCGTACCTTTAGTGCTCAGGTGCAGGCGCTGGTGGAGCGACGCCTGCATGAGATGTGCAGCGCCGTTGCGTTGGGTTTCGGCGCCAGCGCTACGGTCAACTACGAGCGTTCCTACCCGGCCACCATCAACAGCCCTGCCGAGGCCCGTTTTGCCGGTGATGTGGCGCAAAGTCTGGTTGGCTCCGAGAACGTGGTTCGTGATCTGGAGCCGAGCATGGGTGCCGAAGACTTTTCGTTCATGCTGCAGGTCAAGCCCGGCGCCTATCTGCGCATTGGTCAGGGCGTCGAAGGCGGCGTCGGCAACTGCTATTTGCACAATAGTCGCTATGATTTCAACGACGACATCTTGTCGCTGGGATCCGCATTGCACGCCAGTTTGGTTGAACACGGCATGCCCATCGCGGTGTCTTGAGCCGGTTCAGGCGTAGCGTTTGCTGCGCAGATTATTTCTCATCTCGCGCAGCAAAGGCTGCAGTTTGTCGCCGCCGATGCGCAACGCGACACAAGTGGCCAAAATGTCAATGATCAGCAAATGCAGCAAGCGTGACACCATCGGGCTGTAGCGGTCGTAGCCTTCCGGATGATCTGCCGCCAGATGGATGTGGCCGGCAGCGGCCAGCGGCGAGCCGCTGGCGGTAATAACGATGGTGGTGGCGCCATGCTTGCGTGCAATGTCGCAGGCGTCCATCAGGTCACGCGTGCGCCCCGAGTTCGAAATGATGACGACGCAGTCACCGGGCTCCAGTAGCGAGGCGCTCATGACTTGCATGTGTCCGTCGCTGTACGCAATAGCGTGCATGCCGAGCCGGAAGAACTTGTGCTGTGCATCCTGTGCCACCACGCCCGAGTTACCTGCGCCAAAGAACTCGATGCGCTTGCCGTCTGTGCAGGCTTGCACCAGCGCGCTGGCGGCTTTGTCAAAGGATGCCGTGCTGGCGTCGTTGCGGTACTTCAGGAACGCGGCGACCGTATTGTCGATCACCTTCACCATAATGTCATTGGTCTTGTCGTCGCTATCGACACTGCGGTGAATGAACGGCACGCCTTCGCTGACGCTGCCTGCGAGCTTAAGCTTGAAATCAGACAAGCCGTCATAGCCGACGCTGCGACAAAACCGCACCACCGTCGGTTTGCTGACGTGTGCGCGGCTGGCCAGTTCGCTGACCGGCTGTTTGGCGAAGTTGCGCGGATCGCTCAGCACCAACCTGCCGACGCGTTGCTCGGCCGGCGCCAGCGAGGGCAGGCAGGCTTTGATGCGATCAAGCATGACGACTCACGATTCTTCGGCCCAGCAAAAGCCGTCGCGCGCAATCATGGCACTCGATGCACTCGGTCCCCAAGTGCCTGCGGCGTAGATGCGAGGACCCTGAACGTCATTGTTCCAGTGCTCAATAATCGGCTCGACCCAGCGCCAAGCCTCCTCCTGCTCGTCGCTGCGCACGAACAGATTCAGCCGGCCATCGATAACGTCAAGCAGCAACCGCTCATAGGCGCCGACCCGACCGCTGCCAAAACGCTTGTCAAAGTCGAGGTCGAGTTGCACCGGTACCAGCGTCTGCGCAGCGCGACGGTTGTCCGGGCCTTGCGCCAGCAGATGCAGCTCGAGGCCATCTTTGGGTTGCAGGTTGATCACCAGACGGTTAGCGACATCGATTTGCGAATTGAAGATGGCGTGCGGTGTCGGCCGGAAGTTGACCACGATGCGCGCATCGCGCCCGGCCAGACGTTTGCCGGTACGGATGTAGAACGGCACGCCAGCCCAGCGCCAGTTGGAGATTTCGGTGCGCAGGGCGACAAAGGTCTCGGTGTCACTGTTCGGGTCAACGCCAGCCTCTTGGCGATACGCGTTCACAGCTTCGCCAGCGACGGTACCGGCGCCGTACTGGCCGCGAACCAGATCTTGTGCAAGTGCTACGGGAGTCCATGGTTTGAGTGAGCGCAAGACTTTGAGTTTCTCGTCGCGGATGGCGTCGGCGTGCGAGTTGATGGGCGGTTCCATGCCAATGGCACACAGCAGCTGCAGCGCGTGGTTCTGCACCATATCACGCATGGCGCCGGTGGTCTCGTAAAAGGCGCCACGGTTTTCGACGCCCAACTCTTCTGCTATCGTGATCTGGATATTGGCAATGTGTTCGCGCCGCCATAGAGGTTCAAACAGGGCATTGCCAAAGCGCAGCGCAAACAGGTTTTGCACCGCTGTTTTGCCCAGGTAATGATCGATGCGAAAAACCTGGCGTTCATTGAAAACGCGGCACACCGTTTTGTTAATGGCGCGATTGGACGCCAGATCGTGCCCCAGCGGTTTTTCCAGCACGACACGGGTCTGCGCAGTGTTCAATCCGGCGCTGGCCAATTGCTCGCAGACCGTGGTGAACAGGTTGGGTGCGGTGGCGACATACATTACGACCGTCTCGGCACGGCGCTGTTTCAATGTCGCAGCAAGACGGCCATAGTCATCCTGTTTGGACAAGTCCATGCGTACAAATTCAAGCAGGGCGGCAAACCGCGCGAACTCTTCTTCGTTTGGACGTTTGGCCGGCTCAACGTTGTTAAAGCGTGACTGGATGCGTGCACGGTACTGCTCGGCGCTGAGGTCGTCGCGTCCGACGCCAATGATGCGCCCACCCACTGGCAGCGTGCCGTGGCGAAAGGCCTGGAACAAGGCAGGCATTAATTTGCGCCAGGCCAAGTCCCCGGTGCCGCCAAATAAGACAAGATCAAAGCTCATGAATGGAAACTAACGCCAGCAAGTAAAAACGGTAATGTAACTTAGTTTCATAAAATGTAGAAAATCATGTAACCTGCGGCTTTACCCCTGAACCAGTCGTCACTGGATAATGGCGCCATGAATCAACTTGACGCACTCAAAAAATTCACTACTGTGGTGGCTGACACCGGCGACTTCAAACAGATTGCCACCTATCTGCCGCAAGACGCGACGACCAACCCGTCTTTGATCCTCAAGGCAGTGCAAAAGCCCGACTACCGGTCGCTGTTGACGGACACCGTGGCCCAGTACCGTGGGCGTGCGTTGGACGAAATCATGGATCGGCTGCTGGTGCGCTTTGGCGTCGAAATTCTGTCCATTATTCCCGGGCGCGTCTCGACCGAAGTGGATGCCCGGTTGAGCTTTGACGCCATCGCCACCATCGCCAGGGCTGAGCGCATCGTCGCGATGTACCGGGCGCAGGGCATTAGTGCCGACCGCGTGTTGGTCAAGGTGGCTGCCACCTGGGAGGGTATTGAGGCGGCGAAGCAACTGGAGCGACGCGGCATCCATACCAATCTGACACTGTTGTTTTCTTTCTGCCAGGCAGTGGCATGCGGCCAGGCCAGAGTGCAACTGATCTCGCCCTTTGTCGGTCGCATTTATGACTGGTATAAAAAATCCGCCGGCGCCGCGTGGGTCGAAGCCGACCACGCCGGCGACGCTGATCCCGGAGTCAAGTCGGTGTGCCAGATCTACAACTACTACAAGAAGTGCGGCATTGCGACCGAAGTGATGGGAGCGAGCTTTCGCAATGTCGGGCAGATTACTGCCTTAGCCGGCTGTGATCTGCTTACCATCAGCCCGGATTTGCTGGCGATATTGGCGGCGACAAAAACGCCTTTGGCGCGTGCGTTGGATCCGCAGGCCGCCCAGTTGCTCGACTTGACCGAACTGAGTTATGACGAGTCGGGTTTTCGCTTCGCGCTGAATGAGGACGCGATGGCGACCGAGAAGCTGGCGGAGGGTATTCGGGCGTTTTGTGCCGATACTGTCAAGCTCGATCACTTGCTGCTGGCTTCCTGAAACTTTGCGGGACAGACCTTTAGCCCTGTCCTCAACTGATCAATAGGACTTCCGATGAACCGCATACCGTGTGACCGCACACCCGCCTGGAGCGCCCTCCAGAGCGATTACACCTTGCGGGCAAGCGCCTTTGATGCGCGCGCAGCGTTTGCCGCCGATGCCGACCGCTTTCAGACCTTCAGCCAAAGCGCTCCGCATATCTTCGCCGATTTGTCCAAGAACCGGATTGATGGCCAGACGCAGCAACTGCTGTTCGACCTGGCTGTTCAGACCGGCGTGCCACAGCATCGGGACGCGATGTTTGCCGGCGCCGCGATCAACAACACCGAGCAACGTGCGGTCATGCATTGGCTGTTGCGACAGCCGCCGCTTGCTCATGCTGACAGTGCCCGGGAGTCGATCCAGGCGCTGGCGCAGGAGTTGCAGCAGGTACACACGACGCTGGACGCCATGCTGGTCTTCGCCGATACCGTGCGCGCCGACCAGGCCATCACTGACGTGGTGAATATTGGCATCGGTGGCTCTGATCTGGGTCCGCAGATGGCTGTGTGCGCACTCGATGAGTTTGCGCTGCCGGGCAAGCGCTTTCACTTTGTGTCGAACGTCGATGGGCATGAACTGGCTTCAGTGCTCAAGCGTGTCAAGCCGGCCAGTACTTTGTTTCTGATAGCCAGCAAGACATTCACGACGGTTGAAACGATGACCAACGCGCACTCGGCCAAGGCCTGGTTTGAGGCGCAGGGTGGGACTGATATTGCGCGGCATTTCACCGCCTTGACAACCAACGTGGTGGCGGCCAATGCGTTTGGCATCGACCAAACGTTTGGCTTTTGGGATTGGGTTGGCGGGCGCTATTCTGTGTGGTCGGCGATCGGACTGCCGCTTGCCATCGCCATCGGCGCCAACGGATTTCGTGAGTTTCTGGCCGGTGCGCACGACATGGATGAGCACTTTCGCACGGCGCCAATCGAGCGTAACCTGCCGATGCGCCTGGGTTTGCTCGACGTCTGGTACCGCAACTTTTACTGCTTCACCAGCCGCTCTATAGCCCCCTACCACAGCGCGCTGCGACGCCTGCCTGCCTATTTGCAGCAACTGGAGATGGAGAGCAATGGCAAGCGGGTCGATGTCGGTGGCAACGCCTTGGCTTACGGCACGTCACCGGTGCTGTGGGGTGAACCGGGGACCAATGGCCAGCACGCCTATTTTCAGATGCTGCACCAGGGGACGGACGTGGTGCCGGTCGAGTTCGTCGCGGTCAAGAAGCCGGGGCACAGTTTGCCGGGTCATCATGATCTGTTGCTGGCGAATGTGGTGGCGCAAGCCCAGGCCTTGATGGTCGGCCAGGAAGATGCGGGTGGACATCGGCATTTTCCCGGCAACCGCCCGAGCACCTTCTTGCTGCTCAACGAGCTTACCCCCAGCAGCTTGGGCGCGTTGATTGCGATGCAGGAGCATCGTGTCTTTGTCAGCGGCTCAGTCTGGGGCATCAACAGTTTTGACCAGTGGGGCGTGGAGTTGGGCAAGGTGCTGGCCAGCGATGTTGAATTGCGCTTGCGCACCGGCGATGTGACCGGGCTGGATGGTTCCAGCGCCGGCTTGTTGGGCCGGCTACGCTCAGCCGATTAAGCTAACCGAAACGGATTAGGGTGACTGGGCGTGGCTGAGCTTTCCCTGTGCCAGGCGCGCAACCTTCAGTTGGCCGCCCAGGGTTTGTTGACGACACCCGGGTCTGCCGCCACCCGCCAGGGCCTGCGCCGCTGCATAGCACGCATGCAACTGTTGCAGATTGACACCATTCACGTGGTTGCGCGCAGTGCCTACTTGGTGCTGTTCTCTAGGCTGGACACTTATCCGATGGCCTGGCTCGATCATGCCCTGGCACGCGGCGACCTGTTTGAAACCTGGGCGCATGAAGCCTGTTTCGCGCCGATCGATGACTTGGCCTTGCATCGCAGCTACAACCAGTCGATCCGCCAGCATTGGGGTTTAAAACGCGGCAAGGAAAGCGAGTCAAGTCAGCGCACACATCTGGACGCGCTACTGGCCTCCATCGAAGTTAACGGACCGGTGAAGTCCTCCGATTTTGCGCGTGCAACGGGCCAAAGCGGCGGTTGGTGGGGCTGGAAAGACGAGAAGCACTGGCTGGAGGCGCTGTTTGCCAGCGGCGAGTTGATGGTGGCGCGGCGCGAGAACTTCCAGCGCGTGTACGACCTGGCGCAGCGGGTCCACCCGCCGCTAGCAACGATGGAATTGCCCACGGCTGGGACAGTGCATAGGCGGTTCATTGAAAGGTCCATCATGGCGCTGGGTGTGACGCAGGCGCGCTGGGTCCATGACTACTTCCGTATCAAGCCTCGTCTCAAAGACGCAGATCTGGACACGTTGGTTGAACAGGGGCTGCTGCATCGTCTCCAAGTGCAAGGCTGGACTGCGCCGGCTTATGTGCACCACGCCCACGCCGGTTTGTTGAGGAAGGCGCTGGGCGGAAAATTGACCGCGACCCACACGGCGTTGCTGTCTCCATTTGATCCTCTCGTGTGGGATCGCGAGCGCGCCTCAGCCATGTTTGACTTTGACTACCGCATTGAATGCTATACGCCAGCGGAAAAAAGAACTCATGGCTATTTTGTGTTGCCGATTCTTCATCGTGGCGAACTGATCGGACGACTGGACGCCAAAGCGCATCGTGCGCTCGGTGTATTCGAGGTCAAGGCCTTGTTTCTGGAGTCCGGCGTGCGGCTGAATGAGCAGTCGGTGTCGGAGGTGGCACGGGCCATCTGGCGCTGTGCCGTCTGGCATGGCACGCCTGACGTGAAGGTGGGGCGCACTGCACCTGCCGGGCTGCGTGCGAATCTGAGAAAGGCGCTATCTGCGGTAGCATAGAAAAACCCCGCAAGGCTTGCGCCGTGCGGGGTTTGTTGTGTGCCGACTGCTTTTACGCAGCTCGACAACCGGGATCGCAAGTGGGGAGCAATTACATGCCCATGCCACCCATGCCGCCCATGCCACCCATGTCGCCGCCGCCCATGCCGCCCATGCCACCAGCGCCGTCAGCCTTGGGAGACTCAGCCACCATGCACTCGGTGGTCAGCATCAAGGAGGCCACCGAGGCTGCGTTTTGCAGCGCGATGCGGGTCACCTTGGTCGGGTCCAGAATACCCATTTCGATCATGTCGCCATAGGTGTCGTTGGCGGCATTGAAGCCGTAGTTTCCCTTGCCGGCAAGCACTGCGTTCACCACCACAGAGGCTTCGCCGCCGGCGTTGTAAACGATTTCGCGCAGCGGCGACTCGACCGCCTTCATGACCAGGGCGATGCCGTGGTCCTGGTCGGCGTTGTCGCCCTTGATCTTGCCGGCTGCCTGCCTGGCGCGCAACAGCGCCACGCCACCGCCAGCCACAATGCCTTCTTCCACTGCGGCGCGGGTAGCGTGCAGAGCGTCTTCAACGCGGGCCTTCTTTTCCTTCATTTCGACTTCGGTAGCCGCACCGACCTTGATCAGGGCCACGCCGCCAGCGAGTTTTGCAACCCGCTCCTGGAGTTTTTCCTTGTCGTAGTCAGAGGTGGCTTCCTCGATTTGCACACGCACTTGCTTGACGCGGGCCTCGATGTCGGCAGCGGCACCGGCACCGTCGATGATGATGGTGTTTTCCTTGCTCACTTCGACGCGCTTGGCGGAACCCAGGTCGGCCAGCGTCACTTTTTCGAGCGTCAGGCCCACTTCTTCAGCGATCACCTTGCCGCCGGTCAGGATGGCGATGTCTTCCAGCATGGCTTTGCGACGGTCGCCAAAGCCTGGCGCCTTGACCGCCACCACCTTCAGGATGCCACGGATGGTGTTGACCACCAAAGTTGCCAGCGCTTCGCCTTCGACGTCTTCCGAGACGATCAGCAGCGGACGGCCCGATTTGGCTACCTGCTCCAGCGTCGGCAGCAGGTCGCGGATGTTGCTGATCTTTTTGTCGTACAGCAGCACAAACGGGTTGTCCAGCAAGGCGGCTTGTTTTTCCGGGTTGTTGATGAAATAGGGCGACAGGTAGCCGCGGTCGAACTGCATGCCTTCGACGACCTCAAGTTCGCTGTCCAGCGACTTGCCGTCTTCGACGGTGATAACGCCTTCCTTGCCCACTTTGTCCATGGCGTCTGCGATGATCTTGCCGATCGTGTCATCAGAATTGGCCGAGATCGCGCCAACTTGTGCGATTTCTTTGGAGGTCGTGGTGGCTTTGGAGGCCTTCTTCAGCTCGACGATCAGGGCTGTAACTGCCTTGTCGATGCCGCGCTTGAGGTCCATCGGGTTCATGCCGGCGGCAACATATTTCATGCCTTCGTGGATGATGCTCTGGGCCAGTACGGTGGCGGTGGTGGTGCCGTCGCCAGCGATGTCGGAAGTCTTGGAAGCAACTTCCTTGACCATCTGTGCGCCCATGTTTTGCAGTTTGTCTTTGAGCTCGATTTCTTTGGCCACAGACACACCGTCTTTGGTCACGGTCGGGGCGCCAAAGGAGCGCTCCAGAACCACGTTGCGGCCTTTGGGGCCCAAAGTTACTTTGACGGCGTTGGCCAGGATGTTGACACCCTCGACCATACGTGCGCGGGCTTCGCCGCCGAAAATGACGTCTTTTGATGCCATGATTAATTCTCCAAAAAAGTTATTTGATTAGTTGGGGACAGAGCGACCGGGCGCTGCGCGCGTCGTTCGATCAGTCCCGCAAAATTACTTGGTTTCAACAACCGCAAACAAGTCGTCTTCTTTCATGACGAGCAGTTCGTCGCCGTCGACCTTGACAGTCTGACCACTGTACTTGCCGAACAACACGCGGTCGCCGACTTTGACGGCCATCGGGCTCAGTTCGCCTTTGTCGTTCTTTTTGCCAGGACCAACGGCCAGCACTTCACCTTGATCGGGCTTCTCTGCGGCGCTGTCAGGAATGACAATGCCAGAGGCAGTTTTGGTTTCGTTTTCGACGCGTTTGACGATCACGCGATCGTGCAGAGGACGAAGTTTCATGGGATCTCCTTAGTTTTGAAACAGGTGTTGAAAATCAGCAGCGCCAACCTGTATTGGCTGACGCTCGTTAAATTGAAGAAATGGTGCTGCCGCCTTGCAGTTGTTAGCACTCAACTCTTACGAGTGCTAATGATAAGGCCTTTTGGGCATATTTCAAGATGGTGGGCGCAAAATTGGGGGCTTTGACCTGCTGCGCGGCGATACTCGCCTGGTCGGGACGGCTTGTCGTGAATCGATAGTCGTTCGGCTTTGTCCTGTTTTCAGACTTGGGGTTGGAGCAAAAGTGGTTCCACAAATCTGAACGGCGCGAGAAGTGGAAACTCTGGGCAAAGAGCTGGGCCGAGGAAGGCCTAACCAGAAGGAGTTGTCCATGGTCAAGAAGTCTGCGCGGAGTGCTTTCCGCACCCACAGTCCAGCGCTCAAAGCGCTAGTTGTCCTGGCGGCGCTGCGTGAAGACAAGAAGATGGTCGAGTCACGCAAGGAGTTCGAACTGCACACCAACCTGATCACCGAATAAAAGCGCCAGTTGCTGCAAAACGTGGGCAACGCCTTGGGCGGCGGTGACGTCGCGGCCGGATATCGGCCACACTGAACTGCTCGTGCTCGGGGTGACGAATCTCCTGCCACAGCGCCTGACAACGCTCACCCAGCCAGGCGTTGAGTTCAACAAAGGAGCCAAAGCGCAGCTTGGCCGCATCGATCCAGATGCGCCGCCGGCTATCCTGCACGTTCTTCTCCACGCGCCCCTTCTCCCAGCCACTGGCGACGTTGCAGAAATCAGGGTCAAACAGGTAGTGACTGAACATCGTCCAGAAGCGGGCATTGACGATGCGCCCCTTTCCCTT
>JANNUE010000200.1:0-5956 GCA_031394895.1 Betaproteobacteria bacterium
CCTTGATACCGCGCTGCTTGAGGTCGGCGCGGGCGCCTTCGAGCAGACGGTTGACTTCCGCTTGCACACTGGTGTTGGGGAGGTCCAGCTCGGCCTTGGCCACCAGTGCGTCCATGACGGCCTGTTTGTTGCGGGCCAGCAGGCGGAACTTGACTTCACGTTCCAGGTTTTTCTTGATGTCAGCGCGCAAACCTTCGACCGTGGCGTCCGCAATGCCAAGCGACTTGGCCAGTGCTTCGTTCACTTCAGGCAGATGGGCGGCCTCGACCTTCTTGAGCGTGACCATGAAGTCAGCGGTTTTTCCGGCTACATCCTTGCCGTGGTATTCCGCCGGGAAAGCCAGTTGGAAGGTCTTGCTTTCGCCCGACTTCATGCCGCGCGTCGCCTCTTCAAACTCCTTGAGCATCTGGCCATCGCCGACGATGAACTGGAAATCTTCAGCCTTGCCGCCGGAAAAGACTTCGCCGTCAATCTTGCCTTCAAAATCCACGGTAACGCGGTCACCGTCTTGTGCGGCGGCGTCATGTGCACGCTGGGCAAAAGTGCGGCGCTGCTTGCGCAGGATGTCAAGGGTCTTGTCGATGGCGCTGTCGGTGACTTCGGCCGTGATTTTTTCGACTTCGGCCGTGCTCAGATCGGCAATTTTGACTTCCGGATAGACTTCAAAAACGGCATCAAAAGCCATTTCGCCTTCAGGCGAAGCGCTCGATTCGGTGATGCGGGGCCGGCCGGCCACGCGCAGCTTGGCTTCGTTGGCGGCAGTGGCAAACGCCTCACCGACTTTGTCGTTCATGACTTCGTAGTGAACCGAGTAGCCATAGCGCTGGGCCACCACGTTCATGGGCACCTTGCCGGGACGGAAACCGTCCATCTTGACGGTGCGTGCGAGCTTCTTCAGCCGCGATTCAACTTCCGACTGGATGGTGCCGACGGGCAAGGTCAGCGTCATTTTTCGTTCCAGCTTTTCCAGGGTTTCAACCGTAACAGCCATAGTAGTTCTCCTAAATTCAAAATGCTGGGGACAGAACTTGCCGCTTTGCGGCGGCGGACTGTCCCGCAAGTTCTCAGAAGGGACAGGGCCTGTCGCTTCGCGACTACGGACTGTCCCGCAAGTTCTCAAACGTGGTGCGCGGGGGGGGACTCGAACCCCCACACCATTGCTGGCGTCAGGACCTAAACCTGGTGCGTCTACCAATTTCGCCACCCGCGCAAAAAACAAAGGGGAGGTCTGAAGACCACCCCTGCTAATTAGGTCAACTTTCGATTTTAACCTGCTGCGAGCGCCTCCCGCTTGACCCGGAACCAGGCCGCGTACATTGCCGGCAATGCAAGCAGTGTCAAGACGGTGGCGACAATGAGGCCGCCCATGATCGCAACCGCCATGGGGCCCCAGAAAACCGAACGCGACAGCGGAATCATCGCCAGCACCGCGGCGGCGGCGGTCAACACAATGGGGCGCGCCCGTCGCACGGTCGACTCGACAATGGCGTCCCATGCCGGCACGCCACGGGCCCGGTCCTGTTCAATCTGGTCGATCAGGATGACCGAGTTGCGCTGAATCATTCCCATCAGCGCAATCACGCCCAGCAGCGCGACAAAGCCAAACGGACGATTGAGCACCAGCAAAGCGCCCGCCACACCGGCAATCCCCATCGGACCCGTCAGAAACACCAGCATGGACCGACTGAAACTGTGGAGTTGCAGCATGAGCAAGGTAAAAGTGATGAACAGCATGACGGGCACGCCCGCGACGATAGAGGAGGAACCTTTGGAGCTTTCTTCCACCGCCCCCGCCACCTCGATGCGATAGCCTCCTTGCCCTGCCGCCAGCCACCTGGCTTCAAGCGCCTTCAAGCCTGGCAGCAATTGATTGGTCACGGTTGCACCCTGCAGGCCTTCAACGATGTCGCTCTGTACCGTGATGGCGTAATCGCGGTTTTCGCGCCACATCACACCGGGTTCCCAGACAAAGACCGGCTTGGCGATTTGCGTCAGCGGAATCGACCGGCCGGCGGCAGTGGGCAAGTAGGCGTTACCCATGTCGGTGATGGTGTTGCGCTCGTCAAGCGGCTGGCGCAGCACGATGTCGATCAGTTTGTCGCCTTCGCGGAACTGGCCCACGATCGAGCCCCCGAGCATGGTGCGCGAGGCCTGCGCGATGGACTGGCTGTTCACACCCAGCGCGCGTGCCTTGGACTGGTCCACATCCAGGCGCAACACCTTCACCGACTCGTTCCAGTTATCGTTGACACCCCGGGTGTTGGGGTTCGCGCGCAGGGCGACCTTGACCTCATCGGCCCGCTCGCGCAGCACCAGCGGGTCAAGACCCACCACGCGGAACTGCACCGGGAACGGCACCGGCGGGCCATTGGGCAGGAGTTTGACGCGGCCACGCACCTCGGGGAATTCCGTCGCCAGCAAGGCTGGCAGCTTGACTTTGAGCGACTCGCGCACCTTCAAATCCTTGGGCACGATGATGAACTGCGACACATTGCTTTGGGGAAACACCTGGTCCAGCGGCAAATAAAAGCGCGGCACGCCCGAGCCGACCCAGGTGCTGACCGTGTTGACACCCTCCTCGCGCATGAAACGCGCTTCCACGCGCCGGGCGACCTGCTGGTTGGCCGCAAACGAGGTGCCCTCCGGGAACCAGATGTCCACCAGAATTTCAGGCCGGCTTGAATCCGGGAAAAACTGCTGCTGCACCCGGCCCATGCCAACAATGCCCAGTGCAAAAGTCAGGATCATGGCACCAATGGTTAGCCAGCGATGCTGCACGCACCAGTTCACGGCATGGCGAAAGCCGTTGTAAAACGGCGTATCGAAATGCTCGTGATGGTTGGCACCATCGGCTGTTTTTGGCTTTTCCTTGAGCAGCAAAGTTCCCAGGTACGGCACGAAATACACCGAGACGAACCAGCTCACCAGCAGCGCGATCACCGTCACGGCAAAAATGGCGAAGGTGTATTCACCCGTCACCGATTTGGCCATGCCGATGGGCAGAAAGCCCGCCGCCGTGATCAGCGTGCCCGTCAACATGGGCATGGCGGTGACTTCATAGGCAAAGGTGGCAGCGCGCACCTTGTCGTAGCCTTCTTCCATCTTGCGCACCATCATCTCCACCGAGATGATGGCGTCGTCCACCAGCAGGCCCAGGGCGATGATGAGCGAGCCCAGCGAAATCTTGTGCAGGCCAATGCCCCAGTAATTCATGGCTAAAAAAGTCATTGCCAGCACCAGCGGAATCGTGATGCCCACCACCAGGCCCGGACGCATGTCTACATACCAGCGCTTCCATAACGGGTGCTTGCCGGGCCGGCGGTGAAAGCCCAGCGCGATGAAACTCACTGCCAGCACGATCAGCACCGCCTCAATGAGCACGCGCACGAACTCGTTCACCGACTTCGCCACTGCTTTGGGCTGGTCCTGTAGTTGCACCAAGTTGACGCCAGCGGGCAGATTTTTTTCGATCCCGTCGGTCGCATCTTTGAGCGCTTTGCCCAGGGCAATGATGTCGCCGCCCTTGCCCATGGAAACGCCCAGCGCGATCACTTCCCGACCCTGGTGGCGCACCTTGACCGAGGGCGGATCGACGTAGCCGCGCTCAATGGCGGCAATGTCGCCCAGTCGCAGCTGACTGCCCGACGAGCCCCGGATCGGCATCGCCTTGAGGTCTTCCACCCGGTTGAATTGCCCGGCCACGCGCACCTGAACCACATCCAGCGGGGTCTGCACGGCGCCCGCCGGCTCCACCGCGTTTTGCTGGCCCAGTTGGGCCAACACCTGGGTCATGTCCAGGCCGAGCTGGGCCAGGCGCTTCTGGGAAATGTCTATGAAAAGTTTCTCGTCCTGTGCGCCAAACAGCTCCACCTTGGCCACGTCGGGCACGCGCAACAGCTTCTGGCGCACGTCGTCGGCAAAGGTCTTGAGCTCCGCGTAATTGAAACCATCGGATTCCAGCGCGTAAATCACGCCATAAACATCGCCAAAATCATCGTTGAAGAAAGGCCCCTGCACATTGGCGGGCAGTGTGCCGCGCATGTCACCCACTTTTTTGCGCACCGTGTACCAGACGTTGGCGACGTCAGCGGCCCTGGAGGAATCCTTGATCTGGAAAATGATCTGCGACTCGCCCGGCTTGGAGTAGCTGCGAATCTTGTCGGCGTAAGGCACTTCCTGCAGCGTGCGCTCGATCTTGTCGGTCACCTGCTCGGCCACCTGCTGGGCGGTGGCGCCCGGCCAGTTGGTACGTACCACCATGGCGCGAAAAGTGAACGGCGGGTCTTCGTCCTGTCCCAGCTGGAAATAGGCCGCCAGGCCCAGCAGCATCAGGACAATCATCAAATAACGGGTCAACGCCGGATGCTCCAGCGCCCACTTGGAGAGGTTAAAGCTCTCTTTGGGTTTTTCCAGGTTCATGGCCGTCTCACTTTGCCGCCGGGGCGCTGGCAGGCGCCGCCAGCGTTGGCGCCGGTGCTGATACGGCGGCAGCTGCCAGTGCCGTGGATGCTACTGAATTGGTAGCTGTCTGCGCACTGTCAACGGGGGCTACAGCCTGTTTTTCCTTATAAATCGTCACTTTTTGACCGGGTGACAGCACATGTACACCGGCCACCACCACCTGCATGCCAGGCTGTAAACCACTGGCGACGACCACCTCATTGCCGTCCGCGGTGGCAATTTGCACCGGCTGCAGCCTGACCGTCATGCTGGCGGGCTCCAGCACCCAGACAGCGGACTGTTGGCCATCCTGGCGCAAGGCACTGGTGGGCAGCTTGATGACTTGCACACCGCTGCGATCGAACGCCTGCGGCACAACCGTGACGGTGGTGCCCAGGGCCAACGCGTCCTTGACGTCAAGCGACACCTTCACCCCAAAAGTGCGGGTGACCGGGTCGGCACTGGCCGCGACCTCACGCACCACCCCTTTGAGCGTGGTGTTGGCGGACCATAGGCGCACCGCCACACCCGAGCCGGTTTTGATCTGCGCCACCCGGTCTTCCGGGACGGCAAACACCACGTCGCGCGGGCCGTCCTGCGCGATCCGTAGCACCGGCGTGCCGGCCAGCACCACCTGGCCCGGCTCAGCTTCCACCGCGGTCACCACGCCAGACACATCGGCCACCAGCCGGGTGTAAGACGCCTGGTTGCCCTGACCCGACAACTGGGCCTGCGCCTGCTCCAGTTGGGCCTGTGCGGCTTTCAGACCGGATTCACGCCGCTCCAACTCCGCACCACTGATGAAATTCTGGTCGCGCAATTCCTTGTAGCGCTTGAAGTCGGCGGCGGCCAAATCACGGTTGGTCATGGCAGCGGCCACCTGCGCACGTCCCGCTTGGGCGGCCAGTTGGTAGTCCTGGGGGTCCAACTGCGCCAGCACTTCGCCCGCTTTGACCCGCTGGCCCAGCTCAGCCTGGCGCCGCACGATCTTGCCGCCCACCCTGAACCCCAGCCGGGACTCCACGCGCGCCCGCACCTCACCGGCAAATTCGGCACCGGAGCGCATGCTGTCGACCCCCACGGTGACGACTTTCACGGCACGAATGGGCTCCTCTGGGGGCGCAGGCTTCGAGCAGGCGGCCACTAAAAACGCTGCCGCCATGAGCATCACCCCTGTTTGAATTGACTTGTTGAGCATGGTGAATACGTATAAATGGGTGGGGAATATCGGTCAGCACTTGCTAATGACCAACTGGTTAGTAATTTAGTGCAAGCGCAAATCAATGTCAAGCGACAGAAACCTTCATGAGGGCAGTGCACGGCTTGCGGGCAAAATCGGCGCACCATGCCCCAACCCGCAACCGCGCCCGCCCCAATCCAGCACTATGAGAATTTTCCGGTGGCGTCCTGGCTGTGCCCGGCCCACCTGCGCGCACCCATCGCCGCCATCTACCACTTTGCCCGTAGCGCCGATGACCTTGCGGATGAAGGCGACGCCACGCCGCAGCAGCGGCTG
>JANNUE010000222.1:0-16049 GCA_031394895.1 Betaproteobacteria bacterium
GCCGGTGTCGCCGCGCTGGGGCTTAAACCATTGCGCCGCTCGGCCTTTATCTTCGCGCCACCCGCCAGCCATGACGTTGCAACCTGGCCACTGGTTGTCGGCATGAGCGAAGACTGGTACTTCAAGCCCAACGCCGGCATGCTGCTGGGCTCGCCTGCCAACGCAGACGAAGTCCAGCCGCAGGACATTCAGCCGGAAGAACTCGACATCGCGCTGGGCATTCATCGCATCGAGGAGATGACCACGATGACGATTCGCCGCCCGACGCACACCTGGGCCGGGCTGCGTTCCTTCGTCGCCGACGGCGATCTGGTCGGTGGCTTCGACCCGCAGGCAAGCGGCTTCTTCTGGGTCGCGGCCCAAGGCGGCTACGGCATACAGACCTCGGCCGCAATGGGCGAGGCCTGCGCCGCGCTGGCGCGCGGCCTGCCACTGCCCGAACGCATCGCCGCATTCGGACTGACGCCCGCCATGCTGTCACCCAAGCGCCTTTCTTCCTGCTGAGTACATCATGCAAACACAGCTTCAACTCACACTGTTTCTCGACCAACTGGCATTCCCCGAGTCGCCGCGCTGGCACAACGGCGCGCTGTGGTTTTCTGACTTTCATACCCACAGTGTGCAACGGGTCGATATGGCGGGGCAGTGCGAAACGGTGGTGGTGGTGCCGGGCCAGCCATCAGGCCTGGGTTGGTCGCCCGACGGAACATTGCTGATAGTGTCGATGACCGATCGGCGCCTGCTGCGGTTTGACGGTGGCGCTTTGACGCAAGTGGCGGATCTGTCGCAGTTGGCGCCGTTTCACTGCAACGACATGGTGGTCGATGCCAGGGGGCGCGCCTACGTCGGCAACTTCGGCTTTGACTTTGCCGCCAAACAGGCGCCGCGCAGCACCTGCCTGATCCTGGTGCACCCGGATGGACGGACCCGCGTGGTGGCGGACGATTTGCTGTTCCCCAATGGCGCGGTGATCACGCCAGATGGACGCACGCTGATCATCGGCGAGACTTACGGCGCGCGGCTGACTGCGTTTGATATCGCAGACGACGGATCGCTCAGCGGTCGTCGCGTCTGGGCGGCATTGGACAAGGCCGCGCCGGACGGCATTTGCCTGGACATTGAGGGCGCCATCTGGCTGGCCTCACCGACCAGTCGCGAAGTGTTGCGCGTGCGCGAGGGTGGTGAAGTGACGCACCGCTGCGCCACGCCGGGTCAGGCCGTGGCCTGCGCGCTGGGCGGGCCGGAGTTGCGCACGCTGTTTGTATTGACAACCAAAGTGATGCTGGCGCCGCAGGAGTCGCTGCGGACCTTGCCAGGCGCCATCCATACGCTGGAGGTCGATGTACCGGCTGCCGCAGCGACCGGCAGCGCTTGAATCAGATCGCAAACAGGTGGTGAAATTGCCGGTCCATTTTCAGGAAGTGACGCGCCACCATTTCATTCACCAGAAAATCGATCACCTCACCCATCGGCACTTTGCCAACGATGGCCGAGTCACGTAACTGGAAGGCACGTTCGACCAGTTGCGCGTGAGCATCCACATGGGCTTCCAGACCATCGTAATTGAGTTTGGCAAGGATCGCTTCCTCGTCGGCAAAGTGTTGCAGCATGGCGGTCAACAGGTTTTCCAGCGCAAGGCTGAATTCCTCCGGCTTTTCGTCTTGCGTGAACAGTGCATTCATCAAGGCATTGCCGAGGTCGAACAGCCCCTGATGTTCCCAATCGATGACGGGCTGTCCGCAGTTGTAGGATTCATGCCAGCTCAGGTGCAGCATGCCCTCGGCGACGGTAGTCGATGGCTCGCTGGAATCGTGCTCGTCCACTACCACCCGATTGCGCCCGCCCTCCTTCGCCGCGAACAAAGCGGCATCGGCACGTTTCGTCCAGTCTTCCTCGCTTTCGCCAGAGACGTATTCCGCCACGCCCAGGCTGATGGTGACGGGCCCGACCGCTCCAAAATCGCGCGCGGCAACCTTGTTGCGCAGTATTTCCGCCAGAATGCCGGCGCCACGGAATGAGGAGCAGGTTGCCAGAATCGCGAATTCCTCGCCGGCCCAGCGAAACAGAATGTCCGAGGTCCGGATGCTGGCGTTAAGCAGCTTGACCAACTCGCGCAGCACCGCGTCGCCCTTCGCACGACCATGCCCGTCGTTAATCCACTTGAAGTGATCCAGATCGAGCAGGATCAGGCTGACCGGCTGGTGGTAGCGCAGGCTGCGCCCCATTTCAATGCCAATCACGCGGTCAAAATGCAGCCGGTTCCAGGCACCGGTCTGCCGGTCTAGCAGATTGGTCTCCTCCAGCTCATGTACGCGATGCTGCAACGAGGCCAGATCGGCGCTGCGCTCATCTTCAATCGATTTTTGCAAGACCATGATCGTATTGTCTCCTACGCTAACCGCACGCACCAGCAGGTTGGTCGCCGATTCCTCGCAGCGAACGGAAATCGCATCAGAGAATTCGCCGCCCGACTTCTGCAACAACTTCTGCAGTGGCGCCGACGCCAGACAGGAACTTTTCATTGTCTCGTTGAAACAGTGATTGAGCTGCTTGACGCTGCCGTCGCGCCCGACCATCGCCAGCGGCAGTGGAAACTGCATGAAGAAGGCTTGGGTGTGCGGCTCGGTCAGCCAGGCAATATCGTTGTTCGGCATTTCTTTCTCGTCAGGACATCGGGGGCCATCGGTCATTCATCTGGTATCAGAAAACACGCACCAGGCAACACCTGCTGCAGTTTAAACCCTGGCGCTACCCGGGTTCTTGGCTTCATACATCAAGGCATCGGCCCTGGCGATCAGGGCCTCGGCCGACTCGTGCTGGTCGAACTCGGCAACGCCGACACTCAGGCTCACCACCGGGCAGTTGGCCCGGGGGGACCATTCCAGGGCCCATTGGGAATCAAACGAAACCCGCAGCCGCGCGCCGATGGTTTGCGCTTCTTCGTCGCACGACTCTGGCAACAGCAGCATGAATTCGTCGCCGCCGTAGCGAAACGCGATGTCGGTCTTGCGCAGCGCTTTTTGCAGGGTTCGTGCGGTAAAGCGCAACGCATTGTCGCCTTCGAGATGGCCCATCTTGTCATTGACCTGCTTGAAGTTGTTGAGGTCGATGCACACCAGACACAGCGGCCGGCGATAGCGGCTGGCGCGCTCCAGTTCGGCGTCGAGCACGGCACGAAAATGGCGCTGGTTGTACAGACCGGTCAGGGCGTCGGTAATGGCCAACTGCTTGAGTACCGACTCCAGTCGCTTGTGCTCGGTCAGGTCGTGAAAGAAACCGATGCTGCCCAACTCCTGGCCGTCGCGGGTAATGAGTTTGGCCGACAGCCGAATGTCTATGATGCGCCCGCCCTTGGACAACAACTGCGTCTCGCAACCCTCGATCTGCAGTTGCGCGCTGGCATGCAACTGCTTCTTGATCATGCGCGCCTGCTCGGCGCTGGGGTACAACCTGGTGACGGAAAGCTTGCCCAGCACCTCGTCGCAGGTATAACCGAGCAGGGACTGCGCGGCCAGGTTAAACAAATTCACGGTCCCGGCGCGATCAACCCCAATAATCGGATCCGGGCTGAGAGAAACGAGATCTTGCAAATCTGCGACCATCGAAGAAATCCTTGTATAGGGGCTTCGCCGCAACTGACGGCCAGATCAAAGAACTCCCTGGTCGCAATGATAATCGAGTCAGCGCCCCTCAGGCCAGACAAAACTGGCGCCGCTACAATAGCGAGCGGACTGGCTGGTAGCCGGTCCAAAGAACGCTAGGGGTGCTGATCGTTGCAAGATGTTCGGCTGAGATGACACCCTGGAACTTGATCAAGGTAATACTTGCGCAGGGAAGCGTCGCTGATTTCGTCTGGCCTTGATCCACAAGCACCCAGATTGGTCTGTGCCCTTGACCCTGCCGTCGACTAAGGAACTTCGATGGCTTTTTTATTCAAACCCACTCTCAAACCACTGCTGGTCGCACTGGCCGGCCTGCCGCTGGCGCCCATGCTGGCGCTGGCGCAGACGGGCACTTCACCGCAAACCATCGCTGGCGTCACCGTCACTGCCAAGCACGCGCCGGTGCTCGACGCCGAGAACGCTGCCGTTGGCGGCTTCAACGCGCCGCTGGCCAAAACGCCGCAAAGCGTGACGGTCATCGGCGCCGATTTGCTGAGCGGCACGGCGACCCAGTCGCTGTCGCAGGCGCTCAAACTGGATGCGTCGCTCTCCGATGCCTACAACACCACCGGCTATCTGGAAAGTCTGTCGGTGCGCGGCTTTCTGCTCGACCAGAACAGCAACTTCCGGCGCAACGGCCTGGCCACTTCCAACTACGCGCCGATTGCGCTCGAAAACAAGGAGCGCGTCGAAGTGCTCAAGGGTGTGGCCGGCATGCAGTCGGGCGTCTCGGCGCCCGGCGGACTGGTCAACTATGTGACCAAGGTGCCGCAGAAAGAAGCCTTCACCACCGCGAGCATCAGTGCCGACGGCAACGGCACAGCGAAAGTGCAACTCGACACCAACCGCATGCTTGGCAATGTCGGCGTGCGCCTGAATGTGGCGGCGGAAAATCTGCACAGCCATTTCGAACAGGCTGACGGCTCGCGGCAATTTGTCAGCCTGGCGCTGGCCAGCGCGCTGACGCCACAGACATCGGTGTCGGCCGATCTTGAATACCACCGCAAGTCGCAGCCTTCGGTGCCCGGCCTTGGCTTGCTCGACAGCAACGGCGACGGCGTTGGCGACACGCTGCCCTCCGTCATCAATCCGCGCCTCAATCTCAACAACCAAAGCTGGTCACTGCCGTTTCAGGCCACCACGACAACGGCCGAGCTGGCAGTCAATCACCGCTTCAGTGCGAACTGGCAGGCGCGCGCCGCTATCAACACGCAACGCAGCCGCATCAACGACCGCATTGCGTTCCCGGACGGCTGCAGCAGCGCTGTGAACTATGTGTACCCGGGCCTGTGCGCCAATGGCGATGTGGACCTGTATGACTTCCGCAGTGAAGGCGAGCAGCGCGCTATCACAAGCTGGGACGCGCATCTGGACGGCAAATTTGCGGCGGCCGGCATGCAGCACAGCGCGCGGCTTGGCCTGGCCGGACATGTAGCCAGCGCCGATCTGCCTGCCATGCAAGCCTATAACTGGCTAGGCACGACCAACATCTACACGCCCATTGCGTTGCCGGCCGATCCGACGCTGAGCGTGCTCAACACCAACACCCGCGAGCGCTCGGTAGAGGCGTACGCGTCCATCAGCTCCGCGCTCACTAGCAGCCTGCAATCGTTTGTCGGCGTGCGCACAGCGAGCCTAAACCGCAGCAGCGAGCGCAGCGACGGCTCCGAAGCCGTGACGTACGACCAAACCATCACCACGCCGTGGGCCGCTCTAGCCTGGTCGCCAACCGACCGGTTGATGACGTATGTCTCCTGGGGCCAGGGGGTCGAGCTAGAAGTTGTTCCGAACCGGCCGCCCCGGCCGTTGCCCGAGCCGAATATCACCTACTTCACCAACTACGGCCAGGCGCTGCCAGCGCTCAAGAGCGAGCAGACCGAAGTGGGTCTGAAGTGGCAGGCCAATGCGCGACTGCTGTTCACGGCCGCCGCATTCACCATCAGCAAGCCGTTTGCCGACGACATTGCCAGCAGCATCGCCAGTGTATCGACGCGCGTTGCCGGCGCCAAGACCGCCAGGCACCGTGGGCTTGAGCTGGCTTTGAGCGGGCGCGTCGATGAAGCCCTGTCGCTGCAGCTAAGTGCGATGGCGCTCGACGCCCGCTATACGGCCGCGGTCGATCCGGCGCTGGTCGGCCAGCGCGTGACCAACCTGCCGCGCTTCAAGACCTCGATGTTTGCCGACTACAAGATTGCCGCCCTGCCCGGCTTGGCGCTGAATGCGCTGGCGAGCTACGAGACCGGGAAGACCGCAACGGCCGACGGCGGCGTGGAATTGCCGGGCGCCTGGCAACTCGACATCGGTGCGCGCTATCAACAGCGCCTTGCCGGCAAGACGACCCTGTGGCGACTTAATGTGGAAAACCTGACCAACCGCATCTACTGGCGCGAGGCCCCAACCACGTCGTGGGGCGGCATCTACCTGTTCCCGTCCACGCCCCGCACACTGCGCGCCAGTGTGACGGTGGACTTTTAGTGATCTGCCATCATGAACCGTCCATCTGTTCGTCATTGCGAGGAGCACCGCGACGCGGCAATCCACGGGGTCAGGGGCCATAGATTGCCGCACTTCGCTCGCAATGACAAAGACCGGCAGGCTCGGTGGCTCCAGTCCCCATGACAGCCACCGCTTTCACGCTGCTGGGCACAGCCGTCACTTGGCTGGAACTGATTGCCTTCGTGCTGGCGCTGGCCAATATTGCCTGCAACGTGTTCGAGATCCATTGGGGCTGGCCGCTGACCATTGTTGCCAGCGCGCTCTATGCCTGGCTGTTTTACGCCAGCAAGCTGTACGGCGAGACCGGCGTCAACCTGTTCTTCGCGCTGACCGCCGGCTGGGGCTGGTGGCAATGGCTGCGCGGCCAGCGCGATGCCAGCGGCGCACCGCTGCGCGTTGCGCAACTGCGCCGGCGTGGCTGGGCGCTGGGCGCGCTGGCCTGGGCGCTGCTGTGGCTGGCGTGCGCCTGGGCGCTGCGCACGCTGACCAACTCCGATGTGCCGTGGGCCGACGGCTTTGTCACTGCCGGCAGCATCGTCGGCACCGTGTTGCTGGGGCGCAAGTACATCGAGAATTGGCCGACCTGGCTACTGGTCAACGCCGCCAGCATCGCGCTGTTTGCCTACAAGGGACTGGCGCTGACCGTCGTGCTCTACGTCATCTTCTTTTTGCTGGCAATTTGGGGCTGGATCGGTTGGCACCGGCGCTTGCCGGCTGGCGCGCCATGAGCACGCCCAGGCTGATCTGCATCCTCGGCGCCGAGAGCACTGGCAAGACGACGCTGGCGCGCGCGCTGGGCGCCGAGTTCGGTTGCCCCTGGGTCGCCGAATACCTGCGCGAGTTTTGCGATGCACGGGGCCGCACGCCGACGCTTGGCGAGCAGCGGCTGATTCTGGAAGCGCAATGTGCGTCCGAATTTGCGGCACAGCAGTTGGCGCAACAGCAGGGCGCGCCGTGGGTTTTCTGTGACACCGCCCCGCTGCTGACGGCTGTGTACAGCGATTTCATCTTCGCTGACCGGTCGCTGCATGAGCGCGCCCACGCGCTGCATGCGCGCTATGCGCTGACGCTGCTGCTGGAGCCGGATCTGGCCTGGGTCGCCGACGGTTTGCAGCGCGACGGTGAGCATGTGCGCGCACCGGTCACGCAAAAACTCAAGCACGAGCTAGACGCCATCAACGCAGGCTACGTTTGCATTGCCGGATATGGCGCTGACCGGATCAACGCCAGCATCCAGGCGCTCGACGCGCTCACGCAATAGCCCTACAGCCGTGTGTGCCATGCAGCACAGCATGGCAAAACCTATACTTCGCGGCATGACTATTGACCGTTCTATTCTTGCTGCTGTATTGTGCGTGGCCGGCATGGCCGGGGCCGTTGCTGGCGCGCAGGCACAAACCGTGCCGCCGTCCGCACCAGCGGGTTGCCCAGCCATCCTGCAGCACCAATTTCCGCGCCTGCAGGACGAGGCGCCGCAGAACCTGTGCCAGTACGCCGGCAAGGTGGTGCTGGTCGTCAACACCGCCAGCTACTGCGGCTTTACCGGCCAGTACGAGGGCCTTGAAGCGCTGTTTGCCAAGTACCATGGCAAGGGTCTGGTGGTGCTGGGTTTTCCGTCCAACGACTTCGGCCGTCAGGAGCCCGGAACATCCAAAGAAATTGCCGATTTCTGCTACAACACTTATGGCGTGAAATTTCCGATGTTTTCCAAGGCAGTGGTTTCGGGTCCCGACCGAAATGCCTTGTATATGGCGCTGTTCAAGGCCACCAAAGTGGAGCCGAAATGGAATTTTCACAAGTACCTCATTGCGCGTGATGGCAAGGTGCTGGCCAGCTATTCAACCCAGGTGGCGCCCGACAACGTCAAGATCGTTAGCGCGATTGAAAAGGCGCTGAACCAGAATCTGTAATAGCCGCAGCGGGGGGTACCGGCCAGTGTGGTTTCGTTCTTGCGTCAGCGTCTGAATTTTTCACCGCAGTTCAGGCAACGGGCATTGTTCCGAGCAGTTGGAAATCACATTATTTTGCCAAAAGGTTTAACGACATTTTCGGCACGGAAGTTGACATCCGAAAGCTCCTGTTCTTTCCTGAAAGAAACAAAGGTATGACGGTTCAGCAAGTTCTTGAGGCTGATGTTTATCTTCAATTGTTCGCCGTAAACATTTTTTTTCCACGCCAATGGAACGCCCTGATTTCTTTTCAAATTCCTGAAATACCGAAGCAAGGAACTGACAAGAATGAACGGATAGAACAGGGGAAATAGCGCCAGCGATCCTTTGCTGACTCTGACATATTCGACGGATTCTATTTTGAAGCCAGCCAGTTTGGCCAGCGTGCGCAGTCTCTGCAATCCGACCAGAAAAATATGGCCGTGATAGATATCTGGGTTGACATTCTTGTCAGACATCCAGATGTCGTCAATTTCATTGGGTGGCATCTGTTTGGTCGATTCACTTTCGAACAACAGGTAACTGAATTTGGCAGCCAAGTTGGAATAGGACGGTGTTGTGATTAGCAGTTTGCCGTTTTTCTTCAGAATCCGGTTGAACTCCTTGAACACTTTGAGCTGATCGCTGAAATGCTCGATTCCTTCCTGGCATATGACCCAGTCTGCGTGCTGGTCTGCCACTGGAATTTCTTTCATCACATCTGCCTGTTTGCATTCAATGCTTTCGAGCATGAAGTATTCCGGGAACAAATCAAACGCTTCAACGTTGGCACCCAGTGCCAGCAATATTTCAGATGTTGCGCCGTTACCCGCCGGAATATCAATTGCCAGCCTGCCTTTGATGGCATCCTTTCTGGATTCCAGAAAGCGTTTCACATAAAACTTTGGGCTTTTCGGATTATTGACGTGAGCATCAAGCATGGTGGTATTTTCTTTCCGGCTACATTATCGGCGAGCTGCAACCTGCGGCAGTCAGCTTGCCGGCCACGGCGACACCCGTCTCACTCGAACAAGCCTGCCAGCCGTTGCTGCGCCAGCGTGCAGTCACCAAATGTTTGCGCCACCCATGCCGCGTCGTGATAGGTCGGCAGGTAACGCTCACCTGAATCGCACAGCAGCGACAGGATGGAGCCCGGCTCGCCACGCTGGCGCATCTCGTGCGCCAGTTCCAGCATCGCAGCAAAGTGCGTGCCGGTGGACGGGCCGACGCGCCGCCCCAGCAGACCTGAAAGCAAGCGCATGGCGGCGACCGAGTCAAGGTCCGGCACGTCGATCATGCGGTCCACCACGGTGCGGATAAAGCTCGGCTCGACACGCGGCCGGCCGATGCCTTCGATGCGCGAACCGGGGCCGGTTAGCTCCGCGTCGTGGGTGCGAAAGTAAGCGCCAAAGACCGACCCCGCCGGGTCTGGCACGCATAGTTGCGTGGCGTGGCGGTGATA
Source organism: Betaproteobacteria bacterium (assembly GCA_031394895.1). Taxonomy (GTDB): domain Bacteria; phylum Pseudomonadota; class Gammaproteobacteria; order Burkholderiales; family Burkholderiaceae_C; genus Rhodoferax. The sequence continues at coordinate 9,549 of JANNUE010000222.1, forward strand.
GCGCAGGTGGCGGCCAATGGTGGCACTGGTGCCGCCGGTACCAGCTGCGCAAACGATCCAGCGCGGTACTGGATGGCGCTCGTGCGCCATCTGGCTGAACATGCTTTGCGCAATGTTGTTGTTGCCGCGCCAGTCGGTGGCGCGCTCGGCATAGGTGAACTGGTCCATGTAGTGCCCACCGCTGGCGGCGGCCAGCTCGCGCGCTGCATCATAGACCTGCGCGCCGTGCTCTACCCAGTGGCAGCGGCCACCGTAGAACTCGATCTGCGTGACTTTTTCGGGCGAGGTGTTGCGCGGCATCACGGCAATAAACGGCAAGCCCAGCAGCCGCGCAAAGTAGGCTTCGCTGACTGCTGTGGAGCCGCTTGATGCTTCCACAACAGTCGAGCCCTCGTGCAGCCAGCCGTTGCACAGCGCGTACAAAAACAGCGAACGCGCCAGCCGATGCTTGAGGCTGCCGGTGGGATGCGTTGATTCATCCTTGAGATAAAGGTCAATGCCGTGCGCCGCAAAGCCGGGCAGTGGCACCGGAATCAGGTGCGTGTCGGCACTGCGCTGAAAGTCGGCGTCGATTCTGGCCATGGCCGTGTGCAGCCATGGCGTCGGGAATGTGGGTGAGTTGGGAGTGCTGGCAATTGACATGGCGCTATTGTGCCTACGCACTGGCGTCATCCGGTGGGCTGTCGCCAGGGCGCCGTCCAACGCTTCGAGCCTCCTTGACGGCGTAGGTACGAAACCTCATGGATGAATTTGGCAAGCGGCACCGCGCAAGAACTCCGCCAGTTCGGGCTGCACTCCCAGTTGTGCAACCAGAACAGCCGCTTGCGCCCGATCACGCTGCGCACCGATGCTGGTCTGCAGGTCCGTTGCCTGTTGGTACCAGTGAGCGCTGCCACGTTTGGCCAGCAGCCGCTTGAATGCTTCGATGCCATAGCGCAAGCGCTTGGCCAGAATGCGGGCACGGTGTTGCCCAGCTGGCGTGTCGATGTGCTGCAGCTGGTCTTTCAACTGTTGGTGAAGACGCGCAATGCGCCGGCGTGCCCAGCGTTGCAGCGTCGGCTGCGGGTGGCCAGCCACTTCCTCGGCGGTATTCGTGGCCGGCAACTGTTCCAGCCATTGGGTGATGGCCAGTAAAGTCGCGCCGACCGCCGGCTCTTCAAGCGCCTTGCAAACGGCGTTGCGCTGGGCCTCGGCTGCCTGCGCCAAAGCCCGCATCATCGCCTGCCACGCCTGTTCGCGGCTGGCGTGGCCGGCCGTGTAGGCGCTGGCAAACTGCGGCAGCGTTTCAAGTCGCGCAACGTCCAGATCGCGCAGCTTGCCGATGGCCGCCAGCAGCGCCTGCAGTGATTCGAAAGAGGGTAAGGCGTTTGCACCCAGCGCGGGCCTGAACAAGCGGCAGGTACTTTTGAACCGCCGCCAGCCCACCCGCGCCTGGTGCACAACCTCGGGGTCATCGCAATAGCGCAACGTCACCAGGCCGGCAGTGAACTGGCAGAACATTTCACGCAGCACGCCCTGCGCCGCTTGAACGATCGAATATTTGGCGCTCAGCGCTGGTGGCTGCGCACGCAGTGGCTCATGGATGGAACTCTCAGCCAGCGCATAACCACGCTCGGGCTTGCTACGCGTTTGCGGCAACAGCGCGATGCCGTGCGCGATCTTCAGTGCAAGATCAAACAACGCAGACGGCTCGCCGGCCAGCAGTTCAAGCTCAAGCTCGCATAGCGCCATGGACTTGTCATTGGCCACGATCTGGCCGACATCCAGAGACACCTCGACGCTGCTGCGGTCACGCCTGCGCACGGTCCAGTTAGTGCGTTCGAAGCTTGTCACAAAGACAGGCGCGAGCGAACGAAACAGGCTGCCGTCAGGGTCGATACTTGACCACGCTGTGCCTTGCAGTGCGGCCAGCGACAAGTCGGCGCCGGGCACCACGCTTTCCCATTCGCCACGCCGGCTCAGCGCCGATGCGCTGGCGCCACCCACTTTGAGCGTTTGCAGCCACACCGGTCGCGCGCCCCTGCCAACCCGGCGCAGCCGCAAGGCCACATGTTGCCCGCGCAAGGCCTGGTCCGGCGTGTCGAAGTAAATGTTGCGCAAATGCAGATGGCTTGCCTTGCGCCGCAGCAGTGCCGGCAGGCGTGCCAGCCGATGTTCCAGCGTGGCTGGGTCGGAGGTGGGTAACGCCAGCTTGAGTTCGATTTCCATCGGCTGGCGGTCATGGGAATCTGTCTGCATAAGATTCAAAGCACGAGCGGGGACCGGATTCCAGCATACACCCGCAGGCTGTCAGGTCCTTTGCAAAACCTTCCACGCATTGAATTCAGAAGCCCGCAACCCATATCGCGCCAGCACCCCTTCATGCAAGCGGCGCAGTTCCTCAACAATGAGCTTGAGCACATCGCCGCCGGGGCGCTTCACCACGCTGCGAACGGTTTGCTTGATTACGTCGCGATCAATGGGCAGGAATGGCGCGATTGTGGCGCGGTTGTGGCGCGATTCACGGAACTGCGCCATTTTGGTGATGCGATACCGAGCACCGATGCCGTCCGGCATTCAATTTTTCCACCAATCCAGAACCAAGTCACCCCAGGCAAAGCCCTGGGTTACAAACGATATTTGAGCGCTTAGGCTACGGTACTTCTTAACCAACCGGAAGCCACTCAATGCACACAGAAACCAATGCCACGACCTTCCCCGATCTGCCTCAATACGGCACTAAACCGGATAAACCCGGCCTTTACCTTGGTCTATTTCACGGGCGATCAAGCCCCACTGAGCAAATGGACGAATGGGGGTTCAACGGCCCACTTATTGGTCCGCTGGATTGGTGCCACACTACTTACGCCACCGATATCAATATCTCATTTGTGAACCCAGAAGACTCGGTAAAGTACGCCATGGATGATGAATTCACGTTGAAAGTCAGCGGCGATTTACTGGTATTTGGTGGCTATTACTATGGAGACTGGACCGTCTACTACGTGGCTCCCCAAGACTGCATGCGACCAGACGACACTTTCAGGCCCAACGCCCGGTTAAACGACAAAACAGCGCATTGCAAAATCTTCCCACTATTTCAAAACAAATGAGAATGAAGAGGCATACTTACCGGACGATTGAAAGGGAGAGTCATGGTGAGTAACCCGAATTGGAATCGCGCAGAAACGCTGGCCGCACTTCATATCTATTTTCAATTGCCCTTCGGCCAACTGCATCGTGGTCAACCCAAGATCAAACAGCTTGCACATTGGATCGACCGAACGGCAAATTCGGTGGCGCTCAAACTTGTCAACCTTGCCAGTCTCGACCCACAAATCCGCGCAAGCGGTCGCAAAGGTATGGGCAACGCCTCTACGCTTGATAAGACGATTTGGCTTGAATTGCAAACGCAGTGGGACCGAGTGGCTCTGGAGGCTGCCGCCGAATATGAAAAACTGGCAAGCGGCAACGGCGTTGTGCCCGATGCAGACATCGTCGAAGAATTTGTCAATTTTGCGGAAGGTAAAACTCGCAGTGCCAACGTGCAAGTGCGCGTCAATCAGGCGCGGTTTCGAAAGGCAGTGCTGGCCAGCTATAACTCCACCTGCTGCATCAGTGGACTGCAACATGGCAAGTTGGTCATTGCCAGCCACATCGTGCCGTGGAGCAAGGACACGAAGAACCGGCTCAACCCGCAAAACGGCCTGTGCCTGTCAGCCTTGCACGATAAGGCCTACGACCAAGGGTTGATTACAGTTTTGCCTGATTACACGGTCCGTGTGGCAACGACGCTCAAGGCAGTCAAAGGCGACAGCTTCATGGCCGACGCTTTATTGAGCTTTCATGGCAAGCCCATCAAGCTGCCGGAGCGATTCCGACCCGCGCCAGAATTTCTTGAACTGCACGCCCGCAGTTTCGGGTTCATCCCTTGACCAGCCCCCGCCGCGCCCGCACCGCCGCCGCCAGCCCTTGCAGCACCGGCACGGTCTGCGCAAAGCTGATGCAGGCGTCGGTCAGCGAGACGCCGTGCTGGAGCGGCTGGCCGGGCACTATGTCTTGCCGGCCTTCGCTCAGGTGGCTCTCGATCATCACGCCGGTGATGCGCTGGTCGCCGGCTGCAATCTGCTGCGCCACCTCAGCCGCCACGGCAATCTGGCGTTGGTACTTCTTGCTGCTGTTGGCGTGCGACACGTCAATCATCACCTGCTCACGCAGGCTTGCCGCCTTGAGCAGCGCGCACGCCGCATCGACATCGGCCTTGGCATAGTTGGGGTGCTTGCCACCGCGCAGAATGACATGGCAGTCGTCATTGCCACGGGTCTCGAATATGGCGGCCTGACCCATCTTGGTGATGCCCATGAAAGCGTGCACAGTGCGCGCGGCCTGAATGGCGTCGGTGGCGACCTTGACGGCGCCGTCGGTGCCGTTCTTGAAGCCGACCGGGCACGATAAACCCGATGCCAACTGGCGGTGGCTCTGGCTCTCGGTGGTGCGCGCGCCAATCGCGCCCCAGCTCACCAGGTCGCTGATGAACTGTGGTGACAGCAGGTCCAGAAATTCGGTGCCCACCGGCAGGCCCAGCGCCAGCACGTCGAGCAACAAGTGGCGCGCCATCTCCAGCCCGGTGTTGATGGCAAAGCTGTCGTCCAGATGTGGGTCGTTGATATAACCCTTCCAGCCGACCGTGGTGCGCGGTTTCTCGAAGTACACGCGCATTACCAGCAGCAAATCGTCTGCCAATATGTCGGCTTGCGCCTTGAGCAGCCGGGCATATTCCATCGCCTGGTCATGGTCGTGAATCGAGCACGGCCCCACCACCACAATGACCCGGTCGTTGGCGCCATGCAAGATGCGCGAGATGGCGGCGCGGCTGCTCTCGACCAACTCCTGTGCGGCATCCGGAACCGGCAGCTTTTCATCCAGCAAGGCAGGAGTGATTAGCGGGCGCACCGCGCTGATGCGGGTGTCGTCAATGCGGGTCGTGTCGTGGGTGGTGAGGGAGGTGTTCATTACGATATATTTTATACCGTAAATCAAATGTGTAGTGTATGATTTACGGCAATGATTATTCGAGATATTGAAGCTACTTTGCGCAACCGCCTGACTTCCGTGGTGCCTGCTGTCGTGTTGCTGGGGCCGCGCCAAGTTGGCAAAACCACGCTTGCGCGCAAGATTGTTGCCGATTGGCCAGGTGGTGCAGTCTATCTGGACATGGAGCGGCCGGCCGACCGGCGTCGGCTCGATGACGCCGACTCGTACCTGCGCGCGCAACCGGGCAAGCTGGTGGTGATTGACGAAATTCAGCGTCTGCCGGGCTTGTTTGAGGTGCTGCGCGGCATCATTGATGACCGCCGTGCGGCTGGCGAGCGGTTTGGTCATTTTCTGTTGTTGGGTTCGGCTTCACTTGAATTGATGAGTCAATCGTCCGAAACATTGGCTGGGCGGGTCGCCTACCTTGACATTGGACCCGTCAACATTCTGGAAGCCGCTGTTGCCAGGCTGGACGCCAACAACCTGTGGCTGCGGGGCGGTTTCCCGGAGAGTCTGTTGGCCGGCGGCGATGACAGCAGTCTGGACTGGCGGCGCGACTTCATTCGCTCTTACCTGGAGCGCGATGTGCCGATGTTCGCGCCACGCATGCCGGTGCAGACGTTAAGCCGCCTGTGGACCATGCTGGCGCATCAGCAAGGCAGCTTGCTGAACCAGGCGCGGCTGGCTGCCAGCCTGGGGGTCTCGGCACCTACCGTAACCCGCTACACCGATTTGATGGCCGACCTGCAACTGGTGCGCCGCCTCGCCCCATGGAGCGGTAACGTTGGCAAACGTCTCGTGAAAGCGCCCAAAGTTTATGTGCGCGACAGCGGCATTGTTCATGCCCTGCTGGATCTGCAAAGCTGGAACGATGTCGCTGGCCATCCGGTGGCAGGTCCGAGCTACGAGGGCTTCGTGATTGAAAACATCATCCAGTGTGCCGGTCCGCGCTGGCGACCCTACTTCTATCGCACGCATGACGGTGCTGAAATAGACCTTGTTATGGAGCGCGGTGGCCAGCCGGAAATGGCGATTGAAGTCAAGCGGTCCTCTGCTCCAACGCTGGACAAAGGCTTCTCTCTGGCCTGCGATGATCTGGGAGTCAAGCAACGCTATGTGATCTATCCGGGAGACGAGACCTACCCAATGCGCCACAGTGCTCAAGCCATCAGCTTGCAAGCGTTGGCTGGCAGGCTATTTCAAGACAGCCAGGGATGCTCTGCATAACTCGCGCCGCGCGCGGCGTGGAGTTTGCGGGATGAGCCGCAAGGCGCAAAACCCAAGGCAAGGCTGGTGCTTTGCCTGGTTTTGCAACGCAGTGGATCGCCCGCAAAACCACGCCCCCAAAGGGGTTCGGCCCAAAACGGGCGCTTTGCCCACCAAACCGCTTGCGTGTGCCTTGGGCACACGACGCGCGGTGTTGGCGCGCAAATCATCCCGTTTTGGACTCGAACGCGCATGGCGGGAGTTATGCAGAGCATCCCTAGG
>JANNUE010000437.1:0-1592 GCA_031394895.1 Betaproteobacteria bacterium
CTCGATCGTCAGCCCGGCGGCTCGGTTCGACATCATCGCGCCGGTCACCGTTAACTCCGCATTGCCCAGAAGCACGCGGCAGAGATCGTCGAAATGGATGCCCAGATTCAGCAGGGGTACGCCGCCCGAGATTGCGCGATCGATCACCCATTCCACTTTTTGCTGGTAGTAACGGTCGACCATCCCCCCGACGAACTTGAACGACAGATACTGAATTTGTTCCCCCGCGGCGATCTCTCGTATCGTCGCGATGATCGGACAGTAACGCATCACCAACGGCACGGCCGCGAACACTCCGGCGTCCGTGGCACGGCGCGCGATGTCATGCGCCTCGGCAGCATTGAGCGCGCAGGGTTTCTCTATCGCGAATGGAATACGGCTGTCTATCAGAAAGCGGGCCTCATCGGCCATGTCGCAGTGGCGGCCGAGCACGAAAGCAAAGTCCGGTTTCAGACTCGCACACATTTCCCGATAGTCAGTGAAGACAGGGCAGTTCGCCTTGGCGGCCAGCGGGGCCGCGCGCGCGGCATCGGGATCGCTGACGCCGACGATCGTGGCATCCGTCATCGCCAAAACCGGGTCGGAATAAAACGGCGTGTGCCAGTGCGAGACCCCGAGCAGAACGATGCGCATGTTTTAGCCGTTTTCCCGATGAAGTGCAGATATGTTTGCGGCAACACCTGCGACGCCGTGTTTAGTTCGCCTTCACCCCAGCGGCCTTGACGACCGGTCCCCACTTGTCGAACTCGGCGCGAATAAATTTGCCGAAGTCCTCCGGCGTTCCGCCCGCCGCATCGATCCCAGCGCCCGTTAGCCGGTCCTTCACCTCCTGCATGGCGAGGACGCGCCTCGATTCGGCGTTCAATTTGGTGATGATGGGCTTCGGCGTGCCGGCCGGCGCCAGCAGGCCGTACCAGACCGTCCCGTCGACGCGGGGAAGCCCAATCTCCTTCATGGTCGGGATGTCGGGAAACGCGGCCAGGCGCGCGGGACTGGTGACGGCGAGCGCCCTGGTCCGGCCCAGCTTGATGAACGCCTGGTGGCCGGCGATCGCGTCGAACATGAATTGCACTTGACCGCCCGCGAGGTCGGGCGCGGCGGTCCCGCTGCCCTTGTATGGCACGTGCACGCTCGGGATGCCGGTCACGATCTTGAACAACTCGCCGACGAGATGCGGAGCGCTGCCCGTTCCGGGCGAAGCGAAGCTGATGCTGTCCGGCTTCGCCTTGGCGAGCGCGATCAGCTCGCTCACCGATTTCACCGGCAACTGCGCGTTGGCCACCAGGAATACCGGCAAGGTCCCGGACAGTACGACCGGCGCGAAATCCTTTTGCGGATCGTACGGCAGGTTGGAATAGATGTGCGGCCCGATGCCGTGCGTGGTAATCCCGCCCTGCAGCAGCGTGTAGCCATCGGGCGCCGCCTTGGCAACGACGCCGGTGCCGACCACTCCACCCATCCCGGGGCGGTTGTCGATTACGACGGTCTGCCCGAGAACCTCGCCGAGCTTCTGCCCCATGACGCGCGCGAGCAGGTCCGCGCCGCCGCCCGCCGGGACAAAAACGACCACGCGCACCGGGCGATTCGGATAG
>JANNUE010000244.1:0-18969 GCA_031394895.1 Betaproteobacteria bacterium
CCCGGTGGGTGGCATGCGCTGGGCAAGCGCTGTGCGAACGGATCTCCAAAGTCGCAAGGAGCCAGACTGGCTGCAGGTTGGTGACATTCTGTTTGTGCCACGTGGCAACCACTTCTTCGCTGCAAGCCTCGACTGCCCACCAGGCCGCGCCGTTTGCGGCCCTCATCTGTTTCACCTGCGTGTGAACCCCAATGCTGGTGTTTTGTCCGAGTTCCTGGCTTGGCAGATCAACCAGCCATCGGTGCAGCGGCAGCTTCACGCTGCGGCTGAAGGCTCCAGCCAACTTAGCATTCGCAGAGGCGAAATAGAAAACCTGAAGATCGCAGTCCCCGCCGTTGAGCAGCAACGGCGCATCGTATCGCTCGCCTCGACGGCCCTGCGCGAGCGACAACTATTGCAACAACTGATTAAGAACCGCGAACAAGAAATTGCTGCGCTTGCCAATGCTTTGGCCGGCGCCGCTGGCCTCGACACGAACTGAATGAACCAGACCATGAACAACACTGCCACCAGCCAAGACGACATCAACGCAGCCGTCTGGGCCGCATGCGACACCTTCCGTGGCACGGTGGACCCCAGCATTTACAAGGACTTTGTCCTGACCATGCTGTTCCTCAAGTACGTGTCGGATGTTTGGCAAGACCACTACGACAACTACAAAGAACAATACGGCGACCACCCCGAGCTGATCGAGGAGATGCTCAAGAACGAGCGTTTTGTATTGCCTGCCAGCGCCAGCTTCTACGCCCTGCATGCATTGCGGCACAGCCCCGGCAATGGGGAGCGCATCGACAAAGCCCTGCACGCCATTGAAGAGGCCAACATCACCAAACTGCGCGACGTGTTCCAAGACATCAGTTTCAACTCCAACAAACTGGGCGATGAGCAGCAGAAGAACGACATCCTGCGTCACCTGCTGGAAGACTTTTCCAAACCGGCACTGGACTTGCGCCCCAGCCGTGTTGGTCAGTTGGACGTGATTGGCAACGCCTATGAATTTCTGATTAAGAACTTTGCCTCCACCAGCGGCAAGAAGGCGGGCGAGTTCTATACACCGCCCGAGGTGTCTTCACTAATGGCCCGCCTGATGGCACCACAGGAGGGCGACGAGATTTGTGACCCCACTTGCGGCTCCGGCTCCTTGCTCATGAAGTGCGGACGCTTGATCCGTGAGAACACTGGTTCGCGCAAATACGCCCTCTACGGGCAAGAAGCCATTGGCAGCACATGGGCGCTGGCCAAAATGAACATGTTTCTGCACGGCGAAGACAACCACCGTATCGAATGGGGCGACACCATCCGCAACCCCAAGTTGTTGGACAGCGCGGCTAGCCTCAAGCACTTTGACATCGTCGTAGCCAACCCACCCTTCAGCCTGGAGAAGTGGGGCCACGAGGGTGCCGATGCTGACAAATTCAGCCGCTTTCGCCGCGGCGTGCCGCCGCGCACCAAGGGCGACTACGCCTTCATCTTGCACATGGTCGAAACCATGAAACCGGGCTCCGGTCGCATGGCGGTTGTTGTACCCCACGGCGTGCTGTTCCGTGGTGCGGCAGAGGGGCGCATTCGGCAAAAACTGATCGAAGAAAACTTGCTGGACGTGGTGATTGGCCTGCCCGAAAAGCTGTTCTATGGCACCGGCATTCCCGCCGCTGTGCTGGTGTTTCGCAAGAACAAGACCGACGACAAGGTGCTCTTCATCGACGCCAGCCGCGACTTTGAAGCGGGCAAGAACCAGAACTTCTTGCGCGAGTCCGACTTGCAGCGCATCTTGAGCACTGCATTTACGCGGCAGGGTTCAGACAAATACGCTCACCTTGCCACCCCCGCTGAGATTCTTGAGAACGACTTCAACCTCAACATTCCCCGCTATGTGGACACCTTTGAGGAAGAAGCCGAGATTGACCTGATGGCCGTGCGCCGGGAGCGTGAGCAGCTCAAGGCAGAACTGGCAGGTCTAGAAGCCCAGATGTCTGTGTACTTGAAGGAGTTGGGCTATGAGTGATCTAGTGCTCGGTGGTGATTTCCTGAGCACGTCCTTAGAAGATTCACAGCCGCGAGTTTTTGCTCCTCCAGCGCGTGGACAGTTAATCCAGTGTGACGGTAAAGCCTACTTTGTGGGTGAATTTTTGGGAGGTGGAAATTTTGGAAATGTTTACGAATGTACTGATGAATGGGATAACCGGTTAGTAGCAAAAGTGTTGGTCCCTAGAAATCAAACCTATGAAGAAGTTCGAGAAAACTGGTTGTCAGAACTTAGGAAACTGCGTGACTTGAGGCATCCAAACATCACCTTTGTTCATGCCGCATTTGAGTGCAACGACACTTTCTATCTCATTATCGAGAGATGCGCGATGACATTGGACGCTGTCATAAATCTCGACGGTCTCAAGTCCGACTTTTGGATACCTCATGTCGCCAGAGATATCTTGCAAGCTGTTGAATTCATCCATGCACATGGTTATGTGCACAAAGACATTCATCCAGGCAACATTTTTGTATCGCAAATCATGGATCGAATGGTGCGCGAAAAAGAGCCCGTTTGGTGTTTCAAGGTTGGTGATCTCGGAATATCTCGACTCGAAACAGAGATAAACGTATTCAACACAGCGCTGGCGCAGTGGATGCTTCCGCCAGAAGCTATCGCCCCCACTGAATTCGGTTTGGTATCAAGGACTGTAGACATTTACCATGCGGCGCTACTTCTGCTAGCTATTCTTTTGAACAGAGTTCCGACATTTTCTCGGGAAGAGGTTTTGGCTGGCTTACCGCGCCAGGTGGCCGAAGGCTGCAACTCTCGATACGGCCCCGCAATTGCAAGGGCTCTTCGGAGACATGTCGGTGCGCGAACACAAACAGCCGTTGAATTTTGGCGCGAAATCGATAGTGCCTCACGCAGTGATTCCGGACTCAACCTATCGGTCGTTGCGGGAGGTAAGACATGAGTGGCGGTGAACTGGTTCTGTACGCTTCCGAAGACGGCAGCGCAAAATTCTTTTTGCGAGCGCAAGACGGCACCGTTTGGCTGACTCAGCTTGAGCTGGCGGAACTGTTCCAGACCACCAAGCAAAACGTCAGCCTTCACGTCAAGAACGTGCTGACCGATGGCGAACTGGAGGAGCATTCAACTGTCAAGGAAGACTTGACAGTTCGATTGGAAGGCAAGCGGCAGATCAAACGCCCCGTCAAGCTCTACAACCTGGAGATGATTCTGGCTGTGGGCTACCGGGTCAAATCCCCACGCGGTACACAGTTCCGCCAGTGGGCAACCACTCACTTGAGGGAATATCTGGTTAAAGGCTTCGTCATGGATGACGAACGCATGAAAGACCCGGCCGGCTGGGACTACTTTGACGAACTGCTGGAGCGTATCCGCGAGATCCGGGCCTCTGAAAAGCGATTCTACCAAAAGGTGCGCGACGTGTTTGCCCTGTCGGTGGACTACAAGGACAGCACCGAGGTGGTCGGTCAGTTCTTTGCCGAAGTGCAAAACAAGCTGCTCTACGCCGTCACCCAGCAGACCGCCGCAGAAATCATCGTCAAGCGGGCAGACCCAACACAACCCAATATGGCCTTGACCGCTTGGAAGGCGGGCCTCGTGCGCAAAACCGACATCGTTATTGCCAAGAATTACCTGAATGCGGGTGAGATCGACCACCTGAACCGCATGGTGACCGCCTTTCTGGAGTTTGCCGAACTGCGAACCCGCCAGCGCAAAGAGCTGCGCATGATCGACTGGCGGCAATACGTGGACAACTTCATGCAGTTCAACGAGAGCCCGCTACTCAAAGGGGCCGGACGCATGAGCCATGAGGCCATGCTCAAGATCGTGCATGAGCGATACGAGCAGTTTGCTGGACAACGGCGCAAGGCAGACGCCGTTGAGGCGGACAGCGCAGACCTGAAAGAGTTGGAGGAAATTGAGCGTTCAATTCCTAAAAATGAGGCAGGGAAATGATATACGACGGCAATGTGAGACTTGGTGACTTATTCAGTAGTCGCCGTGAAAAGGGGCGTCCAGGTCTGCCCACTCTATCAGTGACGCTAAATAACGGAATCGTGAATCGTGAGGATCTAGAGCGCAAACAAGACACTGCACTTGATGCAACTGAGCATCTCTTGGTTAAGCCAAGAGATATTGCATACAACATGATGCGAATGTGGCAGGGTGCGTTTGGTCTGGTAGGCCATGAAGGACTCGTGAGCCCTGCCTATGTGGTGCTTCAACCCAAAGCAAGAATTGATCCGGAATACGCTTCGTATCTGTTCAGAACTCAGCGAATGATCTATTTGTTTTGGGCGTACTCGTATGGGCTGACAGAAGACAGATTGCGTCTCTATTTCCCTGATTTTTCAAAAATCCCGGCGACCGTACCACCCCTTGAATCTCAAAAACAAATCGCAAATATTTTCTCCACATGGGATAAAGCCATTCTGACTGTAGAGAGATTGCTTAACAATTCAAAACAGGAAAGGGATGCGCTTGTCACATCTTTAACCACCGGATCTCAGAGACTAAATTCATGTCAAGATGAATGGCAGACTATCACTCTAGATAAGCTAGGGTGCACGTATGGAGGTCTTTCTGGCAAGGCCGGGAAGGATTTTGGCTGGGGTTCAAAATTTATACCCTATACCAATATTTTTAATAACTATCAAATTGATGTTGAAGACTTGGGCTTGGTGAACATAGGTCCAACTGAGCAGCAATCACTTGTCAAGTTCGGAGACATCCTATTCACGACCTCCTCCGAGACTCCAGAAGAAGTTGGTATGGCCTCAGTTTTGCTAGACAGCATAGAGAACCTTTATTTAAATAGCTTCTGTTTCGGATACAGACTGCACAACTTCAATTCGCTATTGCCGGAGTACGCTATGTATCTGTTGCGAGCCCCAGAGATCCGCACTCAGATGATGCAGCTAGCGCAGGGGTCAACACGATTCAATATTTCGAAAACGAAAGTAATGCGTTTTCGCGTTCGCCTGCCAAGCTTGGATGAACAGCGATCCATCGTAAAAGTCTTGGGATGTGTCAGCAAATTAATAAGTCTTTGGACTATGAATTTGCGGCTTTTGAAGCAAGAAAGGGCCGCATTAATTTTCAAGTTGCTCAATCACAAGATCGACAACGGCGTCACGCATGCTGATGCTGATGCTGGAGCCGCCAAATGATTACCACTCCAAACTCACGCGAGCAATACAGCGCCCACATCCCGGCGCTGCACCTGCTGTGCAACCTGGGCTGGAACTTTCTGACCACTGCGCAGACCTTGGCATTGCGCGGCAGCACCCGCGAAGTCTTACTCAAGCCCCGTTTGATTGAAGTGCTGAAAACCCGTCGCTATGAGTACAAGGGCGAGTGGTTCCCGCTGTCCCCCAGCGGCATAGATCAGATCGTGCGCGAGCTGTCTGCCTTGAGTTTGGCCGAAGGCTTGTTGCCTGCCAACGAGCGGCTGTACGGCAAGCTGGCGCTGGGCATTACGGTGACGGAGTTCATGCCTGACGGCAAGAAGCACCAGCCCACAATTCACATCGTGGACTGGACCGATGCCGCCGCCAATCGCTGGGATGTGACCGAAGAGCTGGAGGTGCTGGCAGCGCAAGGTACACACAACCGCATACCGGATGTGGTTTGCTATGTGAATGGCATTCCGCTGGTGGTCGGCGAGGCCAAGCGGCCAGAGTCGTCCGGTGGCAGCCACCCCTCCAAGGCCATGGTGGCGGAAGGTATCAGCCAGCACTTGCGCAACCAGCGGCCAGACGAAATTCCCAACCTGTTTGCTTATGCCCAGGTGTTGCTGTCCATCAGCCAGACGGAGGGGCGCTACGGAACTACGCATACGGCGGCGAAATTCTGGGCCAAGTGGCGTGAAGAAGAATTTGACGAAGCCCACATCGGCACCTTGAAGAACGTGGCGCTGATGCCCAGCGTGCGTGCGGCTCTGTTTGCAGGTAAGCCTGCATCGTTGGCAACCTACTTTGATGCGCTGTGGGGCCAACCCATGCAGGCAACCGACCAAGACCGTTTGCTGGTCAGCTTGCTGACACCCGCGCGGCTGCTAGAGTTCTTGCGAGGCTACGTGCTGTTTGACCGCAAGGTGGGCAAGATCGTGGCGCGCTACCAGCAGTTCTTTGGCATCCGCGCCTTGCTCGCGCGCATCAGCCAGTTGCGCCCGGACGGTGGCCGCGAGGGCGGCGTGGTGTGGCACACCACGGGTTCGGGCAAGAGCTTCACCATGGTCTTTCTGACCAAGGCGTTGTTATTGGTGGACTCATTGAAAGAGTGCCGCGTAGTGGTGGTCACCGACCGCATTGACCTGGAAGGCCAGCTATCGCGCAACTTTATATCCAGCGGGGCCTTTGGCTCAGCTATTGCAATCAAAAAGGATGGTGAAAAAAGCCGCGCTTTGTCTGGCCGTGATCTGGCTAAACGCATTGGCAGCGGTACAGAGCGCATCTCGTTCACCCTGGTGCACAAGTTCAACACGGCGTCCAAGTTGCCAGAGTGTCGCAACGATTCGCCTAACTTGATTGTGCTGGTGGATGAAGGCCACCGCAGCCATGGTGGCGAGACGCATGAGCGCATGAAGAAGGCCTTGCCCAAGGCGGCTTACATCGCATTCACTGGCACGCCTCTGTTGAAAGATGAGAAGACAGCCAACAAGTTTGGCCCCATCGTCCATGCCTACACCATGCAGCGCGCGGTGGAAGACGAAACGGTGGCTCCACTGCTGTACGAAGAGCGCGTGCCAGAGCTGGACATCAACGAGGATGCCGTTAACCGCTGGTTCGACAAGATCACCGTGAACTTGAGCGACGCACAGCGAACAGACCTGAAAAGGAAGTTTGCCAAGAAAGGCGCCATCTACGGTGCGGCCAACCGCATTGAATTGATCGCCTGGGACATTGCCACCCACTTCAGCGAGAACATCAAGAAGCTGGGCATGGGCTTGAAAGGTCAAGTCGCCACCGACAGCAAACTGGATGCAATCCGCTACAAAAAAGCCTTGGATGAAACCGGGCTGGTGACCAGTGCTGTCGTCATCTCTGCCCCCGACACACGCGAAGGCAACTCAGACGTGGACGAAGACACCTTGCCTGAGGTGCAGAAGTGGTGGAAGCAGAACATGGCGGCCTACGGTGCTGACCCTGCAACCTATGAGAAACAAATCGTCAACGACTTTGGTACGGACGGTGCGCCTGACTTGCTGATCGTCGTGGACAAACTGTTAACCGGTTTTGATGAGCCCCGCAACACGGTGCTCTACATCGACAAGCCATTGACGGGCCACAACCTGATTCAGGCCGTGGCGCGGGTCAACCGTCTGCACGACGCAAAGCGGTATGGCGTGCTGGTGGACTACCGGGGTATTCTGAAAGAGTTGGACACTGCGATTCGGGCCTATCAAGACTTGGAAACCCGCACACAAGGTGGTTTTGATGTGAGCGACATCGAAGGCCTGTACCAGCAGTTCAGCACGGAATACAAGCGACTGCCAGCCCTGCATGACAAGCTGTGGGCTTTCTTCAAGACTGTGGAAAACAAGCTGGACCGGGAGCAGTACCGGCAAGTGCTGAGCCCGAAGTTTGTGAAAGGGGCGAATGGGGATGCAGAGGGGGAAGACTATGACGAGCGGCAGAAACTGCGCGATGACTTCTACGAAGCGTTGACTGCGTTTGGTCTTTGCTTGCAGACCGCGCTGTCGTCCCGCAGCTTCTTTGAGGACAAGAGCTTTTCTGAAGCTCTGATTACCCGCTACAAGTCAGACCTGCGGTTCTTCACGGAATTGCGGCAGACGGCGCGGCGCGATGCTATGGAAACGGTGGACTACAGTGCCTATGAGGAACAAATCCGCAAACTCGTAGACAAGCAGGTGATTGGCACTGAAGTGCGTGAACCCGAGGGCGTTTACCTCGTCCATCAGTTGGGCAAAGCAGGAGACCCTCAGCAATGGTCAGACGAAAAAACGCGCAATGAAACGGACATGATCCGCACCCGCTTGCGCAAGACCATTGAACAGGAACTAGCCGAAGACCCGTATGCACAGAAGGTGTTTGGTGCCCTGTTGAAGCAGGCCATTGCAGAAGCGGAGGCCATGTTTGACCACCCGTTGAGGCAATTCGCCTTGTTTCAGGAGTTTGAACAAAAGCTGGAGTCCCGTGCAACACCGGGCGTGCCGGATGCATTGGCAGACAAGCCCCGCGCCAAGGCCTATTTCGGTGCGATGCGCCTGGTCTTGGGGGATGAGTCCTTTGCGGCACTCAGTGGTGACGCCGTCGATGCCCTGGTCAAACAGGCCATCACGATGGATACCGTTGTGCGCGATGCCGTCGCTGAAAACTCGCTGAATCCACAGAACATCGAAGCCGCTATCCGTAAAGGCTTGTTGCCCCTGTTGTTCGGTACGCTGGGCCTGGACAATGCGAAGTTGGTAGTTGAGCAGGTCATCCAGGTCACCCGTGTTGGTTTGAGCAAGTCTTGAACATGTTGGTATCTGGACACCCCTCTCAACATCACATCACGTACGGTGATGTGATGATCGTTTTTAGTCTGCGCCGCCAGCCGTCGCGGACGGTACCACGCCTTGCAATTCACGTTGAGCCGGATGGTCGTGTACTGGTGGACGCACCAGATCCTGCACCTCTTGATACCGTGCTGGCGGCAGTGAAAAAGCGGTCCCGGTGGATAAGTCAACATGTTGATGCTGCGCGGGCGAGATTGGCACATGTACTCCCGCGCGAATACGTGAGCGGAGAGGCGCTGCACTATCTTGGGCGGCGCTATCGGTTGAAGGTCGTCATTGAGGCCGAGGCTGCACCTGAGGCCCGTATGCGTGGTGCCTTTATCGTAGTGACCGCCCCAGAACAATCGCCAGCCATGATTCGGGCCGCCCTTGACGCCTGGTTTCGCCTGCGGGCGCGCGAGTTGTTTGCAGATCGACTCGCCGCTGTGGCAGCACCGCTGCGCTGGGTAAAGCAGACTCCACAAACGCGCCTTCAGTTCATGAAAGTGCAGTGGGGAAGTTGTTCGCCGGCAGGGCGTATCACGCTGAATCCGCTGTTGATCAAGGCTCCACGTGAATGCATTGACTACGTGCTGCTGCACGAGCTTTGCCACCTGCTGCACCACAACCACAGCCCCAAGTTTTACAAAACGCTGGATCGGCACATGCCACGCTGGCGGGCGATCAAGGAAAGGCTGGACAACATGGCGGAAGAGATGTTTCGTGCTTGATACCACTAGGGTTGATTGCTCTTCAAGAGAGGGATCAACCTCGTGTACTTTTTTTGAAGATGAAAGGGAGTGAAAATGCCTACATCATCAGAAGACTCCTAAACCAGAATTGGACCTGGCAAGAGATCGTCTCAAACTGTTGAAGAGGCACAAATGAAAAAGCAAAACATTGGAACTGATTTCGATGACTTCCTCAAGGAAGAAGGCCTGCTCGAAGAGGCCACTGCGGTAGCGGTAAAGCGGGTTATTGCCTGGCAGATCGAACAAGAAATGTCAGCACAAAAGATCACCAAGACGGCGATGGCAAAAAAGATGCATACCAGCCGTGCTTCGCTCAATCGCCTGCTGGATGAAAACGACACCAGCCTGACCCTGACAACCTTGGCTGGTGCGGCGGCTGCGCTGGGCCGTCGCATCAAACTTGAGTTAGCGCCAGTGTGAAAGTCATTGGGGAAACTGCACAAATTCCGGATGCTGACCGCGTAACCGCACAACACATAAAGCGGCGTATGCTTGACCATCATGCTGCGTCTGACCCAAGCCCCCAATCTGGCCATCGCGACACTGTGGGCCGACGCGCTCGTGGTCGAAGGCATTGCGGCCAGTGTGCAGCGGCAGTATCTGAGCTCTGTGGCTGGCGAACTGCCGCCTGATCAATGTCTGCCCGAGGTCTGGCTACAACACGACAACCAGGAGCCCAGGGCGCGCGAGCTGCTGCACCACCTGCAACATGTGCCGCAGCATCGCTGGACCTGCGTTTGCGGTGAATTGGTGGAAGGCGGTTTTGAGCAGTGCTGGAATTGCGCCGCGCTGATGCCGCGCTAGTGTTGAACATGAAGCCGCTGCAAGATATTGCCCTCTCGATGCTTGACCTGGTCTCGGTGCGCGAGGGCGGCACGGTGGCGGATGCGCTGGCGATCGCGCTGCGCACCGCGCAGCACGCCGAGTCGCTCGGCTTCAAGCGCTACTGGCTGGCAGAGCATCACAACATGCCGGGCATTGCCAGTTCTGCCACCGCCGTGCTGGTCGGCCATCTTGCCGGCGGCACCCGGCGCATGCGCATCGGTTCGGGCGGCGTCATGCTGCCCAATCACGCGCCGCTGGTGGTGGCCGAGGCGTTTGGCACACTGGCCGAGCTCTACCCGAACCGCATCGATCTGGGCTTGGGGCGTGCGCCAGGCACCGACCGGTTGACGATGCGGGCACTGCGTCGTGACCGGGTGGAAACTGAGGAAGACTTTCCGCGCGACGTCGCCGAATTGCAGCGCCTGCTGGGGCCAGTTCAACCCGGTCAGACGCTGATCGCCAATCCCGGCGCCGGCACCAACGTGCCGATCTGGCTGCTGGGCTCCAGCCTGTTTTCGGCGCAGTTGGCGGCCGAACGCGGGCTGCCCTATGCCTTTGCATCGCACTTCGCGCCGCGCCTGCTGCTCGATGCGATTGCGTTGTACCGCCGGCAGTTCCGTCCCTCTTCCGCGTTGGCCAAACCGCATGTAGTGATTGGCGTGCCGCTGATTGCGGCGCCGACCGACGAGGAGGCGGACTACCTGGCCAGCAGCACGTTTCAGAGGGTGTTGGGAATCCTGCGCGGCGACCGGCGTCTGCTGGCGCCGCCGATCCGCGCGTTTGACGCACAGTTGCAGCCGCAGGAACGCGCCGCCATTGGCGACTTCCTGGGGGCCGCCGTTATCGGTGGTCCGGCCACGGTCCGCAACGGCCTGACGGCTTTGGCACAAGCCACCGATGCCGATGAGTTCATGCTGGTCTGCGATGTGTTCGACCCGGCATTGCGGCTGCGCTCATTGGACATCGCAGCGGCAGCGCACCAAGACTAAAGTTGCGCGGAGGCCCCTTGAATCGCATCGCCGTCATCGACTTCGAAACCACCGGGCTCTCGCCGGGGATGGGCGACCGGGCTACCGAGGTCGCCATTGTGCTGGTGCAGGGCGGGCAGGTGGTTGACCGCTTTCAGAGCCTGATGAACGCCGGTGTGCGCATCCCGCCGTTCATTCAGGCGTTGACCGGCATCACAAACCAGATGATTGCGGCGGCCCCGTCGGCGCAACAGGTGATGGCGCAAGCCAGCCGCTTTGTTGGCAACGCGCCGATGGTGGCGCACAACGCGTCGTTCGACCGGCGCTTCTGGGTTGCCGAGCTGCAGCGCGCCGGGCACGCCGCCATGCAGCCTTTTGCCTGCACCATGCTGTTGTCGCGCCGGCTCTATCCGCAGGCGCCCAACCACAAGCTGGCAACGCTGGCTGACTGGCACGGGCTGCACTACTCGGGGCGCGCGCACCGGGCAATGGCCGATGCCGAGGTGGCGGCTGCGCTGCTGGAGTGCATCCAGCGTGACCTGCGCGAGCGCTACCACTTGACTGAAGCACATCACGCGCTATTGATGCAACTGCAAAGCTGCCCGCCGCGTGCGCTGCCTGGCAAGATCAAGCGCTTGCTGGAGGCGGCATGACTTTGTCCCGCATCGGCCACGCGATCCTGAATCTGGTTGCCGTCATACCGGCTTCACGCGAAGCTGTGTCTGACGCACCGGCGCTGCGCGCCCGCACGCTGGCGCGCTCGGCTGCACGCACCACCGCCCAGATATCGGGCGTGGCAGCGCTGGCTCCCGGACCATTGGGCTTGTTGAGCCTGTTGCCGGACCTGGTGGCGGTGTGGAAGATTCAAAGTCAGTTGGTGGCCGACATCGCATCAACCTACGGCAAGACGGCAACGTTGGACAAGGAGCAGATGCTGTTTTGCCTGTTCAAGCATTCGGCAGCGCAGGTCTTTCGCGACGTGGTGTTTCGCACCGGCGAGCGTTTTCTGGTGCGTCGCGCCAGCGTGCGTGTTCTTCAGAAAATGGCCGCTGTCATCGGCATGCGCCTGTCGCAGCGCGCCATGGGCAAGGCGGTGTCCCGCTTCTTGCCGCTGGTCGGCGCGACGGCAGTCGCTGGCTACGCTTATTACGACACCCGGCAGGTGGCGGCGGCCGCGATCGAACTATTTGGCAGCGAGATCGTGCTGCAGGATCCTGATGGCCCGGTGATCGACGTTGCGGCCACAGTGCTCGGCTAACTCTCATGCAGCGAGGGCTGCGCCCCGGATCATTAGAAGCCCCCGTCATCGCGAGGCCGCAGGCCGTGGCGATCCATGAAGCCCTGGATTGCCGCGTCGCTGCGCTCCTCGCAATGACGAGACTCATGAAGACTCTGCGTTTCAAGCCATTTCACTTTAAGCGCGTGAAACCTTGCGCGGGGCTGGGTGTGGCGCTGCTGGTAAGCTGAGTCCCCTTTCTACTTTGCACTATTCCATCATGATTGAAGTCCACCACCTGAACGAATCGCGCTCGCGTCGCATTACCTGGCTGCTGGAGGAACTGGGGCTTGACTATGTCATCGTGCCCTATCAGCGCGACCCGGTCACGCGTCTTGCGCCGCCGGCGCTTAAGGCCGTGCACCCGTTGGGCAAGGCGCCGGTGCTGCGTGACGGCGACGCGGTGCTGATCGAGTCCGGCGCCATCATCGACTACCTGCTGCGAACCTACGGCAAGGGACGCTTTGCGCCGGCCGTCGGCACGCCGGACTACAACCGCTACGTGCAGTTCCTGCATTACGCCGAGGGCTCGGCCATGTTGCCACTGCTGCTGCGACTATACGTGAGCCGCCTGGGCGAGGCCGGGGCGCCGCTGCACCCGCGCATCAACAGCGAAATCAGCAACCACATGGGCTGGCTCGATAGCGAACTGGCTGGCAAGTCGCATTTTGTTGGCGACAGCCTGACCGGTGCCGACATCCAGTTGTCGTTTGTCGCGCAGAGCGTGGTCAAGGGGTTCGGGCGCGAAGCCTATCCGAACCTGGCGCGCTTCGTCGATATGGTGGCCGCGCGCCCGGCCTACCAGCGCGCCGTCGCCAAGGGCGGCGAGTAAGTTCAGGCGCCGGGCTGTGCCTGTGCCAGCGGCACGACATCGGCGCTCTGCCGCCGAGCTACAGCCAATTCAACCGACCTCGGCCAAACGCGCGGCGAGTTCATCGTGCTGTTGCGCAAACCGCTGCGGATTGCTCTTCCTGAGTTTGGCGAGGTTCATCAACTTCCAACGAACCGCGGGAAGATCCTTCAAATGCCCGAACGGCATCTGGCTCCAGTCGGGGCTGGATTGGACCAGAGACAGTAGAAAAGTGCGGTGCGCTGTGGTGAGTGCCGTTGGCAATGATTCGAACAGTCGCGCCCTGGTAGCTTCGAGCTGCTCCAAGGTCACCGGCGTGGAGGTCATGCCAACGAACTCGCTTACGAATATATCCGCGAGCGGTTGCGGGTGTGCAAACAGGACTTCATGCACTGGGCGGTTATGGCCCGCCAAATACGCCACGAAGCAGTCGACGAAATCAGGCGGAAGCCCGAAGCGGTCGAACATGTGCAGAACATCGAACAGGTCGCGTGGATGCTGTCGGTCCATGGCCGCCACCAACTTGCTCCCATACAACTCAGGAATTGCCAGCATCTGCACTTCAATGTTTGCCGAAAAAAGCGTTTGCGCCGCCGCCGTTAGCGAGGAGCGGATGGGCGGCAACACTGTTCCCCGGAACACAAAGTTGACTTCCACCTTGACCTCGGATGTGTCGTCAGATACGAACATCTTGGCCTCATCGCCAACCTTGTTCTGGCGTACTTCAGCACCAAACCCCATGCGCTCGATGCGCGTTTTCGCCAACGTCAACTCGTTCTGAATGGCCTTGAGTGCGTCATCGCGTGTCATGTCGTGGCGCACGAAAACGACGTCAATGTCTACCGACAGCCGAGGAAGATCCTGCACGAACAGGTTTAGCGCCGTGCCTCCCTTCAACGCAAAGAGCGGCGTCTCGAAGATTGCGGGGGCGATGGCCAGCAACAGCTGGACCGTCTTGGTGTAGGCTGGATTCATGGGTATCGCTTCAAGTCAAGGCGTTCCCCGGTCTTGCCTTTGCTTACCCATCGCTTGCCGCCCCCCAGACGTTCGCTGTGCTGTTGGGCGATGGACATCCAGGGAAGATCAAGCTCGTCAGCTACGGCGCAAGCCAGCCGCACGACTTTGATGCGGCTCAGATGCGAAAAGAGCGCTTCAAGCACTGGAAGCCTAAGCGAGCGGGCGCCCTCAACAAGATGCTTGGCTTCTTCCAGGGTCTGCCTCTTCCCGACGTCGCTCAGAAGCTCCAGTAGTGCACGTTCGGGCGTCGATACGGGAACGTCTGGGCGTCCGGCCGGCAGCGGCGCGATGCCCAGCTCCGGGGGCATCCCCGCGTCGAAGAGGTGGGTAGCTTGGTAGTGCGCCGGAAAACGGGTGGTAAACCAGGGTGGCAACTTTGCCGGTTTATCCCCCCAAAGCGTCAGCGACTCTCGAAACGCGAGATTGTGCCGCACGCCACGCCAACTGAGCGCGGTCTTTCCTGCAACGTGCAGGCCAGACACGTCGGGCACAAGCCAAGCGAGGCACGCATCCCTGTCCAGGGTATCACCGGTCAAGGCGTAGGCGCCGTGCCCGAGACGCTGCAGCCAACCTTCTTTCGCGAGTCGAGACGCGTGCTTGGTTGTCAAGCCGTGTTCGCTCATCCACTGCGTCCCAATAGGTTGACCGCGTGGTAGCTCTGAAAGGATAGATTTGAATGAAAATCTTTGAACATTTCCCATTTAGGGTGAATTTTAAGAAACAAATTATTCACATGTCAATGACTTCGTTTGAACACGTCGTTATTTCCAGCGAAAAATTCAACATGAACTTAATTCACAAACTCCCCTTAAAAGGGACCCTTACAACATTTTTTATTCGACTTTGCTTTGACAGTAACGGGGGCTGCGCCCCGGATCATTAGAAGCCCCGTCATCGCGAGGCCGCAGGCCGTGGCGATCCATGCAGCCCTGGATTGCCGCGTCGCTGCGCTCCTCGCAATGACAAAATTTGTGGCGGCGCCATCATCGACTACCTGCTGCGAACCTACGGCAAGGGTCGCTTTGCGCCGGCTGTTGGCGCGCCGCTGCACCCGCGCATCAACAGCGAAATCAGCAACCACATGGGCTGGCTCGAGAGCGAGCTGGCTGGCAAATCGCATTTTGTTGGCGACACGCTGACCGGTGCCGACATCCAGTTGTCGTTTGTTGCACAGAGCGTGGTCAAGGGGTTCGGGCGCGAAGCCTATCCAAACCTGGCGCGCTTTGTCGATATGGTGGCCGCACGCCCGGCCTACCAGCGCGCCGTCGCCAAGGGCGGCGAGTAAGTTCAGGCGCCGGCCTGGCCGCCAAGTTTCGTGACTTTCTGGCCGCCCATCGTGATCGAGACCTTGCGGTTTTTGTTAGCTTCGTGTCTCATTGCTTCAAGCTCCGTAAACACCGCCGGACGTCGTCAACGGCGAATCTCACAGGTAGTGCGCTGCGTCTGAACTGCGTAGTTCCAGCCCGCGTGAGACGCAATTTTCGCAGGTCAGCCGCGCCCGTGTCGCCGTCATGGGCGGATGCTGCGGCGCTTGCGAATACGCAACACCGGCGCTGGCGATGCTCCTATGCTGCAAACATGAGCGCCGTGTTTGACTCCTTTCGCCTGGGTGCTGTCGCGCTCGACACGATGACCGCCAGTCGCGCCACGCCCGAGGCGATTGCGGCGCGCCAGACTGCGCGCCTGGTGCAATTGTTGACGGCGGCGCAGCGCGGCTCCAGCCTGTACCGCGAGCGCCTGCACGGCATGCAGCCGGCAACTACCGCCCTGTCGGCCATTGCGCCAGTTACGCGCAGCGAGTTGATGCAGCGCTTTGACGACTGGGTCTGCGACCCGCGCCTCAAGCTCGATGAACTGCGCGCCTTCACCGCCGACCCGGCGCGCGTTGGCCAGTCGTTCCTTGACCGCTATCTAGTCTGGGAGAGCTCGGGCACCAGCGCGCAGCCCGGCATCTTTGTGCACGACGCCCAGGTGATGGCCGTTTACGACGCGCTGGAGGCAATGCGCCGCGCCACACCGCGACCGCTGGAGAACTGGATCAACAGCGTCGGCCTGAGCGAGCAGCGCATCGCGTTTGTCGGTGCCACCAACGGCCATTTCGCCAGCTACCTCACGTTTGAGCGGCTGCGCCGGTTAAACCCCTGGGCCGCGCGGATGGTGCGCTGCTTCTCAATCCTGCAACCGGTGGCGACACTGGTGGCGCAGCTCGACGCGTTTGCACCGGCCGTGATTGCCACTTACCCGACGGCGGCCGCGCTGCTCGCCGACGAAGCCGAACAGGGCCGGCTGCGCTGTCGCCCACAGGAGGTCTGGACCGGCGGCGAGACGCTCAGCGCTGGCGTGCGCCTGCGTCTGCAGCAAGTGCTGTGCGACCGCGTGCGCAACAGCTACGGGGCGTCCGAGTTTCTGCCGATGGCCTGGGAATGCGACGATGGGTCGCTGCACCTCAATGCCGACTGGGTGCTGTTGGAGCCGGTCGATGAACACTACCGGCCGGTGCCGGCCGGACACGCCTCCCACAGCGTGCTGCTGACCAATCTGGCCAACATGGTGCAGCCGCTCATTCGTTACGACCTGGGTGACCAGATCACGTTGCACAGCAAGCACTGCGAATGCGGCTCGCCGCTGCCGGTGATCGAGGTGCGCGGGCGCCAGGATGATGCGCTGGTGCTGTCCGGCGCCGACGGCCGGCCGGTTACCTTGCTGCCGCTGGCGCTGACCAGCGTGCTGGAAGACCAGGCCGGCGTGTTCGACTTTCAGCTGTGCCAGCAGGGCCGGCACACGCTGGTGCTGCGCCTGGCGCTGCAGGGCGAGCCTGGCGCCGCCGCTGCCGCGCGCTGCCGGCGCGCACTCAAGTCGTTTGCCAGCTCGCAGGGGTTGGCGTCGCTGCGCGTGCGCGCAGAACTGGGGCAGGCGCTGCCGCACGGGCGCAGCGGCAAGTTGCGCCGGGTGTTGGCCTAGCTGAAAACGCCGCCGTACTGCTTGCGCAAATCGCCCTTTTGCACCTTGCCGGTACCGCCCACCGGCAGCGACTCCAGAAAGACCACGTCATCGGGCACCCACCACTTGGCAATGCGCTCGGACAGAAAAGCCAGTATCTCTTCTTTCTCGACACTTTGCCCCGGCTTGCGCACGATGAACAGCAGCGGGCGCTCGTCCCACTTCGGGTGTTTGACGCCGATGACAGCCGCCATCGCCACCGCCGGGTGCCCCATCGCGGCACCTTCCAGATCGATCGAGCTGATCCATTCGCCGCCGGTCTTGATGACGTCTTTGGTGCGGTCGCGGATCTGCATCACGCCATCAGAATCGATGGTGGCGATGTCGCCGGTCGGAAACCAGCCATCCTGCAGCGGCGAGTGTTCGCCTTTGAAGTAGGCGGCCATGATCCACTGGCCGCGCACCATCAGCTCGCCCTGCGACACACCGTCGCGCGGCAGAGTGGCACCTTGCTCGTCCACCACCTTGATCTCGACGCCAAACACCGCCTTGCCCTGCTTCGCCACCAGCGCGTGGCGCTGCTCGGGCGGCAGTGCCAGTTGCTGCGGGCTCAAGGCGCTCATGGTGGCAACGGCCGTGGTCTCGGTCATGCCCCAGCCGTGGCGCACCTCGACGCCGTATTGATCGACAAACTTGGCGATCAGCGCGGCCGGCATGGCGGAGCCGCCAACACCGGTGCGGCGCATCGTCGAGAAGCGCAAACCGTTTTGTTCAAGGTGCCCGATCAAGGCCATCCAGATCGTCGGCACGCCGGCGCTGATGGTGACTTGCTCGCTCTCGATCAGCTCGTACAAGCTGGCACCGTCGAGCTTCGGCCCAGGCAACACCAGCTTGGCCCCGGCCAGCGGGGCCGCATACGGAATGCACCAGGCATTGATGTGAAACATCGGCACTACCGGCAGAATGACTTCGGTGGGCGACAGGCAGAGCACGCCGGGCAGGCAGCCTGACAGGGCGTTGAGCACAATGGCCCGGTGCGAATACAGCGCGCCCTTCGGGTTGCCGGTAGTGCCGGAGGTGTAGCACAGCGCGGCACCGGTGCGTTCGTCAAACTGCGGCCAGTCGAACTGCTCGCTGCACGGCGCGATCAGGTCCTCAAAGCACAGGACATTGGCAACGCCTTCGATCACCGGCATGTGCTGCGCATCCGACAGGCAGACCCAGGCGCGCACCTTGGGGCAATGCGCCGCAATGCCCTTGACCAGCGGCGCAAAGGTGGCGTCGAACAGCAGCACCGCGTCTTCGGCGTGGTTGATGATGTAGATCAGTTGCTGCGGATGCAGCCGCGGGTTGCAGGTGTGCATCACCATGCCCGAGCCGGACACCGCGTAATAGGCCTCCAGGTGGCGGTGGTTGTTCCACGCAATCGAGCCGACCGCGTTGCCCGGCTCCAGACCGAGCCCGGCCAGCGCATTGGCCAGCTTGCGCGCGCGCACCGCGCACTCGCCGTAGCTGTAGCGAAACAGCGCTCCGTGGGTCTCGCGCGAGACCACTTCCTGCGCGCCATACTGCGCCGCAGCGTGTTCGATGACGCTGGACAATAGCAATGGGCGATCCATCATGAGTCCACTCTGTAACATGAAAATTCTCCTGGTTGAAGTGGGTTAGCGTGGGTTAACGTGAAATAGCTTGTAGCGCAGGCGCTTCCGATCGAGCCGTTATAGCTTCTGTCATTGCGAGGAGCGCAGCGACGCGGCAATCCAGGGCTTCATGGATCGCCACGGCCTGCGGCCTCGCGATGACGGGGTTTTCATTGCTCGGTGTGCTTGCGACTTGT
>JANNUE010000254.1:0-1610 GCA_031394895.1 Betaproteobacteria bacterium
CAAGCATGAGCAACTGACCGGGTTTGACACGGCCAGCGCGCACCGCCGTATCGAGCGCCAAAGGAATCGAAGCCGCTGAGGTGTTGCCGTGCTGATCCACCGTCACGATGACTTTGTCCATCGACAGCTTGAGCTTGCGGGCAGTGCTCTGCATGATGCGGATATTGGCCTGGTGCGGAATCAGCCAGTCAATATCGGCCGCTGTCTTGCCGGCCTTGGCCAGTGTGGCACGAGCGGCGCCGTCGAGCAAACCCACCGCCAGCTTGAACACAGCCTGACCGTCCATCCTGAGCAAGGGGACGCCCAGCACCTTGCCCCCGGACACATGCCCCGGCACACACAAAATGCCCACATGCTTGCCATCCGCATGCAAGTCGCTGGCAAGAATACCGGGGGTCTTGGACGCTTCCAGCACCACGGCACCGGCGCCATCGACAAATAGCACGCAAGTGGTGCGGTCCTTGAAATCCAGGATGCGGGAGAACACCTCGGCTCCCACCACCAGGGCTTTTTTTGCCGCGCCGGTCTGAATCATCGCGTCAGCGATGCTCAGCGCGTAGATAAACCCGCTGCACACCGCCTGCACATCAAATGCGGCACAGCCATTGGCCCCCAGTTTGTTCTGCAAAATGCAGGCGGTCGAGGGAAATACCATGTCGGGCGTGGAAGTGGCAACAATGATCAGGTCAATATCGTCGGCCTTGACGCCGGCCGCCTGCAAGGCATTGCGCGCGGCCTCCAGAGCCAGATCGCTGCTGCAGACGTCTGGCGCCGCAAAGTGACGCGCCCGAATGCCGGTACGCTCGACAATCCAGTCGTCGGAAGTTTCAACCCCGTTGACTGCCAATTCTGCCGTCAGATCGGCGTTGCTCAGGCGACGCGGGGGAAGATAGCTGCCGGTACCGGTAATGCGTGAATAGAGTCTCATGGATCAAGTGAGTGCGGCCGCATGGACTGGCGCGGGCGCCTCGGCGGCGACCAACAATGGCGCAGCGTGGGCAATCCGCACTCGAACACGGTCAAGCAAGTTGTTTCGGGCTGCATCATACGCCCGCGCCAGAGCGTACTCAAATGCCAGTTCATCGGCCGAGCCATGACTCTTGAAAACCAGACCCCGCAGACCCAGCAAGGCGCCACCGTTGTAACGCCGATGATCCATTCTATTTTTAAGTGCAGATATGATGGGATAGGCAGCAATTGCCGCCATTTTGGTAAAAATATTACGGGCAAACTCGATCTTCAAAAAATCGACAATCATCGTCGCCAGGCCTTCGCTGGCCTTCAGGGCCACATTGCCGACGAACCCGTCACACACCACGATGTCGACGGTTCCTTTGAAAATATCGTTGCCCTCGACATTGCCATAAAAATTGAAATCTCCGGCTTTAGAAGCTGTTCGAAGCAATTCACCCGCTTTTTTGATGATTTCGTTACCTTTAATGGCTTCTTCGCCAATATTGAGCAGACCGACCGTAGGATTGTCGTTGCCACTCAGCACCGACACCAAGGCCGAGCCCATCATCGCGAACTGCAGCAGGTGCTCGGCCGAACAATCGACATTCGCCCCCATGTCCAGCACGGTAGTGGCTTGCCCCTTGGCATTGGGAATC
>JANNUE010000283.1:0-9140 GCA_031394895.1 Betaproteobacteria bacterium
GGGGTCAACGCCGGCGTGCGCATAGGCCACCAGGCGCGCCATCGGTTTCAGGCCGCGCGCCTTGGCGGTCGCGGCTTCCATCAGCACCACCGCGGCGGCGGCGTCGTTGATGCCGGACGCATTGCCAGCGGTAACCGTGCCGTTTTCCTTCAGGAACGCGGGCTTGAGCTTGGCCATGTCGGCCATCGAACAGTTGGCGCGGAAGTGCTCGTCGGTGTCAAACGCGACGTCGCCCTTCTTGCTCTTGAGCATGACTGGCATGATCTGCGCCTTGAAGTAGCCCGCCGCTGTTGCGCGCTGGGCCCGGTTGTGGCTTTCTACGGCAATCGCGTCCTGCTCTTCGCGCGTGATGCCCCATTTGGCCGCAATGTTCTCGGCCGTCACGCCCATGTGAATGGTCTGGAACGGGTCGTGCAGCGCGCCGACCATCATATCGATCATCTTCGCGTCGCCCATGCGCACCCCCCAGCGCATGTTCAGGCTGGCGTACGGCGCGCGGCTCATGTTCTCGGCGCCACCGCCAATCGCAATTTCGGCGTCGCCCAGCAAAATTGACTGGCTGGCCGACACAATTGCCTGCAAACCCGAGCCGCACAAGCGGTTCACGTTGAACGCCGGCGTGCCCTGGTCGCAGCCGCCGTTGATGGCCGCCACACGCGACAGGTACATGTCCTTCGGCTCGGTGTTGACCACATGACCAAACACCACATGACCGACGTCGGTGCCGGCGACCTTGGCCCGCGAGAGCGACTCACGCACCACCTGCGCCGCCAGCTCGGTTGGCGCAATGTCCTTCAAACTTCCACCATAAGTGCCAATGGCGGTGCGCACAGCGCTGACAACAACAACTTCACGACTCATGAAAAACTCCTAAGTGGAAAAACGGGGAGGCAATTTCTTGGGAACGGGCCTTGATGCCATTTTAGGCACTGCGCCAATCCCGGTAGGCAAGGGTAGGGCGGGGTAGGTCGGGTTAGCCGAAGGCGTAACCCGACTATCAGAAGGCTTAACCCGACAATCAGAAGGCGTAACCCGGCAATGGTGACCATGTGGCTCGCAGCATTGTCGGATTACGCTACGCTAATCCGACCTACGTGGAGCAATAGAGCAGCATTCGCCGACCCACAGGTTGGTGTAGGTCGGCGTAGGTCGGTGTAGGTCGGTGTAGGTCGGGTTAGCCGAAGGCGTAACCCGACAATCCGAAGGCGTAACCCGACACTCAGAAGGCGTAGCCCGACAATCCCGCAAAGCGTAAGGCGGCGAAACCGTCGGATTACGCTGCGCTAATCCGACCTACGTGGAGCAACGTAGTGCAGCACTCGCCGACCCGGAGGTCGGGGTAGGTCGCGGTAGGTCGGGTTAGCCGAAGGCGTAACCCGACAACCAGAAGGCGTAATCCGACAAGCCACCCGGAACGTCGGCAGGCGTCACCGGTCAAGATGAATGCGGACCCAACGGCAGCCGCACCGTCGTGTCCAGTCCAACCACGCTGGCGTGCTCCTCGCGGTTGTCCAGGCTGATGCTGCCACCCAGCGCTTGCACAATCTCATGACAGATGGCCAGGCCCAGGCCCGAGCCGGTTCGTGTTTCGCCGGCAGAAAATGGCTGGAACAGGCGCGCACGCAGCTCGCTCGAAATGCCGGGGCCGCTGTCGTGGATCACCAGCGCGGCCACGTTCGAATCGCACAGCAGTTGAACGCTCAGGGTGCCATGGTCGGGCGTGTAGCGGATGGCGTTGTGCAGCAGGTTGCGGCTGAGTTCGCGCAGCATCCAGTC
The DNA here is from genome assembly GCA_031394895.1 of Betaproteobacteria bacterium. Taxonomy (GTDB): domain Bacteria; phylum Pseudomonadota; class Gammaproteobacteria; order Burkholderiales; family Burkholderiaceae_C; genus Rhodoferax. Next base: position 1,777 of record JANNUE010000283.1, read on the forward strand.
GTGCGTGTGAATCGCGGCCGGCGCCGTGTCAATTTCAAAGTCAATGTCCTTGCTGGCGATCAGCGGCGACAAGTCGAGCGCCACTTCACGCAGCACCTGTGCCCAGTCGCTGCTGCTGGCGCTTGCCTGCTGCACCAGTTGCGCCACCTTGGCCAGCGCCAGCATCTGGTTCGCCAGCGCCGTCGCGCGGTCCACCGTTTCGCCAATCTCGGCCAGCGCCTGCTGCGGCGCAACGTCGCCGCGCAGTGCCGACTGCACCTGCACCTTGAGCACCGCCAGCGGCGTGCGCAACTGGTGCGAGGCGTCGCGCACAAAGCGCTGCTGGTGGTCCAGCAGATGCTGCAAGCGGCTCATGACGGCGTTAGTGGCTTCTATCAACGGGATCAATTCGCGTGGCGTGTCCGGCGCCTGCAAAGGTGTCAGGTCGTCGTCGGCGCGCGCCTGCAACTGGGCGCTCAGGCGGCGCACCGGTCGCGTTGCGCGCTGCACCACCAGCACCACGACCAGCGTGATGATCGCCACCAGCGCCGCCTGGCGCCACAAGGTGTCGAGCAGAATCTGGCGCGCCAGCGTGCGCCGCAGCTCCAGCGTCTCGGCAACTTGCACCATCGCCATCGCGCGCACGCTGCCGATGGCCACCGGATGCAGCAGCACCGCCACGCGCACCGGGTCGCCGCGAAAAGTGTCATCGTAAAAATCGGCCAGCGCCGCGTACGGGCCGTGGTCCGGCAGTTGCCCGCGCCAGGCCGGCAGCTCGGCAAAGCCGTCAATCAACTCGCCGCCGGTGGTGGAAATGCGGTACAGCATGCGGCTGCGGTTGTCCACTTCAAACGACTCCAGTACGGCGTAAGGGACATCGGCCAGCAGTTGCGCCGAATCACCCTCGCCCCGCGCAGTGATGTGTTCGCCAATCGCCTTGGCCGACGCCAGTAGCGTGCGGTCATAAGCGGTGTTGACGGCAGCCAGTGCCTGGCGGTACAGGCTGAAGGTGTCCACCAGCACGAACAAGCCAATCGGCAGCAGGATGCCCAGAAACAGATAGCGGCGCAGTGACAGGGCGCGCTTCACCCGGCCACCTTGAGCAGGTAGCCGAGACCGCGCAACGTCATCAGGCTGGCTCCGGTGGGCGCCAGCTTCTTGCGCAGCCGGTAGGCCACTACTTCGACCGCCTCAAACTGCACATCGATCTCGCCGGGGAACACCAGTTCAAACAGGCGCTCCTTGCTGACGGCGTGACCGGGGCGCACCAGTAGCGCCTTGAGTAGCGCCAGCTCGCGCGGCGCCAGATCAAGCACCTGCCCCTGGTGGTAGATGGCGCCGGAGGCTTTGTCGTAGCTGATGGCACCGCTGCCGTGGGCACTGGCCGCCAGCTCATCCTGAACGCCCGGGCGGCGCCGGTGCAGCGCGCGCAGCCGGGCTTCGAGCTCGTCCAGGTCGAACGGCTTGGCCAGGTAGTCGTCGGCACCGCTGTTGAGGCCCAGCACGCGGTCGCCAACAGTGCCACGCGCCGTCAGCACCAGCACCGGCGTGCTCAATCCGTCCTCGCGCGCCTGCTCCAGAATCTGCAGGCCGTCGCGCCCCGGCAGTGTCAGGTCCAGCAGCACGACGTCGGGCTGGCTGGCGCGCCAGCGCCCCAGCGCGGCACGGCCGTCGGAGCAGACTTCCACCTCCCAGCCGAGCCGGGTCAGGGCGCGCAGCAAGGTCGTGTGCAAGGCAGTGTCGTCTTCCACCAGCAGCAGTTTCATGGCCGACACCATAGCATTTTCTGATTGGTATTTTCCCTAGTGCCCCCGGACAGCCATTTGACAGGTCAGCGGCGCATCATCGAGCGGTCCATCACACCACAAGGAGATTTAGATGCGTCGCGATACCTTTCTCAAATCGATGGCAGCGCTGGCTGCTGCGGGCGGTCTGCCGCTGTCGGCTCTGGCAGCCAGCAACATCAAGATGATGATTCCGGCCAATCCGGGCGGCGGCTGGGACACTACCGGGCGCGCGCTCGGCAAGGCCATGCTCGATGCCAAGGCGGCTGATACGGTGACCTTCGAGAACAAGGGTGGCGCCGCCGGTGCTCTCGGGCTGGCGCAGTTTGTCAGCGGTAGCAAAGGCGACCCGAACGCCATCATGGTGATGGGCGCCGTGATGCTGGGCGGGCTCATTACCGGCAAGCCGCCTGTATCGCTCAGTTCAGCGACGCCGCTGGCGCGCCTGACCAGCGAATACAACGTGTTTGTGCTGTCGGCCAACTCGCCGTTCAAGAGCATGAAGGAAGTGATCGAGCAGTTCAAGAAAGACCCCGGCAGCGTCAAGTGGGGCGGCGGCTCGCGCGGCTCCACCGAGCACATTGCGGCGGCGATGATTGCGCGCGAAGCCGGCGTCGATGCGACCAAGGTCAACTACGTGGCATTCCGCGGCGGCGGTGAAGCCACAGCAGCCATTTTGGGCGGCAACGTCACGATCGGCGGCGGCGGCTACAGCGAGATGGCGGAGTACATCAACGCCGGCAAGATGAAGGCGCTGGCGGTGACCTCGGGCACGCGCCTCAAAGGCATTGCCGTTCCGACGCTCAAGGAGCAGGGCATCAATGTCGAAATCGGCAACTGGCGCGGCGTCTATGGCGCACCGGGCATCACGCCGGCGCAGCGCAAGGCGCTGACTGACATGCTGCTCAAGGCGGCGGCGTCCAAATCGTGGGCCGAATCTCTGGCCAAGAACAACTGGACCGCTTCGGTGCTGTCAGGCCCGGCGTTCGAGAAGTTCGTCGATGACGACTTTGCCGCGCTGCGCGCCACCATGGTCAAGGCCGGCATGGTTTGACGGCTTCATGACGCAATACGCCACTCCCTCGACCCGCCTTCAGGCTGTGGTCGGCGCCGGCGTGATGCTGGTGGCGCTCGGCCTGGCGGCGGGCGCCATCAGCATCCCGTCGGCGGCCGGCTATGCCGGTGTCGGCCCGAACTTCCTGCCCTGGCTGGTGGCGGCAGCGCTGGCCGTCTGCGGCGGCTTCATGATTCGCGAGGCGCGCAGCGGTGGCTTCTCTGACATGGAAGAAGTGCCGAATGTGGGTCAGCCGTACTGGGGCGGCTTCGTCTGGATGTCGGCCGGTTTGTTGCTCAATGCCGCTTTGATTACGACCATCGGCTTCATCTTCAGTTGCGCGCTGTGTTTTGTGCTGGCGGCGCGCGGGCTGCGCAACGCCGAAGGGCAAACCGCGCAGGGCCTGCGGCCGTGGCTGATGGACGCCATCACGGGTCTGCTGATTGCCGCACCCGTGTACTGGATGTTTACCCAATTCCTGGCCATCAATCTGCCTGGATTAACGCAAACCGGGTGGCTCTGATGGACATCTGGAACCAGTTGATGCAGGGCTTCATCACGGCCGGCACGCCTGTCAACCTGCTGTGGGCTTTTGTCGGTTGCGCGCTGGGCACCGCGATTGGCGTGCTGCCCGGCATAGGCCCCGCCACGGCGGTCGCCATGCTGCTGCCGATCACCGCCAAGGTCGATGCCACCGCATCGATGATCTTCTTTGCCGGCATTTACTACGGCGCCATGTACGGCGGCTCGACCACTTCCATTTTGCTCAACACGCCGGGCGAAACGGCGAGCATGGTGACGGCGATGGAGGGCAACAAGATGGCCAAGAGCGGACGTGCCGGCGCCGCGCTGGCCACGTCTGCGATCGGCTCGTTTGTCGCCGGCACCATCGCCACCGTGCTGGTCACGCTGTTTGCGCCGGTGGTGGCAGATTTTGCCGTCAAGCTGGGACCGCCCGAATACTTCATGCTGATGCTGCTGGCCTTCACCACAGTCAGCGCCGTGCTGGGTTCCAGCGCGGTGCGCGGCATCACGGCCTTGTTCATCGGCCTGGCCGCGGGACTGGTCGGCATGGACCAGATCACCGGTCAGGCGCGCTACACCGGCGGTGTGCCGGAACTGCTCGACGGCATCGAGATTGTGCTGGTCGCAGTTGGCCTGTTCGCCGTCGCAGAGGCACTGCACGCCGTGCTGTTCGAGCGCAAAGTGGAGGAGACCGCAAACAAGATGAGCCGGGTCAGCATGTCGCGCGAGGACTGGCGGCGCTCCATTCCGGCGTGGTTGCGCGGCACTGCCATCGGCGCGCCGTTTGGCTGCATTCCGGCCGGCGGCACCGAGATCCCGACGTTTCTGAGTTACGCCGTGGAGAAGAAGCTGGCCAAGGGCGCCAACCTGGCCGAGTTCGGCACCAAAGGAGCGATTGAAGGTGTGGCGGGCCCCGAAGCGGCGAATAACGCCACCGTGACGGCGGCGCTGATTCCGCTGCTGACGCTGGGCATTCCGGTCTCCAACACGACCGCCATTTTGCTCGGCGCGTTCCAGAACTACGGCATTCAGCCGGGGCCGCAGTTGTTTACCAGCTCGGCCAATCTGGTCTGGGCCTTGATCGCGTCGCTGTACATCGGCAACGTCATGCTGTTGGTGCTGAACCTGCCGCTGGTCGGCCTGTGGGTCAAGCTGCTCAAAGTGCCCAAGCCGCAGCTCTATGCCGGCATCCTGATCTTCGCCACCGTTGGCGCTTACGGCATGCGCCAAAGCGCGTTCGATTTGTTCCTGCTGTATGGCATCGGGCTGCTGGGACTGGTAATGCGGCGCTTCAGTTTTCCGACCGCGCCGGTGGTGGTCGGCATGATCCTGGGCCCGCTGGCCGAGGCGCAGTTGCGCAATGCGATCTCGATCGGCGAGGGCAGCGCTATGGTGTTCTTGCAGCGACCGATGTCTTTGACGCTGCTGTGCATTGTCATCGCCATCCTGGTGCTGCCGCGTCTGTTGAAGAGGCGTGCGCCGAAGTTGGTGTGAGTTGACGCAGTGCCTTTCGTGTTGAGTGCGTGACAGGTAGCCGGCCTCTATGTCGGTCAGATGTTCAGGTTGCCAGTAGTTCGCAACGGGAAATGCGTGCTAGTGCCTCGCCCATTGATTCGCGCGCGATCGCCGTATCGTAGTTAGCCTGGCCGCGAAGCCACCAGCCGTCGCTGAGTCCGAAGTACCGGCATAGCCGCAGATCAGTGTCCGCAGTGATGGCGCGCTTGCCTGCAACGATGTCGCCGATACGCTGGGCCGGCACGCCAATTTCCTTGGCCAGACGGTATTTCGTAAGACCCAAGGGCTTCAAGAACTCTTCCTCAAGCATCTCGCCAGGGGAAACAGGGGGGACGGTACGCATGCTCAAACTCCTTCAATGGTAGTCAACGATCTCAACCTCTTTCACACCTTCGGAAGTCCACAAAAAGCACACACGCCACTGATCATTGATGCGGATGCTGTGCTGACCCTTGCGATTTCCCTTCAGCGCTTCGAGCTGATTGCCGGGCGGTACGCGCAAGTCGTCCAGGACAGAGGACCAATCAAGCTGTTCCAGCTTTCGAAGTGCCGGACGTTCGACATTGACCCAACGGCGTACTCGCTTACCTTGGAAGAGTGCCTCGGTATCCTTGCACTTGAAGGTCTTGATCGTCATTGACGCATAGTAACGCAATACGTTACTATCGGCAAGCGCTTATAGGGTGGAGTCATCGCCATCCTGGTGCTGCCGCGCCTATTGAAGAGGCGGGCGCCGAAGTTGCTGTGATTTGACAGTCTGCGTGCCGCGTTGTACAGGCGGCAAGGTGCGCTTGCATTAGGTGCGTCTGCGCAAGCTGCGCGAGTAATTGCTCTCGGCGATAATGTTCTTTTGCAGCACCGTGGTTGACCCTGATGACTGAGCGCTGGTTGGCTGCACCGGCGCCGGCCAACATCGTGTTGACAGGCCAGGAAGCGGGCTGCAACTCCCGCAGAAAATGCGCGAGTGGCCATGAAATGAAGAGCGCGGCAGTGCTGCGCAACGTTGTACATGACTGCCGGGCAAACGCTGCTCTTGTAACGGAAAACGAGAGTCGAGACCTTTCTTTCATGAGTTCAGTCACTTCACCCGCTGACCAGCGTTCGAAGCCCGGCCGCACGGCAGGGCTGCGCGTCGGCTTGCTGACGGCAGCCGTATTTTTGCTGGCCTTGCTGGTTGGCGGTTCCCTGCTGATCGTCATCGAGCGCAGCCGCATTTTCCAGGTCAAGGAAGCGGCCCGTGTTGCAACGTCGAGCCAGACTCATGCCATTCAGGAGCGCCTGGGCCGCTCGCTCTCGGCGACCTACGCGCTGGCTGCGGTGCTGGCGCAAGGCAATGGACAGATCAAGAATTTTGACACGCTGGCTCAGAAGATGATTGAGACCTACGGCGGCATTAGCAGCCTGCAGCTGGCAGAAAACGGCGTGATCTCGGCCATTGTTCCGCTCGCCGGCAATGAAAAGGCGCTGGGCCACAATCTGCTCGAAGACACCGCGCGCAACAAGGAGGCGCGCCTCGCCATGACCAGCCGCGCGCTCACGCTGGCCGGTCCGTTTGAGTTGCTGCAGGGCGGCATGGCAGTGGTCGGGCGTTTGCCCATTTTCCTGCCGCAGCAGGGCAAAGAAGACCGGTTCTGGGGCTTTTCCACGGCGCTGATCCGCATCCCGGACCTGCTGCTGGCCAGCGATCTGGACAACCTTGCCCGACAGGGCTACCGCTATCAGTTGTGGCGCATGCACCCGGACACGGCACAGCGGCAGATCATTGCCGCCTCAGACGCTGTTGCCGGGGCCACCACGCAGCCCTTGCTGCAACCGGTGGAGGTCCCCTTCGATGTGCCCAATGGGCGCTGGACACTGTCGGTCGAGCCGGTGGACCGCTGGAGTTCACCACTGCGCATTGCACTGGGACTGACTGGCGCGAGCTTTGTGGCGGCGTTGCTCGCCGCGCTGATCTACACGCTGCTGATGCAGCCGCTGCTGCTGCGCCGCGAGGTCGCGCTACGCACGCGCGAGCTGTCGCGGGCCAACCAGCGTCTGGGCGAGGAGATACTGGAGCGTGAGCAGTCCGAGGCCCGCCTTGAGCTTGCCGCCAGCGTGTTCTCGCACGCCCGCGAGGGCATCATCATCACCGACGCCAGCGGCACCATCATCGAGGTCAACGACACGTTCAGCCGCATCACAGGTTACAGCCGCGAACAGGCGGTCGGGCAGAATCCGCGCATCCTCCAGTCCGGTCGCCAGTCGCCCGATTTTTACGCGGCAATGTGGAAGGCGCTGGCCGACAAGGGCCAGTGGTATGGCGAAATCTGGAACCGGCGCAAAAGTGGCGAGGTCTATGCTGAAATGCTCACCATCAGCGCGGTGCGCGACAGCGCTGGCGTGACGCAGCATTATGTCTCGCTGTTCACCGACATCACCCCGATGAAGGAGCACCAGCAGCAGCTTGAGCACATCGCCCACTTCGATGCCCTGACCGATCTGCCCAATCGTGTGCTGCTGGCCGACCG
>JANNUE010000331.1:0-1895 GCA_031394895.1 Betaproteobacteria bacterium
AGCAGCTCAAAAATCACAACCGCCGACATGCCAACTTTCCTTGTTCATACAGGGTCAAAGCCCTTGGATACCGTTCAGTTTATGTGTGGTGGCGTGAAGGTGAGGTGAAGGGCTTGATCTACATACGAAGGTCAAAAAGCCTTTAGGTCGGATACAAGTTTCCCTTCATCTCGTGCAGCGAGAGCTAATCACTGCACAATAATTCTAGATACAAGGTCGGATTAGCGCAGCGTAATCCGACGACACAATGCCGCCTATTTCTTGACGACGATGCTGGCTTCTTCAATCAGCAGAGGGTAGGAATAGCCGCTGCCAAAGTCGCGGTTCAACACGACCTTGCCAGAAATCGTGACCTGGTCACCCACCGCCACCACTTGCTTGCTGGTCACCAGCAGGTCGTTGGTGCCGGCCTTGGCGTCGCCGCTACCGTCCTGAATGTGGACAAAATTGCGCCCCATGATGCCGTTGTTGACTTTAACCACCTTGCCCTGGGCGCTGACGCTCTTGCCGGCGAGCGTCGCTTTGTCTTTATAAACTGTGGCAACGGTCTGCGGTTTGGCGTCGGCGGCCGTTGCGCTGAACGAAACCATGCCCACAGTGCCAATAAACGCCGCCAGTACGATGGATAAAAACCGCATGAAAACTCCTGTAAATGGTAACAACCTGGTTGCTGAAAAGCTGGCGCAAGTATAAAGCCGTCACGTAAAGCAGTGGTGAAGCAGCGCCGGCGCGAGCTCATTTGCCTTGCGCTGCCGCCAGCCGCGCCTTGTCTTTCTTGTTCGGGCGCTTGCCCTTGATGCCGCCGCTGCCAGCCGCAGCGGCAGTGACGCTTTGTTGCGGCTCGAAGCCCTCAATCTGCTCCAGCGTCAAATTCAACTGTTGGCGTTTCTGTATCAGGCGGAAATGATTTGTCGTGTCGGCGCTGACAAAGCTCAGCGCCACTCCGCTCTTGCCGGCGCGGGCGGTGCGGCCTATCCGGTGCGTGTAGTCCAGCACCGAGCGTGGGAGGTCGTAGTTCACCACCACCGGCAATTCCGCAATATCCAGACCGCGCCCCGCCAGGTCGGTGGCAACGATCACCTTCAGGCGCGAGGCCTTGAAGTCGGCCAGCACCTGGGTGCGCTTGCCCTGACTCAACTGGCCGTGAAACGGTTCGGCGTTGATGCGCGCCTTGCGCAGCTTGTCGGCCACCATCTCGGCGGCATGCTTGGTGGCCACAAACACCAGCACGCGGCGCCAGTGGTTTTGTTCCATCAGATGACGCAGCAACTGGGTGCGCCGCTCGGCATCCACCGCAATCGCGCGTTGCACGATGTCGGGCAAATCCTGCACCGCGGACTCAATCTCTATGCGCAGCGGATCGCGCAGCAGGTTTTGCGCCAACGTCTGCACTTCAGGCCCCAAAGTGGCTGAGAAAAACAGGTTCTGCCGCTGGCGCGGCAGCAGCGCCAGAATGCGCGCTATTTCCTCGCTAAAACCGAGGTCCAGCAGCCGGTCGGCTTCATCGAGAACCAGCGTTGTGACGCTTGAGAGATGCAGCGCATTGTGCGCAATCAGATCGAGCAAGCGCCCCGGCGTGGCCACCACAATGTCGGTGCCACCCCTCAAGCGCAGCAGTTGCGGATTGATGGAAACGCCGCCAAACACGATGGAGACCTTTAGCGCGCGCGTCAGATACGGCGCCAGACTGCGAATCTCCTCGCCAACCTGAGCACACAGCTCGCGCGTTGGCACCAGTATCAGCGCACGCAGGCGGCGTGGCTGGTCGATCGGGGCACCCTCCATTTGCTGCACCAAGGGCAAGGCAAAAGCCAGCGTCTTGCCAGAGCCGGTTTGCGCCGAACCCAGCACATCGCGCCCCTGTAGCGCCGCCGGAATGGCGGCGAGCTGAATCG
>JANNUE010000384.1:0-46447 GCA_031394895.1 Betaproteobacteria bacterium
GAAGCAGCCAGTGGCTGACAACAAGACCAAGGAAGGTCGGGCCAAGAACCGCCGCGTTGAAATCGAAGTGGTTGGAACGCGCAGCAACTGATCCTCGTATTTGGGCCACCTCGTGGCCTGAAGCGATTGCTCAAAAAACCCCGCCTGGCGGGGTTTTTTGTTGCCGCAGTGCGGTGTTTGCATCCGCGCGCCGGCGCTCTCGCTCGTGGTGCCACAACTGACAGATCATTTTCTTCCGATAATACGGACATGACTTCAACAATCAATGCTGATCCGGCCGAACTGGCCAAGTTCTCTGATCTGGCCCATCGCTGGTGGGACCTGGATGGCGAGTTTCGTCCCTTGCATCAAATCAACCCGCTGCGCCTTGCGTGGATCACCAGTTTGAGTCGAATTGGCGGACAACAGGTTCTCGATGTGGGTTGTGGCGGTGGCATTCTGGCCGACGCCATGGCCCGCGCCGGCGCGCAGGTGACCGGCATCGACCTGGCGACCAAGGCCTTGCGGGTCGCCCAGTTGCACGCACTGGAGGCGCAAACGCCCAATGTGGTGTATCAGGAAATCAGCGTGGAGGCACTGGCGCAGGAAAGGCCCGGCAGTTTTGACGTCGTCACCTGCATGGAAATGCTGGAGCACGTGCCTGACCCCGCCTCGGTGGTGCGGGCCTGCTCGGCGCTGGTCAAGCCCGGAGGATGGGTATTCTTTTCCACCCTCAACCGCAACCTGAAGTCCTTCATGCTGGCCATTGTGGGGGCTGAATACGTGCTCAACATGCTGCCGCGCGGCACCCACGAATATGCCAAGATGGTTCGGCCCAGCGAACTGGCGGCTTACTGCCGCTCGTGTGAACTCGATTTGCGGCACACGCGGGGCATGCAGTACAACCCCTTGACGCAACGCTACTGGTTGAACGCAGACACCAGCGTGAACTATCTATTTGCAACGCAAAAACCCGCAGAGGCCGGCCTTTGACACTGATTTCCGGCCTGTTTGCCGACGTTCAGGCAGTGCTATTTGACCTGGACGGCACGCTGGTTGACAGTGCGCCAGACCTGGGCGCGGCAGTCAACAAGATGCGGCTTGACCGCGGCCTGGCAGCGTTGCCGCTGGAGTCTTATCGTTCGATGGCCGGCGCTGGTGCGCGCGGCATGCTCGGCGTTGCTTTCGACCTGGCGCCAGGGGAGCGTGAATTCGATACCTTGCGGGAAGAGTTCTTTGGCAATTACCAGCAATGTCTGACCGACAGCACTTACGCTTTTGAGGGGGTGCCCGAGCTGCTGGCACAGTTGGCGGCGCGCCGGCTGCCGTGGGGCGTGGTGACCAACAAGGCGTCGCGTTTTGCCGATCCGTTGACCCGCGCCATGCCGCTGTTTGCATCGGCCGGCACGCTGATCTGTGGCGACACCACGGCGCACGCCAAACCGCACCCCGAGCCACTGCTGGAAGCGGCGCGTCGGCTCGGTGTCGATGCGGCGCGCTGTCTGTATGTGGGCGATGACGAGCGCGACGTTGTGGCCGGCCTGGCCGCCGGCATGCGCACGGTGGTGGCCAGTTACGGCTACCTGGGGCAAACTGGTGATCCGGCGCTGTGGGGCGCGCACGCCACCATTAATTCTCCGCTGGCGCTATTGCAATTGCTGGCAAAGGCCTAAAATAGGTGGTTGGGGCTGCACTGGTTTCGACGTGGGTTCGGACGCGCAGCAGGGCATGTCGAGGTTCTGTTACCTCGTAAAACAGCAGAAAAAAACTAACTGCAAACGACGAACGTTTCGCACTCGCTGCTTAATCGCACGTGAGCCTCACAACAGCAAGCCGATAGGCTGGGCAAGGGTGGCGCAAGCTGTCCAGGCTGTGGGGTAATCTCATTCGGCTGGGCCCGCCTTGGGTAACTTAGGGCAGGTCAAGAAAATAGGTTGCTGGCGTTTTGCATAGCGTGCCACTGCGCGATGCAAAAGGCGAGACTCAAATCAGAAGGCTACACATGTAGAACTGCTCGAAGAAGGTTTGCGGACGCGGGTTCAAATCCCGCCAGCTCCACCATACCCCAAATCCCAACCCTGATCCGGTTGGGATTTTTTTTTTGACCGCTGGCCGTTGCTCAGCCCAGCTGTGCGGGTAAAACAACGGACGCTTTGCCGTGCGGGGCATAGTGCCGGATTATTCGAACGTTGCACCGGTGGACGGTGCCGGCGCCCGGTTTTGGTGGTTAATATTCGGGTTATGCAAACTGCCACGGCGCCAGACAACACCAGAGTTCAACTGTCTGTCAATGATGCGGTGCCAGCCTTTGTGGCGCGCCGGTGCCGGGCGATCCAATCGGCTCAACGCAAAGTCGCGGGCTTGTGCGAAGCTCATCGCGATCTGGAGCAGGGGCAATGAGGTTCAAGATCCGACACGGTTGGGCCTTCCCGAAAAGCATCACCCTGTCTCTTTGCTGGCTGGCGCTGCTGCTCGCTGCCGGCGCGGCGTCGGCGGCGACTTGCACCAGCAGAGCCAACGGGAACTGGGGTTCATCATCCACCTGGACTTGCGGCGCGACCCCGGCGTCGGGAGATACGGTCATTCTTGCGTCCCCCTATACCGTCACGCTGGATAACAGTTACACGACGGCAGTGCTGACCATCAACAGCGGCGCGACCTTGTCGGGTTCGGGCAGCAATACGCTGACTGTCACTGGCAATTTGACGAATAACGGCACGTTCACCAGCAGCAATAGCGACAAGATCGGCTTGACGGGGAACGCGGCGGTCATTTCCGGCACTGGAATTTTTGCCAATCAGGCCCGTTTGCATATATCGGGCACTGCGCCCCAGATCGCGGCCGGCGCGGCGCTGAATTTCACCGGGTCATCGCGGCTCTATGCTGGCTATACCGCAGGTGGCAGCACGGTGTCAGGGTCGGTGTTGACCGTCAACGGCACGATCAACTCCAGCGTCGGTTCGGGCACAACCACGTTTTTACGTCTGTACGCGAACAGCACGGTGGTAGGAACGACGGGCGTGATCAACGCGCCGACCTCGGCTGTCAGCTACAACACCGGCTCGACCAAACTCACCAATAACGGCAGCGTCAGTGTGCAGCAAGTGACCCAAAACGCGTCCAGCAACGCGTGGACCCAGGGAACCAGTGCCAGCCTTACCGTGGCTGCGAGTTCGAGCTTTGGCACGCTCAATGCCTCGGCCGCTGGCAATACGGTCACTTACAACAGCCCTGCAACGCCAAGTACGCCCAGCAGCAACACTTACTACAACCTGGCCGGCAGCGGAGTCAGCTGTCCGCACGGGTTTATCGTTTTGGGGTCGGACCCCTGCCTGACTGCGCCCACCGCTGCAACCCGCGCCGCCAGTGCCCTGGGCCCGAGTGGCGCGACACTCAACGGCACCGTCAGCAGCAACGGTGCCATCACCACCGTGACTTTTGAATACGGATTGACTGTGGCGTATGGCAGCACGGTCAATGCTGTGCCAAGCCCGCTTGCGGCGACCAGCTCAAGCATTTCGGTCTCTGCTGCAGTCGCCGGTCTGACCTGCAACACGGTTTATCACTTCCGCGTCAAGGCGGTCAACAGTCTGGGCACCAGCTACGGCCTTGATTTCAGCTTGACCACGACGCTGTGCGTTGGGCCCACAGTGACCACGAACGCGGCAACGGCTGTGACCGCCTCTGGCGCAACGCTCAACGGGACGGTCAACGATAACGGGTCGGCCACCACGACGACGTTCGAATACGGTACAACGCTGAGCTATGGCACGACGGTGCCGGGTCCAACGGTGGCGGCAGGTGCCGGCAGTACGCCGGTGGCTGTGGCCATTGCCGGCCTGGCTTGCAACAGACTGTATAACTTCCGTGTCAAGGGGCTCAATAGCAGCGCCAGCACGGTCAATGGCGCCAACGCCACTTTTACCACGGCGCCTTGCGCACCCACTGCCACCACTGGCGCTGCGTCGGCTGTGACGGTGTCAGGCGCAACGCTCAACGGTACTGTGAGCAGCAACGGCGCCATTACCACTGTGACTTTCGAATACGGACCGACCACCGCTTATGGCACTACGGCGAGTGCCACACCAGGCTCGCTGGCGGCCAATAGTTCAAACAGTCCAGTGTCTGTGGCCTTGACCGGGTTGAACTGCGGCACCACTTATCATTTTCGCGTTGCGGCAGTGAACAGTGCCGGCACCAGCTACGGCGCCGATCAGGGCGTCACGACCACAAGTTGCCCGCTACCGGCGGTGAGCGCCATCAACACCAGCAGCACCAATCCGGCGCTGGCTGGCACGGCAGTCAACTGGACGGTGAGCTTCAATACCAGCGTGACCGGGGTTGACGCGACTGACTTCCAGTTGAGCGGCGTCGCCGGTGCTGCCATCACCAGCGTGACGGGCAGCGGCACCAGTTATAGCGTGACGGCAAGCACCGCGGTCGGCGCGGCCGGGTCGTTGAAGCTCAACCTGGTGGATAACGACAGCATCGTGAACACGGCGGGCACGCCATTGGGTGGTGTGGGGCCGCTCAATGGAGACTTCCTGGCCGGACAGAGCTACACGATGATTCTGCCGTCCCCGGTGCTGACCAAAGGAGTCAGCAGCTCGGCTGCGGTCGTGAACAACGTGTTGACCTTCGACATTACGGCCGCCAATCCATACAGCGTGGACATGTCCGCCGTCACCGTGTCCGACGTGCTGCCGGCCGGCATCACGTATCTGAACAATCTCGCCTCAACGGGCTCGGTCGGCACTGCGGGGCAGACGGTGACCTGGACCATTCCGGCGCTGGCCGCCGGCGCCAGCGCCACACTGACGCTGGTTGTCAAGGTGACGGCGCAGGGGTCCTACACCAACACCGTCACATCACCTGGTTCGACACCGGCTAGCGCCACCGTGCTGGTGCTGCCGTTCGCGACAACGCATTACAAGATGGACGGGACAGCCGGGTCGTGGAGCGGCGCTGCCGGCGAGGTGATTGACAGCGGCGGCACCTTGTTGCACGGCACCCGGGTTACCACCTCGACGCCGACTACCACCAACCAGGTCAACCCCGGCACGACGATCGCGTCGCAGTACGCCTCGGTGGTCGGGGGCTTTTGCAATGCTGCCAGTTTTGACGGCAAAGCCGTCGTCAGGGTGGCCCACAGCCCCTTGTTTGACTACACGACCCGGTTGTCGGGTTCGGCCTGGATTTATCCCACCGCCTATCCGGCCTCGGGCAACCTGGCTTCCATTTTGTCGAATGACCAGAACTATGAATTCCATCTGGATCCGGCTGGCAAGCTGTACTGGTGGTGGGGCGGAACGCCGCGGCAACTGACTTCGGCCGCGACGATTCCGCTCAACAGGTGGACCCATATTGCGATCACCATGGACGCGTCTGCTGGCGTTGCGCGCCAGCGCATTTATGTCAATGGATTGCCTGACACCAATACCAATAACTGGACCGGAACGTTGGCCACCAACACGTGCCCGTTCTACCTGGGCGGCGACATCGCCACCGACGGAGCCTGCACGCTGCTGCCAGCGCGAAATTTCCGTGGCACGCTCGATGAAGTCAAGCTCTACAACTACGAGCTGACACAGAGCGAGGTCCAGGCCGACATGACGCTGGGGCGCAATTGCGCCGGCGTTTACGACCACATCGAGATCAGCCACGATGGCGTGGCCTCGGTCTGCACGCCCGAGGCGGTCACGCTCAAGGTCTGCCTGAATGCGTCGTGCAGCATGCTGTATCCGGGTGACGTGGCAGTGCAAATGTCGCCCACTGGATGGGCTGGCGGCGACACCGTAACGATCAGCAACGGAGTAGGAACGGCGTCGCTCAGCAACGCCACTGCCGGCAACGTGACACTGGGCACGATCAGTTCCACGCCGGGTTTCATCAACCCCGCGCGCTGCTTCAAGGGCGGCACCGAGACTTGCGTGATGAATTTTGCCAGCGCATCGTGCGCGCTGGACGCGGTCGAGCCATCGGCCAATCCGAAGACGCGCCTGTTTACCAAGATGACCGGCGTCCCGTTTACCGTCGATGTGCTGGCGCTCAATGGCGCAGCTCTCAATACCACTTATGCGGGAACCGTGAACACCGACCTGGTTGACGCGTCCGCATCCAGTTGCCCAACGGGCGCCGGCCTGACTGCCGCCCAGCCGATCACGTTCATTGCCGCCAACGGGGGGCGCAGACCCGCCACATTTACCTACGCTGGGGTTGCCAAGGATGTTCGGGTTCGCATGACGGTGGGCGCCAGCACACCCGCTTGCTCGACCGACAATTTCGCGATCCGACCGTCTTCGGTAAGCCTGACCACAACGCCGGTGATGGCAACGCCGCCGTCGGCGACTGCAACGCCGGTTTTGAAGGCTGGCAGCAGCTTCACGCTGAATGCTGCCGCCACGGCAGGTTATAGCGGAACGCTCACGCTCGATAACACGCGCTTGACCGCGCAAACAACGGTGCAGGATACGACGATGGTCAGTGGCGGCGCGATCGGTAATTTGACGCCCACTACGCTGGCCGTCAACGCGGCGCCGGCGCCCACGCTCAATGCCAGCTATGACGAGGTCGGGTATCTGTACCTGGGCGCGGGCGCTTTGCGTGACGAGATATTCACCGCCGTTGACCAGCCCGCCAGCTGCCAGGCCACCAATACCTGCGACTGTGTGACGGACACCACTAGCAACAACAACCTATCGACCGCTCTGGTCGGCGCGACCGGGCGCTATGGCTGCCATGTTGGAAACACCGCCGTCGCCATGGGGCGCTTCATTCCGGATCATTTTGGAATGACTGGCGCATCGCTGCAAAACCGAAGCGACTTGGGTGCCAACGCGTCGCTCTTCACCTATATGGACGAGCCCATGAAGTTGACGTTGAATGTGGCGGCGTATGGCAAGAGCGAAACCCTCACACGCAATTATGCGGGCGTGTTTGCCAAGCTCAATGTTGCTGGCGGCCTCGGCAACAACACGGCCAACTGGACGTGCACCAGTGGCGCGCAGTGCATGGGCCTGGGAGCCGTCAATGGGACAACGGCGCTGACCAGTCGGCTGGCGGTCGATACGTCGCCGGCGGCCAGCAACACCGCCTGGAGTGCTGGCGCCAGCAGCTTTACCGTCAACGTCAAGTTGGCGCGGGCCACTGGTGGCGCGCCAGACGGTCCCTATCAGGCGCTCAAAATCGCAGGCAAACCACTCGATGCCGATGGTGTCACCTTGCCGCTGCAGGGGTCCATCGACATGGCTCACTGCGGCAGTCTGGACGTGACGACCGGTTTGGGCAATCCGGCCTGCTTCCTTGGCGCCAGCCCTGCGCCCGCCGAAGCAAACCTGCGGCGCCAACTGTTCACGACAGATGTCCGGTTCGGCCGGCTCAAGCTCTCCAATGCCTACGGGTCCGAAAAGAAGCCGCTGCAACTCCAGGTTCAATCGCAATACTGGAGCGGCAACTCCTGGGTGCTTAACAGCGCTGACGATCTGACCACGCTGCCGGTGAACGCCATTGCGTTGTCTGGCAGCATGGCCAACAAGACCAGTGCGTCGGCGGTAGTGATAGACGGCGGGAAAGGCTCGCTGGTATTGGCGAATCCGAACCCTGGCAACCCGACCCCGCTGGTGACCGGCAGCGTTGATGTCGCGATCAATCTGGGTAGCAGCAATCCGGATAACTCCTGTTTGGGCCCACGTACCACTGTTCCGTTGGTCACGATCGGCGCGAATCTTCCGTGGCTGCGTTCACAAAATGGCAATTGCGCCAGCACCTACGACACCGACCCTTCAGCGCGTGGCACTTTTGGCATCTATTCGCCGGAGACGCGCAAGACGATCCACATCCGGGAGTTGTACTAGAGATGCGACGCGAGGCCGGCTTTACCATCGTGGAACTGGTCATGACGATCGTCATGGTTGGCGTGCTGGCGGTGGTTGCGTGGCCGACGATGAGCACCAGTGAATATCGGGCCGTCGAATTTCGCGACAAGGTGGTCAGCGCGCTGCGCTATGCGCAGAAAACCGCCACCAGCCATCGGCGCATGGTGTGTGTGGCATTTACCGCATCGTCGCTGGCGTTGACGATTGATCATGACAAGTCGGGCGCCTGCAACGGACAGGCTTTGAACGTTCCCGGCGGCACTACGAATGTGGTTCAAAGCAGCGACGCAGTGAACGCAGTCTTTTCTGTGGCTGATCCGTCAACGCTGAACTTCAATTTTCAGTCCGATGGAACGGGTGCCGACAGGGCGATTACCGTCGCCGGGCAACCATTGATTGTTGTTGTGGGTGCCACCGGCTATGTCCAATAGGCGCGTCCATGGTTTCACCCTGATCGAGATGATCATCGCGATCGTGATCATCAGCGTCGGCTTGGCTGGCGTTCTCGCGGCGTTTGTCCACACGGTGAAGGGAAGTGCCGACCCGTTGATTCACAAACAAATGCTTTCCATCGCCGAAGAGATGATGGAAGAGGTTTTGCTGAAGCCCTATACCGCTCTTCCCGGTTTGCCGGCACCCACTTTGGGGACTTGTGCAAGAGCCACGTTTACTGCTGTCTCTGATTACAACGGTTATGACACTTCCAAGGTGAACTGCGACGCAACGAAAGCGCTCGTAACTCCCGGTTCCTTTTGGGACATTGACGGGACAACTCCCATTCTCCCCGGCTACACGGTCAGCGTCGTTGTGAACGTGGCAACCTTGCACGGCGTTGCGGACGCTCAAAAAATCTCGCTGAAGGTAACCCACAGTGCCGACGCCAACGGTGCCATCAGTCTCGTCGGCTGGCGAACGAATTACGGACTATGAAACAGCGCGGCTTCACCCTGGTTGAACTGGTGATGGTCATCGTGATCACCGGAGCCATTGCCGCCAGCGTGGTCGTGTTCCTCAAACCCGCGATTGACAGCTATTTCGACACACGCCGGCGCGCCGACCTGACTGACATTGCGGACACAGCGCTGCGCCGCGTTGCCAAGGATATCCGCGGTGCGGTGCCCAATTCCGTCCGGTCGGTGAGTTCCACCTGCTTTCAGTTGGTGCCAACCATTGCCGGGGGGCGTTACCGCACCGCACCTGACACGGTGAACGGCGGCAGCGAGTTTGTCGATACCAGCGTCGCGACCGGTGCTTTCGACGTTCTGAGTTCGCTCGGTCAAACACCGGCCAGTGGTGACTGGGTGGTGATCGGGAACCAGAATAGCGCCGATGTTTATACCGGCGTGAGCCGTGGCGCAATCAGTGCGGTGACAACACCCGCTGCCACTGCTGGCGTGGCCCGCATTGCCTTCAATCCGGTCGTGCAGTTTCCACTCGGGTCGGACAGCGGGCGCTTTGTCGTCGTGCCCAACGCCGAGCAGACGGTTTTTTACAGTTGCGTTGGCAATACGCTGTACCGCACAACGGCCGCTTTTGCTGCCAATCAGGCAGCAACCTGCGCGCTGACCAGTGGCGCCGTTGTGGCGACCGATGTTGCAACGGCTGGCTGTACCTTTGTCTATGACCCGAACCAGGGCGCCACCCAGCAAGGCGGCTTTGTCTGGATGCAATTGAACTTGAGTCGGTCCGGTGAAAACGTTTCTTTGGCGCACGGTGTGCATGTGGACAACGTGCCATGAAGCAGCAACACGGCTTTGGCGCCATCGCCGCCATTGTGGTGCTGGTGCTGCTTGCGGCGCTGGCCTCGACCATCGTGTCGATTGGCAGCACCCAGCAGATGACCGCCGCGCAGGATGTTCTGTCAGCGCGCGCCTGGCAGGCGGCGCGTGCCGGTAACGAATGGGGCCTGTACAAGGCGCTGCGCGGAACATGGAACGGCGCCGCTTGTGCCGGGGTCAGCTCAACCCTGGATCTGAGCGCCGACACCGGCTTTCATGTCACCGTCTCCTGCGATTCAACGTTGTACAGCGAAGGTGAATCGGCGGTCGGCACGCCCCAGGCCATTCGGGTCTATAGCATCCGGGCGGTGGCCTGCCCGGCGCCGGCCTGCCCGGTGGTCGATGCTTCTGTAGCCGGCGTGGGCTATATCGAACGTAGCCGGGTGGTGATCGCCACGGACTAGCGAGGCCGACCGATATAATCAGCCCAAGGCCCGCTGCTCCGGCGGGCCTTGTTTTTTGTTTCGGAGCCATGTAGAGGACCACCATGTTCAAAAACCTCGCAGCCACGCTGGTGGCCGCCTGTTTTATTTCTCCCGTTTTTTCCCAAACCGCTGCGCCCGCCGGCGCTGCCAAAGAGCCGCTCAAAGTTGGTTTCGTTTATGTCGCGCCGCTGGGCGACACCGGCTGGGTCAAGCAGCACGACGAAGGCCGGCGCGCGGTCGATGCGGCGCTGGGCGCCAAGGTCAAGACAAGCTATGTGGAAAACGTCGCCGAAGGGCCGGACGCGGAGCGCGTGATTCGCGACCTGGCGGCAAGTGGTCACAAGCTGATCTTCACTCCGAGCTTTGGCTACATGGAGCCCACGCTGAAGGTGGCGCAGGAGTTTCCGGACGTCAAGTTCGAATCGATCACCGGCTACAAGACGGCGCCCAATGTGGCGGTCGCCAATGCGCGCTATTACGAGGGCCGCTACCTGGCCGGCATCGCTGCCGCACGCCTGACCAAAACCAACATGGCCGGCTACGTGGCGGGTTTTCCGATTCCCGAAGTGCTGCAGGGCATCAACGCCTTTGCGCTGGGCATGCGCTCCGTCAATCCGAAGGCCGAGGTCAAGGTGGTGTGGATCAACGCCTGGTTTGACCCGACCCGCGAGCGCGACGCGGCGATGACGCTATTCAATCAGGACGTCGATGTGATTGCCTTTCATACCGCTTCGTCGGCCGTCATGGCGGCGGCGCAGGAGCGCGGCAAGCTGGCCGTGGCCTATCACTCCGACATGCTTAAGATCGCGCCCGATGCGCAGATCCTGGCCGTCACGCACCAATGGGGCAAGTACTACACGCGGCGCGCCCAAGCGGTGCTGGACGGCAGTTGGAAGACTGGCAACGTCTGGGGCGGCGTGAAAGACGGAATGATCCGGGTCGAGGGCTTTGGGCCGAAAGTTCCGAAGGCGGTGCAACAGGAAGTGCTGGCGCGGCAAAAAGACATTGCAGCCGGCAAATTGCATCCGTTTCACGCCAACCAGGCGATCCTGGACAACGCCGGCAAGGTGGTGGTTGCCAAGGGCCAGACCTTGAGTGACGAGCAAATTCTGCAGATGAACTGGCTGGTGCAGGGCGTGGCCGGCAAGCTGCCCTGATTGCCTGAGCGCTTAAACTGCGCGGTATGAAAGCGTACCGCGCCGCCATTCTTCGCTTCGCCGCTGCGGGCGAGCCGCACCACAGCGGCGTTTTTGATGAAGACGGCCTGCTGGTGGTGGGTCCGGATGAGCAGGGTGCGCAGGTGGTGCAGGCGGTCGGTCCGTACCGCGAGTTGAAGGCTCAATTTCCCGCCGTGCCGGTCGAGCATCTGCCGGGGCGCATCATCGCCCCCGGCTTTGTCGATATGCACCTTCACTATCCGCAAACCAATGTCATCGGCTCACCCGCAGATGGCCTGCTGCCGTGGTTGGAGCGTTACGCATTCCCTGAAGAAGAACGCTTTGGCGCGCGTGACTACTGCGCCGCGCAAGCCGCGTTTTTTATCGAGGAACTGCTGCGCAACGGCGTCACCACGGCGCTGGCGTTTGCTTCGTCGCACAGCGCCTCGGTCGATGCCTTATTCACCGAGGCGCAGCGGCACAGCATGCGTCTGATCACCGGGCTATGTCTGATGGACCGCAACGCGCCAGACGCGCTGCTCAATCGCGCCGCGCCGGACGCCTCACGCGGCAGCACCGAGCAAAGCCTGATCGACTCCGAGGCCCTGATTAACAAGTGGCACAAAAATGGGCGCCTCGGTTACGCCATCACACCGCGTTTTGTGCCGAGCTGCAGTGCTGCGCAACTGCGCGGTGCCGGCGCTCTGGCGGCCCAATACCCTGATGTCTGGATACAGTCGCATGTGGCCGAGAACAGGGACGAAATCAACTGGGCGCGCGAGCTGTTTCCGCAGTCAAAAAGCTATTTGTCAACCTATGCGGACTTTGGTCTGCTACGCGAGCGCGCCATCTATGCGCATTGCATTCACCTGGACGACGACGACCGGGCTCTGATGCGCACCAGCGGCGCAGCAGCAGCGGTTTGCCCGACCAGCAACTTGTTTTTGGGCAGCGGCTTTTTTGACTATGCCGGCGCCGACCGTGCCGCTGTGCGTTACGGGCTGGCCAGCGACGTTGGCGGTGGCACCAGCTTTAGCCCGTTTCACACCATGCTGGTGGCATATTACGTGGCGCGCGAGGGTCAGACCAAATCAGCCACCTCTTTGTCGCCGCAGCATTTGTGGTGGCAACACACTGCCGGCGCGGCCAGGGCACTGGGTTTGGCTGGAGAAAAAGGCGGCCCGGCCGTCGGCAATCTGCTGCCGGGTTACGAAGCCGATTTTGTTGTGCTCAACCCGCAAGCCACGCCCTTGTTGGCGCGCCGAACCGCGCAGGCCAACAGCCTGGACGAGTTGCTGTTTGCGATGATCGTCTTGGGCGATGACCGTGTGATTGAGAGAACGGTGATTTCGCAGGGGCTTTGACTGGCGTTGCAGCATTGGCACGCCATCGAGCTTGGGCGAGCAACTCCGCGAATGTCGCGCCGGAGTGCTCCGGGGGTCACAGCCAGAGTGCTCCCGCCCGCACAGTGCCACATAGCAACAAAGGCGGCCTGCTTACAATCACGCCCAACCTAGGAGTTGTGTCCCCATGAGCATCAAGAGTGACAAATGGATTCGCCGCATGGCCGAGACCACCGGTATGATCGAGCCGTTCGAGCCGGGCCAGATTCGCGAGCGCGACGGCCACAAGATCATCAGCTACGGCACCAGCAGCTACGGCTACGACATCCGTTGCGCGCCCGAGTTCAAGGTCTTCACCAATATTCACAGCACGGTGGTCGATCCGAAGAACTTCGACGAGAAAAGCTTTGTCGATTTTTATGACGATGTCTGCGTCATCCCGCCCAACAGTTTTGCACTGGCACGCACGCTGGAATACTTTCGCATTCCGCGCAATGTGCTGACCATCTGCCTGGGCAAGAGCACGTATGCGCGCTGCGGCATCATCGTCAACGTCACGCCGTTCGAGCCCGAATGGGAAGGCTATGTGACGCTTGAGTTCAGCAACACCACGCCACTGCCGGCCAAGATCTATGCCGGCGAGGGCTGTGCACAGGTGCTGTTTTTCGAGAGCGACAAGGACGATGTCTGCGAGACCAGCTACAAGGACCGCGGTGGCAAGTACCAGGGCCAGCGCGGCGTGACCTTGCCCAGGGCGTAATCTTGCTCGACGCGGGAGACACCATGTGGCGCTGGATTGTGGCTTTGTTGGTGGCCCCTCTGGCGACTGGGTGCGCATCCATCACCGGAAGCAAGACACAGCCGGTATCGGTCACGACAGTCTGCGAGGGCGCCATCCTTGCCGGTGTGAGTTGCAGCCTGACCAATGACAAGGGGCGCTGGTCGCTCAAGACGCCTGAGGCGGTGCAGATCCAGAAATCCTATGGCAATCTGTCGGTTGTCTGCCGGGCCGGGGAGTCTTCTGGCAGCGCCGATTTTGTTTCCAAAAGCAATGGCGGCGCGTGGGGTAATATTCTGGCCGGTGGCTTGATTGGCTACGCGGTGGATTCCAGCAGCGGCGCCGGATTTGACTATCCTGCGGACGTCACCGTGGTGCTCGCCAGTCCTTGCCCGACAGCGGCGCAGATCAACACAAAGGAGTGACTGGAAGATGAGACTATTTTTTAAACTTTCCCTGGTGGGCGCCATAACTGCCGCCCTGTTGAATCTGTCCGGATGTTCGACGCCGGCCACGTCGCAAGCGATGACGGTCAAGCCGGGGACGACGGCGCCGCTCAACGCCAAGCTCAAGGGCGCGGTCAGCGTCGGTGCCGTCACCGGTGGCAAGGACACCAATCCCTTGTGGACGTCGCAGGTGGACAATGCCGGTTTTCGCAAAGCGCTGACCGACAGCCTGGCCATCACCGGCTATCTGTCGGCCAACCCGGCCTCGGCACCGGCTCCGTATGAGGTCACGGCCACGCTGGAGTCGCTGGAGCAGCCTCTGTTTGGCTTGACGTTCGATGTCAAGTCGAAAGTTATGTACCGTTTCAAGGGCGCCGGCGAGGTCCGTGCGATTCCGGTCTATGCCACCGGCACCGCGACCACGTCGGACGCCTTTGTTGCGGTGGAACGCTTGCGCATCGCCAATGAACGCTCGATCATGGAGAACATCCGGGAATTCATCAATCAACTCGGCAGGCTGGCCGATTGACGCCGCGTTGCGGCGCTGGCGCCAGTATGGAGGATAATGCGGGTCGGCCCTCAACTTCGCAGGGCCCATCCGGCTATCGGATTGATAGCACCGACTCCCGCTGTGAATGACTGATCTTATTTCCGATTTAACCCCCGATACGTTACCGATGGCCTTTGCCCAGTTGCAACTGGCTGCCCCCCTGAGCCGCGCCGTGGCTGAGATGGGCTACGAGTCCATGACCCCGATCCAGGCGCAAGCCATTCCGGTGGTGCTGCAGGGGCACGATGTCATGGGCGCCGCGCAAACCGGCACCGGCAAGACGGCGGCGTTCGCGCTGCCGCTGCTGCAACGCATGCTCAAGCATGAAAGCAACTCGACTTCGCCCGCACGGCACCCGGTGCGCGCACTGGTGTTGCTGCCGACACGCGAGCTGGCCGACCAGGTGGCGCAGGCGATCAAGGACTATGCCAAGTACACCCTGCTGCGCAGCGCCGTGGTGTTTGGCGGCATCGACATGAAGCCGCAGACCATCGAGCTCAAGAAGGGCGTCGAAATCCTGGTGGCGACGCCGGGCCGGCTGCTCGACCACATCGAGGCCAAGAACGCGGTGCTCAACCAGGTCGAATACGTGGTGCTGGACGAGGCCGACCGCATGCTCGACATCGGCTTCCTGCCCGATCTTCAGCGCATCCTGAGTTACCTGCCCAAGCAGCGCACCACGCTGCTGTTTTCTGCCACCTTCTCTCCCGAAATCAAGCGCCTGGCGAGCAGCTATCTGCAGAACCCGGTGACGATTGAAGCGGCCGGCTCGAACACCACGGCGTCCACCGTGGAGCAGCATTTCTATAGCGTTACGGACGAGGAAAAACGTCATGCGCTGCACCAGATTCTGAAGCGGCGTGAGTTGAAGCAGGCCTTTGTGTTTGTCAACAGCAAGCTCGGCTGCGCGCGGCTCGCGCGTTCGCTGGAACGCGAGGGTTTGAAGACCACCGCGCTGCACGGCGACAAGAGCCAGGATGAGCGCCTCAAGGCACTCGACTCGTTCAAGAAGGGCGAGGTCGATCTGCTGGTGTGCACCGACGTGGCGGCGCGCGGTCTGGACATCAAGGATGTGCCGGCCGTGTTCAACTTCGACATTCCGTTCAACGCCGAAGACTATGTGCACCGCATTGGTCGCACCGGGCGCGCCGGCCTGTCCGGGCTGGCCGTGAGTTTTGTCTCGAAGAGCGATGCCCGGCTGGTGGCCGACATCGAGAAACTGCTCAAGACCAAGATCGAGCTTGAAGCAATCGAGTTCGACGAAGACGCGCCAGACATCCGCAAGCAGGGCCGCATCAACGATGGCCGTCGCATGTATGCCGATGGCGCGCAGGATGACTCGCGCCGCGACAGCCACCGACCTGGGGCGCTGCGCGACGTTGCCCATGAAGGGCAGTTTGCCCGCCCGGAGCGGGTCCGGCGCGATTACACGCGGCCGGCGGCAGCGCCGCGCGATCCGTTTTTTGACAAGCCGTATGAGCCGACAGCCGATGTTGCAGCAGCGCCTTCGTGGGAAGCGACTGTCGCCCGCCCTGGCGTGCGCAGCATCTCGGCCAATATCAAGCCCAAACGCCGGGTTGCGGCGCTGTTCAAGTCAGCCTAGTTGGCCGGTCTATGCGCCGGGCTTTTGCGCCTGCGCGCACTTGACCTGAATCAGCTCCCCGGTGTTCAGGCAGCAGGCGCTCAGGCAGCCACCCCAGACGCAACCGGTGTCGAGCGCAATCAGCCCGGGCCGCTCCAGCCGCCCCAATGTTGACCAGTGGCCGAACGCCACCGTGACGTCCGCCGTTTGCCGGCCCGGCACATCGAACCACGGCATATAGCCGGCTGGCGCAGTGCTGGCGCCTTCTTTGCTGTCGAATTCCATGCCGCCACGGGCATCGCAAAAGCGCAGCCGCGTCAGCGCGTTCACAATGCCGCGCAGCCGCGCAGTGCCCATTAGCGTGTCGCTCCAGATGTGCGGTTCGTTGCCGTACATGCGCGACAGGAAGTCGCCGACATCGGCGCCACGCAAAACCTCCTCGACTTCGCCGGCCAGCGCGATGGTGCTGGCCGCTGTCCACATCGGCAGCACGCCCGCATGCACCAGCAGGATGTCCTGCCCGTTCACTTTTTTCAGCAGTGCCATAGGTTGTGCGCGCAACCATTGCAGCATCGGCGTACGGTCGGGCGCAGTCAGAACGCCGTTCAGCGTGTCGCGCGGGTGCGGCGGGCGCGCACCGTGGGCCAGCGCCAGCAGATGCAGGTCATGGTTGCCCAGCACAGATTGCGCCGACGCGCCCAAGCCCATCACACGGCGCAGCACGCCGGCCGAGTCGGGCCCGCGGTTGACCAGGTCGCCCAGCAGGTACAGTGTGTCGCGGCTGGCAGAAAATGAAATCTTCTCCAGCAGTGCCTGCAAAGCGCTGTCGCAACCCTGTACGTCACCAATCAAGTAAAGTGCCATGGTGTTCATTCTCGCTGCTGATTCATGAATTTCCTGCTGATCGTCTTCTTGACGCTGCTCAACGGCGTGTTTGCGATGAGCGAACTGGCGCTGGCAGCGAGTCGCAAGGCGCGCCTGAACGCGATGGCCGACGCCGGCGACAAGGGGGCGCAGGCGGCGCTGACACTACTGGACAATCCGAACCAGTTCCTGTCCACGGTGCAGGTGGGCATTACCTCAATCGGCGTGCTTAACGGCATCATTGGCGAGGCCGCCTTCAGCGACCATGTGGCAGCCTGGCTGCACGGCTTTGGTGTGGCCGACAGGGTGGCCGCCATTTCGGCCACGGCGATTGTCGTGACGCTGATCACTTTCACCACCATCATTTTTGGCGAGCTGGTGCCCAAGCGGATTGGCCAGTTGTATCCAGAGCCAGTGGCGCGCTGGGTCGCGCGACCGATGCTGTGGCTGGCGATCGCCGCCAAACCCTTTGTCAAATTGCTCAGCGGAACCACGGCGGCGGTGCTCAAGCTACTGCGCATCGACACGACTGCCTTGCGCTCGGTGACCGAGGCGGAAATTACTGCCCATCTGGAAGAGGGGGTGGACGCCGGCGTGATCGAGGAGCATGAACACCAAATGGTGCAAAACGTGTTCCAGCTCGACGACCGGCCGCTGACCTCGCTGATGGTGCCGCGTACCGACGTGCAGTGGCTGGACGCGTCCAATACGGTGGCGCAAAGCCTGGCCATTGTCGGCGCGGCAGGGGAGCAGGGCGCCCATTCCTGGTACCCGGTTTGCAATGGGTCGCTGGACGAGGTAGTAGGGCTGATCAGCATTGGCCGCCTCTTGCAGTTGGGCGCCGACGCCCCGGGCAGCATTGAGGCGCACGTCATCCCGGCGTCGTTTGTGCCGGAGACCCTCAGTGGCATGGAGTTGCTGGAACAGTTTCGCGCCAAGGCCGGGCGCTTTGTGCTGGTGGTGGACGAGTACGGCGTGGTGCAGGGTTCGCTGACGCCGCGTGACCTGCTCGAAGCGATCACCGGCGAGTTGCAGCCTGGCGCGCAGATCGACGCCTGGGCGACCGAGCGCGACGACGGCTCCTGGCTGCTCGACGGCGTGATGCCGGTCGGCGAGCTCAAGGTCCGTCTCGGGTTGGACGAACTGCCGGAGGAAGACCGCGGCCGCTACAACACGGTGGCTGGCTTGCTGATGTCGGTGTCCGGCCATCTGCCCGCCGTGGGCGAGCGCATCATCTGCGCCGACTGGTGCTTCGAGGTCGTTGACCTGGACGGCAAACGCATCGACAAGGTGCTGGCCCAGCGCGTGCCCCCGATTTCGTAGGTCGGGTTAGCGCAGCGTAAGCCGACGATTTGGTTCGCCAACATATCGGGTCGCCTATGCGTGTTTGTCGGCTTACGCCTGCGGCCAGGCCGACCTACTGCGACCAAGCCGACCTACCTGCTGCGGCCAGGCCGACTTGCCCGTGGTACTTTTGACAAACACTGATATAGATCAAAACCCACATTTTTGTTATGAGACATGATTTCACCAGGTGAAAAACACCGGTGGCGACGTCACTCGGCTGGTTTCACCATGTTTCATCTGGAGAGACGAAATGGGAACTATGCTTCAAGCACAAACACCAACAAGTGAATGTGGTGCTGCGGTCCATTTCCCGGTTTCACATACGGCGCCATGGCCCGCGCGGCCCGCGCTGCCTGCCCCGGCACAGCGGCGCGCCTGAGCGCGCGCAGTTCCATTTCCCACCCATTTTTCGGACCCGTCATCATGAAAATCAAACCAGTCAAATACCCGGGCATAGCCAGTGTCATTCACGGCAATGGCGCAGTGGCACATGTCATGAACCATGTCTGCGGCGGCGTGATCGGCTACCCGATTACCCCGTCCACCGAGATCGCAGAAATCTACGAGGCCTTTCGCTCCGAGGGCGGCATCAATGTCTGGGGCAAGCACCCGTTCTTCTTCGAACCCGAAGGCGAGCACTCGGCGCAGAGCGGCGCGCTCGGCGCCACGCTGACCGGTGGCCAGTTCATCTCGAACGCCTCATCGAGCCAGGGCATTTTGTACGCGCTGGAGTCGCATTACGTGACGGTTGGCAAGAAGGTTGGCGGCTTCGTGCTGCAGGTGGCGGCACGCGTCGTCTCCAAGCACTCGCTCAACGTCATGGCCGGGCACGATGACGTCTATGCGCTGCTGGCGTCGGGCTACACCATTTTGTTCGGCTCCAACCCGCAAGAAGCGGCCGACCTGGCTGCCATCTCCTACCGCGTGTCGTCGCTGTCGCTGATCCCGGTGGCCAACGCGATGGACGGCTTTTCCACCAGCCACATGATGAGCGAGGCGCTGCTGCCCGAGCCCGAATTGCTGGCCGAGTACCTGGGCGACCCGGCCGGGCGCATCAAGGCGCCGACGCTGGCGCAGGAGATGCTGTTCGGTGCCAAGGGCCGCGTGTTCCAGTTAAACCAGTACCTCGCACGGCACAAGTCCGACCTTGTGGATGCCGACCTGGACGCACTGCAAAAGTACCTTGAGCGCAACGTCGCCAAGGTGGAAAAAGACAATGACGGCGCGCTGGTGGCCAAGACGCTGGGCTGGCTGCCGGCCGAACTGCACGGCCAGTGGAAGCGCCAGTGGATCAACTCGTTTGAGAAGGGCACGCGGCAACTGGTGCCGGCGCAGGTCGATGTCAACAACCCGGGCCTGACCGGCGCGGTGCAAAACCAGCCCGATTTCCAGGCCGGTGCGGCCGATCACCGGACCCACTTTGTCAATGCCGTGCCGGCGTTGGTGCGCCAGGCGATGGATGAGTACTCGGCGCTGAGCGGGCGCAAGTACGACCCGGTGCACACCTTCATGTGCGAGGATGCCGAGACTGTCATGGTCGGCCTGGGCTCGGTCACCGACGACGTTGAAGCGGTGGTCAGCTATCTGCGCAGCAAGGGCCAGAAAGTGGGCCTGGTCTCGGTCAAGCTGTTGCAGCCGTTTCCCGAAGCCGAACTGGTTGCCGCGCTCAAGGGCAAGAAGGCGGTCACGGTGCTGGAGCGCTCGGACCAGACCGCGCTCACCAGTCTGGTGACGCAGGCACTGTTCAAGGCGCGCGAGAACGCCGACCAGTTGCGCCACGCCGGCATCCCGGCGATCAAGGCCATGCCGACGCTGACCACCGCGATATTCGGTTTGGGCGGCCACGACCTGCAGCCGCGCCATCTGATCGCCGCCTTCAAGAACATGCAGAGTGGCGCCGGCGTGCCGTTGATCTATCTGGGCTCGCAATTCTTCTCAACCGACCCGACGCCGCGCGTTGCCGAGCTGCAGGCTCGGCTCAAGCTCGCCTATCCGGAGACCGTGCTGATGGCGCTGCAAACCGGCGACAACCCCAGGCTGTTGCCGGCATCCGCGTTTCGCGTGCGCTTTCATTCAGTCGGCGGCTACGGCACGATTGCGTCGGGCAAGCTGCTGACCGACATCCTGGCCGGTGTGCTTGAGATGCATTCCAAGTCGGCCCCCAAATACGGTTCCGAGAAGAGCGGCGCGCCGACCAATTACTACATCACGCTCAGCCCCGAGCCGGTCAAGATCACCAATGCCGAACTGGAGGACGTGGAGGTCGTGATCTCGCCTGACCTCCGCGCGTTCAGCCACTCCAACCCGCTGCTCGGTCTGGTCAAGGGCGGCACCTTCATCCTGCAGTCCAGCGCCACGGCAGAAGAGGTCTGGCAGGAGTTGCCGGCGCCGGCGCGCAAGACGATCCGCGACAAGAAAATCAACTTCTTCATCATCGACGCCTTTGCCGTCGCCAAGAAGCACGCGCCGACCCCCGAGCTGGCGACCCGCATGATGGGCATTGCCTTCATTGGCGCGGTGGCGGCGCACGTCAATCAGGTATCAGCCGGCGCCAGCGCCGAGGTGATTCTGGAGAAAATCGGCAAGCAGATTGCCAAGAAATTCGGCTCCAAGGGCGGTGCCGTCGTCGAGGGCAATATGGCGGTGATCCGCGAGGGTGCCGAGGCGACGCACAAGGTCGATTACAGCGGCGCCGCGTTTGCCAGGATCGACGCCAAGCCGGCACCGATCATGCTGCACAACGTGCAGTTGTCGGCCTCGATGTGCCAGTCCACCGGCTCGGCCGGCTGCGGCGGCATGTTTGACCGCGAGTACTTCGAAGACATGATCGCCAAGCCGTTTCGCGACGGCACCATCAGCGAGGCGCCAGTGCTTCCCGGCACCGGCATGTTCATGCCGACCGGCACCGCCGGCTCCAAGGACAAGGGGTTGTTCAGGCGCAGCGTGCCGGTGTTCAACCCTGCCGTCTGCACCGGCTGCATGGAGTGCGCGCTGGTCTGCCCGGATGCGGCCATTCCGAACACCGTGCATGAAATCCACGAACTGCTGCTCGGCGGCATCCGCCAGCTCGACATTACCGAAGCCCAGCGCGATGCGATGCGCGCCCAGGTCTATGGTCTGTCCGAGGCGGTGCGCGAAGCCTATCGCCAGAGCAAGGACGCACGCGCGTTCCACCAGCTGGTGGCCGACGCGGTCGCCAAACTACCGAGCCGCCAGGCCACGCTGACTGCCAACTTGAGCAAGCTGGTCGATGTGCTGGCCGCCTATCCGGTGGCGCGCACGCGCCCATTCTTCGACGCGATGGAAAAGGCCAGTGCCGGCAGCGGCGGACTGTACGGCGTCAACATCGACCCGTGGAAATGCACCGGTTGCCTGGAGTGCGTCGATGTCTGCGGCCCGGGCGCGCTGGTCACGCACGAGCAGGACGCGACGCTGATGAGCGCGCTGCAGAACGGCTTTGAATTCATGAGCAAGATGCCCAACACGCCGGAGCGCTTCTTTGACGGCGCCATTGCGGCTGGCGGCGAAATCAAGCGCCTGCTGCTGGACCGCTCGAACTACTATTCGACCACCGGCGGCCATGGCGGCTGCCGTGGCTGCGGCGAGGTCACTGCCATCCGGCTCGTGATGGCGACCAACCACGCCATCACCGAGAAGCGTCGGCGCGACCACATCAATGAGCTCGAACAACTGCTGGCCGGTCTGGGCGCCAAGCGGGACGCGCTGGCGCCGAAAGAAAAGGACCGCAGCGCGCGCATCGCTGCACTGGTTGCCACGCTGGAAAAACGGCTCTACCTGTACGAGGGCGGCCCGACCGGCAACGGCCCCAGTGGCGCGGTGATCGCCAACTCGACCGGCTGCAGCAGCGTCTATGCCTCTACCTTTCCGTTCAACGCCTACAACGACCCGTGGGTCAACAGCCTGTTCCAGGACGCGCAGCCGCTGGCCAAGGGCATCTTCGAGGGCATCTCGGCGCAGACCGTTACCGACGTGCGCGCCTTGCGGCTGGCCCGGCTCGAACTGGCCGACGCGTACGTCGCGCAGACGCATGACCAGGATTTGCGCCTGCTGTCGTGGGAACATTTCAGCCAGGACGAAATCAACCTGCTGCCGACCGTGATGACGATTGGCGGCGACGGCGCAACCTACGACATCGGATTTGGCGCGCTGTCGCGCATCCTGGCCAGCAACACGCCGCTCAAGGTGCTGGTGCTCAATACCGGCGCCTATTCCAACACCGGCGGCCAGGCATCGACGTCGAGCTTTGTCGGGCAGGACTCCGACCTGGCGCGCCACGGCAGCGCGCACAGCGGCAAGCATGAGGCGCGCAAGGAGTTGGGCCTGATCGCATCCTTCCACTCCAACGTGTTCGTCTGTTCCACCAGCACCGCGCTGCAAAACCACTTTCTCAAGAACACGATGGAGTTTCTGACCTACACCGATTCGCCCGCCGTGCTCGACGTTTACACGCCGTGTCAGGGCGAGCACGGAATCGCTGACGCGGCCTCCTCGCAGCAGGCCCGGCTGGCGGTGGAGAGTCGCATGAACCCGGTGTTTGTGCATGACCCGCGCCGTGGCAAGAACCTGCACGACTGGTTCTCGCTCGAAGGCAACCCGGACCCGCTGGTTAACTGGACGACCACCACGCTCGAATATCTGGACGACGACGGCAAGCTGCAACTGATGAACATGGTGCTGACGCCGGCGCACTTTGCGCTCGGCGAGGTGCGCTTCAAGAAGCAGTTCCACAGAGTGGCGGCGGATGCTCCCAATCTGGTTCCGGTGGAGGAGTTCATTGAGCTGGGCGCCGCAGCGCGCGTCGGCAAGAGCGCTTTCATTTACGCGGTGGACGCCAGGAAGCGCCTGCTCAAGATGGGCGTTTCGGACGCCATCGTGGCGCTGGTTGAAGAGCGGCGCAAATACTGGAACCTGTTGCAATATCTGGACGGCCAGCACGTGGAGAAGATGAGCGCCGACTACCGCACCGGTATCGCCAGCCTGCAGGCGCAGTACCAGGACTCGGTCAAGCAGCGCGACACGTCGCTCGACAGCTTTGCGCGCGCCATGTCGGAGCTGGCCTCGGCCAGCAAGGCGCGCATCGGCAACGGCACCATGATCCCGATCATGCCGGTCGCCGGCACGCCGGGCGCAGCGTCCAGCGCCCCCGCCGCGACGGCAGTCGCTGGTGACGCGCTGGTGACCTACGATGTGGCTGACCAGGTCAAGTGCACCGACTGCAAGACCTGCTACCAGGACCTGCCTGAGCTGTTCGAGAAAACCCGCATCGTCGTCAATGGCGAGAGCCGCGACGTTGCACAACTGATTCCTGGCGCGATCGAGCGCGTCAGCGTCACCCCCGAGCTGAAGGCGCGCATCAAGCGTGTGGCGGCCAACTGCGACGCGGAGATCATTCAATGAGCGCCGACGCCACACCTTCCAAAGCCGACGAACTGCAGCGCTACCTGAGCGCCAGCAGCACGCTGGAGAGCACGCGCTCGCAGCTTGAAGCGCTGGAGCAGACCGCAGCGGTCGAAGACTTCCACAACCAGATGGCGCTGCTGCGCCGGCGTCTGCTGGACGACCCGAAAGCGTTTCGCGACATGTTCATCTCCGACGGCGCCAACGCCATCGTCTGGGAGTTTCAGCAGGACGAGATCAGCGCCGACTTTGTGCGCACCATGTGGGAGCTGATGCTGCGCGACGACGACACCAGCAAGGTGCTGATGCGCTTTGTCTGGAACGTGCCGCTCAAGCTCAAGCGCAAGTTTGTGCGCGCCATCGACCTGCACCTGTCGGATCGCTATCCGATGTTCAAGGGCCTGTCGGACAACTGGCCGGCCGACAACTCGATCCCGCCGTATATCCGCGACCCGATCGAAAGGTCCTCAGACTTTGGGTTGGTCAACCAGGGCTACCTTGGCTACATGAATCTGGGCTACAGCCAGCGCGAAGTCGAAATGCTGATCTGGCTCGAAGCCCTGCGCGACAAGCAGTGCGAAGACCGGCCGTGCGAAATCGGGCTGCATGTGCCGGGCAAGTTCGAGCCCAAGGGCGGCTGCCCGGTCAAGATTCACATCCCCGAAATGCTGGAGCTGCTGGGCACCGGGCGCTTTCGCGAAGCGATGGAGCTGATCGAGAACTGCAACCCGCTGCCCAATGTGACGGGCCGCGTCTGTCCGCAGGAGCTGCAATGCCAGGGTGTTTGTGCGCACACCAAAAAACCGATCGAGATCGGGCAGATTGAATGGTATTTGCCGCAGCGCGAAAAGCTGGTCAACGCCGAGGGCATCGCGGCACGCTTTGCCGGTTTTCCCGACCCGTGGGCCAAGGCCGACAAGCCGCCGATTGCTGTCGTCGGCTCCGGACCGGCCGGTCTCATCAATGCCTATTTGCTGGCGGCCGAAGGCTATCCGGTCACCATCTTCGAAGCCTTTCATGCGCTCGGCGGCGTGCTGCGCTACGGCATTCCGGAGTTCCGCCTGCCCAACGAATTGATTGACGACGTGGTCGGCAAGATCAAGCTGCTGGGCGGCAAGTTTGTCGCCAACTTCGTCGTCGGCAAGACCGCCACCATTGCGGACCTGAAAAACGCCGGTTTTTGGAAAGTGTTTGTCGGCACCGGTGCCGGCCTGCCGCGCTTCATGAACGTGCCCGGCGAGCATCTGATCAACGTGATGTCGGCCAACGAGTTTCTCACGCGCGTGAACCTGATGCAGGGCCTGCGCGAAGACTACGAGACGCCGCTGCCCGATACGCGCGGCAAACAGGTGATCGTGATCGGCGCCGGCAACACCGCGATGGACTCGGCGCGCACCGCACGCCGCTTGGGCGCCAATGTGACCATCGTCTATCGCCGCACGCGCGCTGAAATGCCCGTGCGCGTCGAAGAGTTGCACCACGCGATTGAAGAAGGCATCCAGATCAAGGTGTTGCGCGCGCCGCGCGAATTCATCGGCAGCGACAAGACCCATTTCGTCACGCATGCGATGCTCGACGTGATGGACCTGGGCGAGCCCGACGCATCGGGTCGGCGCAGCCCGGTGCCGACCGGCGAGGTCGAGCCGATGGCGGTCGATCTGGTGATCATGGCGCTGGGCAACACGCCGAACCCGATCATCAAGGACTCGGAGCCCACGCTCAAGACCACCAAGTGGGGCACCATCGACGTTGCCCAGGGTACGCAGCAGACATCGCTGCCGGGCGTCTATTCCGGCGGCGATGCGGCGCGCGGTGGCTCGACCGCAATCCGTGCCGCTGGCGACGGCCAGGCAGCGGCGCGCGAGATCGTCGGCGACATGAATCTCTCGATCGATGAAATCCGCCGCATGGTCGGCAGCGCCGGCCACTACACCGAGCTCGGCACGGCGGCACAGACCATCCTCAAGAAGGTGGAGCTGGCTGACAACATTGTCGAGTTCACCGTGCATTCGCCGCTGGTGGCCAAGGCCGCGCGCGCCGGGCAATTTGTGCGCGTGCTGGCCTGGGCCAACGGCGAGCTGATTCCGCTCACGCTGGCCGACTGGGACGCCAAGGCCGGCACCATTTGCCTGGTGATTCAGGCGATGGGCACCAGCAGCATCGCGATCAACAAAATGGCGGTGGGCGAAGCGTTTACCGGCATTGCCGGGCCGCTGGGTCTGCCCAGCGCCGTGCATCGTTATGAAGGCAACCAGACGGTCGTATTCACCGCCGGTGGCGTTGGCCTGCCGCCGGTCTATCCGATCATGCGCGAGCACTTGCGCCTGGGCAACCACGTGACGTTGATCTCGGGCTTTCGCAGCGCCGATCTGCTGTTCTGGACCAAGGACGACGAGCGCGTCGGCCAGCTCAAGGCCGAGTTCGGCGACCAGCTCGATGTGATCTACACCAGCAACGACGGCAGCTTCGGCATCAAGGGCTTTGTCACCGGTCCGCTGGAAGAAATGCTCAAGGCCAATCAGCAGGGCAACGGCCGCACGATTGCCGAAGTCGTGACGATCGGCCCGCCGCTAATGATGCGCGCCGTGAGCGACCTGACGCGACCGTACGGCGTGAAGACTGTGGCGAGCTTGAACTCAATCATGGTCGATGCTACCGGCATGTGCGGCGCCTGCATGGTGCCGGTGACCATTGACGGAAAGATGGTGCGCAAGCACGCCTGCGTCGATGGCCCCGAGATCGACGGCCACATCATCGACTGGGACAAGTTCCTGCCGCGCTTTGGCCAGTTCAAGCCGCAGGAACACACGAGCATGGTGAAGCACGGGTTTGCTTGAGCCGCACCCCCACGTGCGGCCAGCCCACCCGCGCGAACGTCCAAACGTCGGATTGACCGAGCAGCGACGCTGTTGGGCCGAGCCGCAGTCTTGGGCGGCAACCGTGGCGCTGACGTGGTACTTGAAGGCATCTGAAAAAATGTGCGCAGTGCACTGGCCCGGCGTTTGGGCGCGGGCGGGGTTGATGTTCTCGCACGCCGCATGCCTGACCCCGGGTATTTGCTTGCAGCCACCGCACCAGCGCAGTGAATAATACCGGGCTGACAACATCGTGTATTACAAATCAATTTCCACGGGGAATTCATGACGGACAATTTAAAACCAGCGCCGACCGCCCGTTTCAGCGACAAACTGCCGGTTGCCATGCTGCTGCTTACCGCAGTCGTGTGTGGCGCTGTCGTGATGGTGGTCGAAGTTCTCGGCTCGCGTGTTATCGGGCCATTCTTCGGTGCCAGCCTTTACGTCTGGACCTCGCTCATCACGGTAACCCTGGTTGCGCTGGCAGCAGGATACTGGGGCGGCGGAGTTCTTTCCGATCGTTGCAAAAATCACACCGACTGGCTGTATGCCATTATCGCGCTGGCCGGCGTTCTCATACTGCTCGTGCCGCTGGTGAAGCTTCCAGTCACAAGAATGGCCCTTTCGATGGGTCTCAGGCTCGGGTCACTGGTTTCTGCCGGCCTGCTGTTCGGGCCGGCACTGCTGCTGCTGGGCATGGTATCCCCGATCATTATCCGCATAGCGGTGCGCGAGACGTCACGTGTCGGCAGAACGGTCGGTCTTTTTTCATCTGTGTCAACGATCGGAAGTTTTATCGGCACGGTTTGCACCGGCTTTATTCTCATCGCCTACTTCAATGTTGACCGGATCTTTGTTGTTACCGGCGGCGGGCTACTGCTGCTGTCGGTCGTGTACGCCGTTGCCTGGCGGCGTTACTGGATTTTTATACCGATCCTGTTGCTGCCGTTCCTGATTCCTGAAGCGGGAGCCAACAAAACAAAACTTCTGCCCAGTGGAACGCGGGTAACCAGGACGTTTTTCAAGGATTCGTTTTACGGCAACATGCAGGTCATGGAATATTCCCTCGGCAGCAAACGCACGCGCGAACTGGTTGTGGATGCCGCCATTCAGGGAGGGATCGACGTGGCTTCTGGGGCTTCTGTTTATGAGTACCCGTACTTTCTGGAGTTCATTCCCCGCGCAATAAATCCGAATGGCAAGGAGTGTCTTGTCATAGGTCTTGGCGCGGGGGTGGTTCCGATGTGGTACGAAAAGCAGGGTGTACGTGTTGACGTGGTTGATATTGACCCGCTGGTGTTCGATGTGGCCCGCCGCTTCTTTGGCTTCAGTATTAGCGGCGAGTCGATCATCGAAGATGCCAGGTACTTTCTGAACCGCACCGGCAAGCGTTACGACTATGTCATCCTGGATGTATTTAACGGTGACAACACGCCCTTTCATGTGCTGAGCAAGGAAGCGCTGATGACTTTAAAGCAACGCATGGCTCCGGACGGCGTGCTTGGCATTAATGTGTGGGGAAACCTGAGGGGCGACACCTACATGTCCGCATCGATAGTCCGAACGCTGAAAGAGGTGTTTGCGACGGTCGATATCTATCCGGGATTTGATGAGGCCGGCAACGAAGGGGTCGGTAACCTGGAGCTTTTTGCTTATGACCAGCCACCGGTAACTATCAACTCTGCCCAACTGACAGGCTATGACGTGCATCCGATGGCGGGAGCGGTTCGTGACCTGATGATAAGGAAGTTTACATTTCCGGCAGATACCCCGGCAATGACCCTGACTGACGGCTATAACCCCATCGATTTCTATGACCTGAAGACCAAGGAACTCAACAGAAAGCGCATTGTTAATGGCATGGATATCGGTTTTCTGATGGAGTGAGCATTCGGTTGAACAACGCCCGGTTCAACGCACGACACTGCACCCGGTAGTGGCTGACGCCCGCCAGCGCTGGCGTTGAGGTCAGCAGGTCGCGCGCTTGCTCGCCGGCTTGCAGGCAGTTGCGTCACAGCCAACCTGTCAGGCCTCTTTAGAACGAAGGCACGGCTGTGCCAGAATGCCGGTGCGGCGCTGTCAATGAAGGGTGCCAGAAGAGATCCAACAACAAGGAGTTTGCATCATGTTCAAGCACATTCTGGTTCCGGTCGATGGCTCGGAAACCGCCAAGCTGGCGGTGGACAAGGCGATCGGTCTGGCGCAAGCCTTTGGCAGCCGTGTCACCGTCATCTATGTCATTGATCCCTATCCGTTTACCGGCGTCGGCACCGATTTCGCCTATGGCCAAGCCGAGTATCTGAGCGCCGCCACGGCCGAGGCCAACACCTCCATTCACGCAGCCAGAAGTGCGATGGAACAAGCTGGTGTCAAGGTCGATAGTTCGGTGGTCGAGTCGCATGCGCCGTGGCGCGGCGTGGTGCAGACTGCCAAGGCGATCCACGCCGACCTGATCGTGATCGGCTCGCACGGACGCAGTGGCCTGGAAAAACTGGTGCTCGGAAGTGTCACGCAAGCCGTGCTGGCGCACACGCATCTGCCGGTACTGGTGGTGCGCGACTGAGCATCTGAGCGGCGGCCTCACCGTGGTTGCGCCGCCTGCGTGGGTGGTCAGCCTTGCGACTTGAAGCGCCGCCCCCGTGACGAGTCAGGCAGCGGTTTCATGGGTTTGGCAGCCGCACTGCGGCCAACGTCGCGGTGCCACTTGTGTTGGGCGCTTGATGGTTTACGCTCCGTTGCAAGGTCTGGTGTTGGTTAGCGCACAGACGCGCAGAACCGCGATGCTGACACTCAAACGCGGGGCACGATGACGCTGATGGGATTCAGCGACTGCTGCCAGCTTGGCTGTTGGAGTGCAGCCAAGCCGTCGTACGATTGGAAGCCGTGATGGTGAGTCGGAATTCACGTGTGGGTCGGCAATGGCAGAGCGCCACTAAGCTAGAGCTGCGCAAGAACCGGCCATCGATTTGGAGAAGTGGATGCGAATGCGTTTGAGCAAACTGATCAGTGCGCTGCTGCTGCTGACGCTGGGCCTGTGCACATCGGCGCTGGCGCTGGCGCAAGCCAGTGCCGACGACGAGGTTGCCGCTCCCGGCGCCGCGTCGGTTGGCACCAAAACGGACCAGAAGCTCGACTCCGCTCGTGAATCGGTGCGCTCGGCTGCGGTATGGCTGGCCAGTGGCGTTGACAGCTGGTTCGGCGACCGGCCGTTCCGGGATGGCGGCAAGGTGAGCGACGGTCAGCTCGACATCAGCGTGTACAAGCGCCAGGACCAGGCGATCGATTTCAACGTGCGTTTCAACGCCCGCTTCAAGCTGCCCAATCTGGAAGATCACACCTATCTGTTCACCGGGCGTGACAACCCGCGCGAAATCATTACCGACAAGCCGGGCTCCTTCTCGCGCCAGCAATTGCTGCAGACGCAAACGGCGTCTGACCGCGCCTTCTTCGCCGGTCTCGGGCGTGCGTTCGGCGACTCGGTGGACTTCCGGGTCGGCTTTCATGGTGCGCTCAAGCCCTATGTGCAGGGCCGTTATCGCAAGTCGTGGGAGCCGAGCCCGATCGATGTGGTCGAGTTTCGCGAGACCGTGTTTCTGACGATTGCCGACCATCTCGGCTCGACAACAGCGCTGTCGTACCAGCACACGTTCTCGCCAACACTGGTCGGGCGCTGGCTTAGCGCGGCGACGATCACGCAGGCCGACACGCAGCTCGAATGGAACACCAGCTTTGGCATTTACAAGTCGATGGGCCGGCAGCGCCTGGCGTCACTGGAACTTCTGGCGAGCGGCAAGCAGGGCACTGGCGTGCTTGTGTCCGACTACGGTCTGCAGGCGCGCTGGGAGCAGCCGGTGCACAAGGACTGGCTGTTGGGAGAAGTCGTCGTCGGCCGCTTCTGGCCGCGCCCGGACGCGCTCAGCGAACGCAGCAACGCCTGGGCGCTGGGTACCGCGCTGAAGATGCGGTTCTAAGCGGTTGACCGGCGCAGCGCTGCGCCGGTCCGCATCGATGATCCTGTCAACACGTCAACCGCACTGCCCCACGTAGCCGCAGGCGGTGCAGAAATCGCAGCCGTCCTTGTGAATGACGGTCGGGTTGCCGCACTCGGGGCAGACCTTGCCGGCCATGGTGCTGGAGGCTTCCTGGTTCTTCGGCGTGTCGAGCACACCCATGTCGCGCAGTGGCAAGCCTTCTTAGTTGAGCACGCCGAGCATCGCGTAGCGGTGAATGATGAGCCGCGCGATATAGGCCACGGTCGATGGCCAGGTTTGCTGGCGCCGCTCACCGTGCGGCAAGCCCGGCACAAAGGCCATGAAGTGACCGAGTGGCTCGCCGTAGTTGAGCAGCTTGCGCAGCTTCATGCCGATCCAGGCCGGGTCGATGACGCGCATGTCGAGCGACAGCAAGCGCGCCAGACCGTCGAGGGCGCGCGGATAGTTGCCGGAAAAACCGACGGCGCAGGGGCGCGTAACGATGACGCCGTCGTGCCCCGGCAGATTCACTTCTTTGAGCGTGACGGTAAACGATTCGCCGGTGGCCGGGTTATCGACATCGACCGACCAGGCCAGCGTGCCGGACGGGCCGGTTTGCGGCTCACCGCGGCTGAACATGGCGTCGATCACCGGCGTCGGCACCTTGGCGTCGCCGCCCGGTAGCGCCTTGAGCTGGTCGCAGCGCCAGCGGATGACGGCGGCAGTGGCGGCCACCACGCCCGGGAACAGGCGCTGCTCGCCATGCGGCGGAAATGGCATCTCGAACGAGTGTTCTTCGGCCACCGTGGCCAGCGCGTCGAGCTTGAGTTGCAGCCAGGCCGGATCGTTGGCGCGCAAGTCCATCGACAGCGTCTTGGCCAGCGCGCCCAGGCCGCGTGGCTGATCGGTGCCGTTGACCCAGACCTCGAACGGCTTCGGCGCGCCGCCTTCTTCGGCGGCGAGTTCGCCGACAAACAGCGCGAAGTCGCCAAACGGGTGATGCACCATGAAGGTCCAGGCCGGGTTGCCGCCCGGCAGTTCGGGCCGGCTCGGCCAGCGCAGCGACGACAGCACCGGCGCCGGCAGACGTTCCAGCGCCAGACGGTGATTGGTGCCCTCGATCTGCAGCGGCGTGGTACCGGCGCTTGCCGCGTTTGGCGTGACGCTCAGCACCGAGCCCAGAATCGAATTGGGGCGGTAGGTGGCCAGGCCCTTCAAGCCGGATTGCCAGGCGTCCATGTACAGGTGCTGGAAGTCGGCGTAGGCGTAGTCGGCCGGCACGTTGACGGTCTTGGATATGGCGGTGTCGATGAACGGGGCGACTGCCGCGACCATCGATTCATGCGCCTGCGCGCTCATCTCCAGCGCCGTGACAAAGGCCGGCGTCAGCGGCGTGTCTTCGCCATACAGATGGCGGTACAGGCGCCAGGCATGGTCCTCCACCGCATATTCCTTGAAGCTGCCATCGACCATGCGCTTCTTGCGCGTGTAGGTCCAGCTAAAGGCCGGCTCGATGCCGTTGCTGGCGTTGTCGGCAAACGCCAGACTGATGGTGCCGGTCGGCGCGATCGACAGCAAATGAGAATTGCGCAAGCCGTGCGCGCGCACCCGCTCCTTGAGTGCCGCTGGCAGGCGCGAGGCAAATCTTTGGCCGCTGAGATAGAGGTCGGCATTGAACAGCGGAAACGCGCCGCGCTCGCGCGCCAGCTCGACCGATGCGTCATAGGCCGTGTCGCGCATCAGCTCGGAAATTTGCCGTGCCTTGTCGCGTGCCTCCTGTGTGTCGTAGCGCAGATTCAGCATGATCAGCGCGTCACCCAGGCCGGTAAAGCCCAGGCCGACGCGGCGCTTGCTGCGCGCTTCTTCCTGCTGCTGCGGCAGCGGCCAGACGGTGACGTCGAGCACGTTGTCGAGCATGCGCGTGGCAATGCGCGCCACTTCGGCAAAGCCGGCTTCGTCAAAATGGGCGTTGGCTTCAAACGGTTGTTTGATGAAACGCGTCAGGTCGATCGAGCCCAGACAGCAGCAGCCGTAAGGGGGCAGGGGTTGCTCGGCGCAGTTGTGCACCATCAAGCCATTGGCATCAAAGGCGTGCACGTCGGCCACCGTGACGTCGAACACGGGTTCGACGCCATCATCTTCCAGCGTCTGCACGGTAGCCACAAAGCGCTCGCGGTTGAGGCTGCGCTGGTACTGCCCCAGCAGTGTTTGCAGACGATCAGCCTTGTCGGTATCGACAAAGCCAACGCGCTGCGCGAACACGCCCAGGTTGTCTCCGCTGATCACCAGCTCATGTAACGCCTGCTGCGGATATTCGCGTTGCCCGCCTTTGCCATCGGGCAGCATGGCGACCCCGGCGGGACGGCGGTTGCGGTACAGCGTGCTGCAGATGCCAAGCCGAAGCAACATGCGTTGCACGCCTTCGAGTAAGGACATTTCAGCCTGCGTCAGACGCACGCTAACGCCCTTGTCCTGTGTTCCCTGCACCGAACCATCGGCGTCAAACAAGCCGCGCAGGAAGCCGCTGTAATAGTCGGAAGAGCAGGCTTCCATCTGCGGTGTCAGAGTCTTGTGGCCCGCACTGGCCCCCAGCTCAACGGCTAAGTCACGTAACGCTCTCGATGCCAACCGGCATTCACCCCTGGCTGCAATCGGACGCTGCCAACCGCGAAAATCGCTGCGATGGCGTAGTGTGGAGATGGCACGCTCGGCGGCGTGCATGATGCCGCTGGCGCTGTGGTTTTGCGCCTGCACGTCGCTGCCCACCACGCGCAACTCGGGCGCCCAGACCGACAACACGGCCTTGTCTTCACCCAAATGCCCGTCGCCAATCAACAGGCCCAGCAGGTAGCCCTCTTCGCAAGTTTTGGCTCCGGCCCAACCTTCGAGCGCGCGGTGATCGTGCAACACGATCTCGTCACCGGGCACCAGATCCTGCGCCTTGCACCACTCGCTGTGCACCAGGTAGCGCGTGCGTTGCACCACGCGGCGCACTGGATGATCGTCGGTCAGGCGTAGCGCGTGTCCTTCGCGGGTTTGCAGTCGGCGTACTGGCTTGACGCCGGTGGCAAAGAAGCCGGCGGACTCGGTGCGATGCGGCTTGCCATCGACGATGGCCACAAAGGGCTGCCCCACCAGTTGGCTTGCCTGGCGCGCACCGTCCGATGTCATGACCCAGGTGTCAGCGGTCACGCATGGATTCGTCGTCGCGATGGTTTCGCAATACGACAGGTTGTTGTCGCGGTTGATGTGGTCCAGAAACAGTACGCCGGGCTCGGCGTGATCGTAAGTGGAGCGCATGATCTGGTCCCACAGCTCGCGTGCCTGCAGCTTGCGATAGACCCACTGACCACTGTCGTGCATCTGGTAAGCGCCGGCCGCTTTTTGCCCGACACCGGGCTCGCCCTTGTGCACCAGCGCAAATTCCTTGTCTTGCTGCACGGCGGTCATGAAAGCATCGGTGACGCCGACCGAGATATTGAAGTTCTTCAGGTCGCCGCTGTCTTTGGCGTGAATGAATTCTTCGATGTCAGGGTGGTCGCAGCGCAGCACGCCCATCTGCGCACCACGGCGCGCGCCGGCTGACTCGACGGTTTCACAGGAGCGGTCGAACACGCGCATATAACTGACCGGCCCGGAGGCACTGCTTTGCGTGCTGCCGACCCAGGCACCGCGCGGGCGGATGCGCGAGAAGTCGTAGCCAACGCCGCCGCCACGGCGCATCGTTTCGGCCGCCTCGGTCAGCGCGGTGTAGATGCCGGGGTGACCTTCCTCCACATGCGCAATCGAGTCGCCAACCGGCTGCACAAAGCAGTTGATCAGCGTGGCCGACAGGGTGGTGCCAGCGGCCGACTGGATGCGACCGGCCGGCAGGAAACCGTTTTGCAATGCCTGCAGGAACCTGGTCTCCCAGTGCTGTTGCTGCTCCGGCGCTTCGGCCGCAGCCAGGGCGCGGGCGACCCGCTGGTTAACGTCGAGTATGGTTTTTTCGTCTCCCTTGCCGTACTTTTCTATCAGCACTTCCTCGCTAATCTGCTGCGCTGCCAGTGTTTGTGCTGGTTTGGTACGTTCCGGGGTCTTTTGCGACATGAGTGGCTTCCTGAAAATGCGTTGGACTTATTGGCTCGACTGTCTTCGTGGCTATCGAATTTGTCAATATCTGGGGAAAGAAATTGCGCAATGCCAACAATCCTACCCCAGCCGCAAGACCACTTTTTCAGTAATATCTTTATTTATTTTTGCCGTGCAAATAAGCTTGACAACCGACAACTATTTGGCTCGGCGTCGCGCAACAATCGGAGTTGGCTTCATCTGCTTTTTTAGCTGCTTTTTTATTGCCCGTCCACCCGCTCTGATATAGAATATGCGCGTCTTATGCATTTTTGATTCCGGGCTTGCGCTGACAGCCGTCAGCGCAGGGTGCCGGCCCGGGATACGGGCGAATCAACCAACGAAAGGAAGAGGGCCAACTATGAAAAATAGTTTGATGCGAATGGGCTGGAAGGCCTGGGTAATGGTCGCAGCGTCGTCGCTGCTGATGGTCACCAGCACGCTGGCCAAGCAGCCTGATGCTGCGGTGGTCAAGCAGCAGGAGCAGGCCACCAAAGCGACGCTCGATCAGATGAAGGGCGGGTTGCTCAAATCGGCCGAATCGAAGATCAAGATGGTCGATGTCGCCAACTGCTATAGCTGCCATCAGGACATCAAGGAATTCCATGCCAGCAACAAGCATGCAGGCGTGAATTGTGCCTATTGCCACACTGACTCAGCCGATCACGTCGCGCGCGACGGCAAGGCACCGATCAACACCCGCACCGATCATGCGGCTTGTGGC
This sequence comes from Betaproteobacteria bacterium, assembly GCA_031394895.1. Lineage (GTDB taxonomy): Bacteria > Pseudomonadota > Gammaproteobacteria > Burkholderiales > Burkholderiaceae_C > Rhodoferax. The sequence continues at coordinate 35,202 of JANNUE010000384.1, forward strand.
ACCTGTCACCAGGAGCAGTTCAACTCATTCGCAGCCATGAGCTACGACTCGCCTGCCAAAGTCGAAAAAGCTACGGCACGGGGCGTCTCGCCGCTGTTTGACAAGCTGATGGCGCCGCACGGTTTCACCCGTGAGCACGCCGAGCCACGCAGCCATGTCTTCATGGTACTGGACCACCTGATCGTTGATCGTGCCTACGGTGGTCGCTTCCAGCTCAAGGACTGGAGCTACATCGCGGACGCCAAGAGCGCCGTGGCCAATTTGTGGGACACCGTGCTGAAGGATGCCGAGCCGGCAAACAACGAACAAAAGGCGTTTCTGCCCGGCACCGCAACGGCGGCCAATCCGGTCTGCATGAACTGCAAATCGTTTGACAATATCCTGCGCTGGAAGTACATGGGCGACCCCGATCCCAAGGCCAAGTGGAGCCGCATATCCAAGCCGGTTGAGTTTGCCCGCGACATCAAGCACGCGCTCAATTGCTACATGTGCCACGACCCGCACTCGTCGGCGCCGCGCGTCGTGCGCGATGCGATGATCCAGGCGGTCGTTGATCGCGGTGAGGGCACGTACCCGTACGACAAAGCCAAGAGCGAGCGCAATCCGATGAAGAAGGTGAGCTTTCGCGATGGCTTCCGCTCCATCGGTCTGCTCACCAAAGCAGACTCCAACCTGATGTGCGGCCAGTGTCACGTCGAGTACAACTGCAACCCCGGTTTCGAGGCCGATACCGGCAAGCCGGTGACCATGGCCGATCAGCGCACCAATTTATTCCAGTGGTCCAACGTGTTTGACTACAACAAGAAGATGGTCGATAAGTTCGGCAACTTCAAGGATTTCAGGCACGCCGCAACCGGCGCCGCGCTGTCCAAGATTCAGCACCCGGAACTCGAAACGACCTGGGGTAGCCGGCACGAACGCATGGGTGTCGAATGCAAGGATTGCCACATGGCCAAGGTCGAGAAGAACGGCAAGACCTATACCGACCACCAGCAGCGTTCGCCGCGCTCGATGATCAAGGAAACCTGCGTGCGCTGTCATAGCGAGCTCACCACCGAGCAGGCCAAGTACCAGATCGACGCGATTCAGAACTACACGCGCGGCAAGATGGCCAAGTCCGAATACTGGCTGGCCCAGTTGATCGACACCTTCTCCAGGGCGCGCAGTGTTGGTGTGCCGGAGGATGCGATCAAGCAGGCGCAGCGCCACCATGATTCGGCGCACACCATGTGGGAATGGTGGACGGCCGAGAACTCCGCCGGCTTCCACAACCCGGCGCAGGCGCGCGAGTCCCTGACCCGCTCGGTTGTCGAGTCGCAGGCCGGTATCAAGGTCTTGACCGATGCGATAGCCGCCAAAACGGCGCCAGCAGCGATGGCAGCGGCACCGGCGGCCTCCAGGTAGTCGGATAGCATCAACTCCACCAGGGCGCGCGATGCCGCGCCCTTTTTCTTTGCCGTAACTACTCATGATTCCTGAACTCGGCCATGTCGCGCTGATATTGGCACTGCAACTGGCCCTGTTGCAGGCTCTGCTCGGACTGATAGGCGCGGCGCGCGGCCATGCCGGCGCCATGGCGCTGGCGCGCAGTGCGGCGACCGGACAACTGGTGTTGGTGCTGCTCGGATACGCAGCGCTGTTCTGGGCTTTTTACAGCAACGACTTCTCGGTGGTGAATGTCGCCGAGCACTCGTCGCGCCGACTGCCGCCGGCCTATCGATTGACCGCTGCCTGGGGTGCGCATGAAGGCTCGTTCCTGCTGTGGACCAGCTTGAGCGCCGGCTGGAGCGTGGCGTTCGTGCTGTTGAGTCGCAAGCTCCCGGCCGAGTTGCGGGCTCGCGTCGTCGGCGTCATGGGGCTGCTGGGCTTTTGCTTTCTTGCCTTCATCCTGTTCACGTCCAATCCGTTCATGCGACTGCACCCGCCACCGGCCGATGGCGGCGACCTCAATCCATTGTTGCAAGACCCCGGCATGATCCTGCATCCGCCCCTGCTCTACATGGGCTATGTCGGTTTTTCGGTGGCGTTCGCGTTCGCCATTGCCGCGTTACTGGCCGGACGGGTGGACCAACTCTGGGCACGCTGGGTCCGGCCGTGGGCGCTGGTCGGCTGGGTCTTCCTGACGTTGGGCGTGATGGTTGGCTCCTGGTGGGCCTACTACGAATTGGGTTGGGGCGGCTGGTGGTTCTGGGACCCGAGCGAGAATGCCTCGCTGATGCCCTGGTTGGCCGGTACTGCGCTGGTGCACTCGTTGGCGGTCACCGACCAGCGCGCCAACCTGCGGGTCTGGACGGTGTTTCTGGCGATCGGCACCTTTTCCCTCTCGTTACTCGGCACCTTCTTGATACGCTCTGGCGTGCTGTCGTCGGTTCATTCCTTTGCCCAGGATCCGGCGCGCGGCCTGTTTATTCTGGTCTTTTTGAGCATGGTCATCGGCGGCGCGCTACTGCTGTTCGCGCGGCGCGCCAAGTCGCTCCGCTCTGGCGCTGAACCGCTGGCGCCTGTCATCTCGCGCGGGTCGGCGATTCTGGGCGGCAATGTGTTGCTGCTGGTGGCGCTGGCGACGGTGCTACTGGGTACGCTTTATCCGCTGCTCCTTGACGTGTTCGGCCTGGGCAAAATCTCCGTCGGTGCGCCCTACTTCAATGCCGTGTTTGTGCCGATCATGGTGCCGGTTCTGTTGTTGCTCGGCATCGCGCCACGCCTGCGCTGGCAGCCCACGCGCCTGAGTGAACTTGCGCGCAGCCTGCGCTGGCATGGCGCCGCTGCGCTGGCGCTGGCGATCAGCATCCCGTTTGCAGTAGGCGAATTCAAATGGCAGGCGGCGCTGGGCGTCGGCTTGGCGGCCTGGATTGTGTTCACAACGCTGGAGGGTTGGCTGGCGCTCAGACGCCGGACCGCCATGCTGCCTTTGAGTGCCATTGCCGGTGGTCTGGCACATCTGGGTCTGGCGCTGGGCATCGCGGGCATCGGGCTGGTGTCGGCCTACCAGAGCGAGCGCAGCGTTGCGCTGACCAAGGGAGAGACGGCAGCGCTGGGCGGTTACGAGTTCGTGTTTCAAGGGGCGGTTGAAGTGCCGGCGTCGAACTATTCTGCCATGCGGGCAACCGTGGCGGTACGCAGCGACGGCCAGCCGTTTGCCACACTGCTGCCGGAAAAGCGCATTTACCGAACCTCACGCTTAACGATGACCGAGGCGGCGATCCGTTACGGCTTCGCCGGTGACGTGTATGTCGCGCTCGGTGAGCCCTTGCATGGCGGAGCGTGGAGCGTTCAACTTTATATCAAGCCCTTTGTCGGCTGGCTATGGGCCGGCGCCCTGATGATGGCGCTCGGAGGTCTGCTGGCCGCTGTCGGGTTGGCGGGACAGTCGAACAGACGGAGCGCAGCAATATGAATCTAGGGCTTGGTGTGGCGGCGCTCGTGCTTGTTGCGCTGGTTTTTTTGCTGCTGCCGCTGTGGCGCGACAACTCGGCGCCCCGCGCGCGGGGCTGGTCGGCCGTGGCGCTGCTGGCTGGCGTGCCGTGCCTGACCGTGGCGCTCTACACTTACCTCGGCGCGCCGGCCATTGTCGAGGCACGGGCGCTGACCCAGGCGCAGGCCGAATACGATGTGGATGCGATGGTGGCTGCGCTCGAAAACAAACTCAAGAAGGAACCCGGCGATGCCGACGGCTGGTATGCGCTGGGGCGCGCCTACATCGCGCTGCAACGCCTGAACGATGCCGAAGCGGCACTGGCCAGGGCGGTCGAACTCGCACCCAAGCAGGCGCGCATATTGGCGCAATACGCTGAAGCCATTGCGCTGCAGTCTGGCAGCCTGGAGGGCCGTCCAGTGCAACTGGTGATGGCCGCGCTGGAGCTTGATTTCGATGACGAAAAGGGGCTCGAACTGGCCGGACTTGCCGCCTATCAGCGCCAGGATTGGGCGCAGGCGCTGTATTTCTGGCGCCGCCTCATGAAGCAACTGCCCAAGGAAAGTGAGCTCTACGAAGGTATTGCGCTGGCGGTGAAGATCGCTGAGACCAAGGTGACCGCAGCATCCGGCCTGGGCGAGCGCGCCCGACTCGATGCAGCGCAAAAGAAGAACACTCCCCACTGACAACTGTGCTGACCGTTCGCACTGGCGGGCGGTCCGACTAACGCGCCCTCAGCGCAGGATGTGCACATCCTGCGGGCATCGAACCACCCCTTGCCACGGCTATTGGACGTCCTGCATTTCGACGCCGTGCAGCGCGGCCGCTTCAGACAGCCGGCGCAAATACTGGCGCAGTGCGGTCACATAAGACTGCTGGCGCAGCGCCATCGCCACCGCGCCGTGCACCGCTTCAAAAGCCTGTATTACACCCGGTTCGCGCTTGAGCACTTCGACCACGTGCAGGCCAAAACGGCTATGCACCAGGCGCGGCAGCACGCCGACGTCGCTCTGGCCGAAAATCTCTTTGGCAAATTCTGGCGCGCAATCGGCCACCACCAGCCAGCCCAGGTCGCCGCCGTTGGCGCCGCTCGGGCAGTTGGACAGCGTGCGCGCCGCAGCGGCAAACGCATCTTCGGTCTGCCGGCCGTCGTGGCAGCGCACCTGCAGCAGCGTGCTCTCGGCGCGCGAGCGCAGCGCCGTCACATCGACACCCTGGGTGACGGCAAACAGGATATGGCGCAAGCTGACGCGCTCGCCGGTGCTGTAGCTGGCCGGGTGCGCGGCGTAGTGGCGCCGGCACGCATCGTCGGCCGGCTCAGTCATCGTCAACGTTTGTTCCAGCAGGCTTTCGATCGCGCTGCAGGCGTCTTCGCTGAGCACGCCATCGGCCGACGGCTGGTCGCTGGCTGCCAGCAAGCCCTGCACCATGGCGGCCTGACGCAGCAATTCGGAACAGGCACGCTGGCGCAGTTCTTCATCCGACAGGGTTTCAGCAGCGGTGTTGAGTGCAACGCCGTTGACACTGGCAATTGCCGCTTTGACTGGAGCATCGATTTGCATGGTGGCCTCTTTATTGCGGTTGATGGTTTAGCAGTACAGAACTGCGGCACTGTGTGGGCGGGAGCACTGCGGCGGTAACCCGGAACACTCCGCCTGAAACCCGGAGCGGTGCCGCTGTAACCCAGAGCACTCCGCCACGGCACTCAGTTCCGCAAATGTCCTCCGGCCTGCGGCCTCCCCCTTTATTTTGCTGCACTGAGCGCCGCACCGAAATGCTCCTGCATTGATGGTTTGCGGCGGAGCGCCAATAACGCCCGCTGCCAGCGAGTTTGGGTGGGCGACGCAGCGAAATAAAGGAGGAGCAGCGGGCGCAGCCCGGTGCGGGGGACATTCGCGGAGTCGCCCGCCCAAGCTCGCTGGCGTGCCAACACGGCGCGACAAAGTGGTGTGCCAACCCGACTTGCCAATACAGTCACCCGAGTTCATGACTTTTGACCGCGACCTAGTATTAAACACGGGCGTCCGGGCGGCGTGGTTGATTGTGTCCGGCTGGCAAGTTCAGGCGGCGCGAGCGCACTACCTGGTACGGGCGCACCAGATAGGCCAGTGTGCCAAAGCCGCTCCAGACGTGCACCAGCCGGGTAAACGGAAACACCAAAAAGATCGTCATACCCAGCACCATGTGCAGCTTGAACAGCCAGCCGGCATTGACCAGAAACTCCGGCGCGCCGGAGCGGAAGGTGGCGATGTGCTGCGCCCATTCGCCAAGCTGCATCATCAGGCTGCCGTCCATGTGCTGGGCCGACACCGGTATCGTCGCCAGACCGATTGCAAACTGCAACCACAGCAGCACCAGCAGCATGATGTCGCTGGCTTTCGAGTTGATGCGGATGCGTGGCTCCGACAGGCGCCGGTGCAGCAGCAGGCTCACGCCTATGAAACCGGCCAGTCCGGCGGCGCCGCCGGTGACCATCGCCATCAACTGTTTGTCGCCGGCACTGGTGAAGCGCTCGTAAATAAAGTGCGGCGTCAACAAGCCGGCCGAGTGCCCAAAAAACAGGAACAGGATGCCAACATGAAACAGGTTGCTGCCCCAGCGCAACTGGCCGGCCTTAAGCAACTGCGACGAATCGCTCTTCCAGGTGTACTGGTCGCGATCAAACCGGATCAGGCTGCCCAGCAAAAAGACCGTGAGACAGATGTAGGGATAGATGCCAAACAGGAAGTTGTCGAGTGCGTTCATGCTGATACTCCGGTGGCTGTGGCGGCGCTGCCGCTGGCGCGGGCCTGTTCATTCTTGACAAAGTGGATGGGCTGGGCCTGACCCGGTTTGGCCTGCCCCTTGACCGAGCAGCCATCGAATACCACGGGTTCCTGCCAACTGGTGTCGATAGCCTCGTCGGCACTGACCTTGACCGCCAGCGCCTTTTCTCCGCTGAGTTCGAGCAGCGCGCCCAGCACGCTGGCGAAGGCGCTGTGGCGATGCTGCAAGGCGCTGAAGATGGCGCTGAAAATGTGCGTCATCTCGGCCAGAAAGGCGCGCGCTTCTTTGGGCGGCTGCGTCGAGACAAATTCCAGCACCACCGGCAGATAGTCCGGCAGCTCGCCGGGCGCCAGCAGCAGACCGGCTTTCTCATAGGTTTGCGTCAGGTCGATCATCGCCGGGCCACGCTCGCGCGAGTCGCCGTGCACATGCTCGAACAGATGCAGCGAGGTGGCGCGGCCGCGGTCGAATATCTCGACGTAATGCGCCTGGTGGTCGAGTGCATCGCCGCCGCTCAGTGTGTTGATCAGCGCATCGAGCTCGGCCAGCCGTGGCTTGGCGAGCGAGCGCTGCGCGTGCAGCGCCTGGCGCAGGTCGGGCAGGTCAGCTTGCAGCGCGGCGTCCGGGTACGCCAGCAAGCGCGCCAGTACGCGCAGACTCACGGTTGAAGATTTCTTCATTCCAGTTCTCCAAGGTGGGACGCTGAAAGGGTCTCCAGTGGGAAACGCCGTGGAACCGGCTTTGCCGGGCCACTGGCGTTGCCCCCTGCCAGGGGGGTGGCGCAGCGACACGAAGTGCGCGAAGCCTGGGGGTGTGCCATATTCAGACCTCCGCCTTGATGGGAATCGTGCGCCGTTTGCTGCCGCCGAACAGGCTCGTTTCGCTGGCGCCGTCCGAGCAGCCGTTGCCAAACGAGAAGCCGCAACCGCCGCGCACATCAAAGGTGTTCTCGGCGTATTCGCGGTGTGTGGTGGGAATCACAAAGCGGTCTTCGTAATTGGCAATCGCCATCACGTGGTACATCTCTTCGACTTCCGGCTGGCTCATACCCACCTGGTCCAGCACCTCGGTGTTGATGCGTCCGTCCACATGTTTTTCACGCTGGTAGGCGCGCATTGCCAGCATGCGCTCGAGCGCGCGCTCGACCGGCTGCGTGTCGCCGGCGGTCAGCAGGTTCGCCAGGTACTGCACCGGAATGCGCAACTGCTTGACGTCCGGAATCTGGCCGTTGACGCCGAGCTGGCCGGCGTTGGCGGCGGCGCTGATGGGTGAGAGCGGCGGCACGTACCAGACCATCGGCATGGTGCGGTACTCGGGGTGCAGCGGCAGCGCCACTTTCCACTCGACCGCCATCTTGTAAACCGGGCTGTTGCGCGCTGCTTCCAGCCAGCTCTCAGGAATGCCGTCGAGCCGCGCCTGGGCGATCACCTTGGGGTCGTTCGGGTCCAGAAAGATGTCGAGCTGCGCCTGGTACAGGTCGCGGTCGTGCTCGACGCTGGCGGCTTGCTCGATGCGGTCGGCGTCGTACAGCAGCACGCCGAGGTAGCGGATGCGCCCGACGCAGGTCTCACTGCAGACAGTGGGCTGGCCGGCTTCGATGCGCGGGTAGCAGAAGATGCACTTCTCGGCCTTGCCCGACTTCCAGTTGTAGTAAATCTTCTTGTACGGGCAGGCGCTGACACACATGCGCCAGCCTCGGCATTTGTCCTGGTCGATCAGCACAATGCCGTCTTCCTCGCGCTTGTAGATCGAGCCCGACGGGCAGCTCGCCACGCAGGCCGGGTTCAGGCAGTGCTCGCACAGGCGCGGCAGGTACATCATGAAGGTGTTCTCGAACTGGCCGTACATCTCCTTCTGGATGTCGTCAAAGTTCTTGTCCACGCTGCGTTTGGCAAACTCGCCACCGAGAATTTCTTCCCAGTTCGGGCCCCACTCGATCTTCTCCATGCGCTTGCCGGTAATCAGGCTGCGCGGGCGCGCGGTCGGCACAAACTTCGATTCCGGCGCCGACTGCAGGTGGTCGTAGTCGTAGGTAAAAGGCTCGTAGTAGTCGTCGATCTGCGGCAGGTTGGGGTTGGCGAAGATGTTCATCAGCATCTTCCAGCGCGCTCCCTGGCGCGGCTCGATCTGGCCGTTGGCCTTGCGTTTCCAGCCGCCATTCCATTTGTCCTGGTTTTCCCACTCTTTCGGGTAGCCGATGCCGGGCTTGGTCTCGACGTTGTTGAACCAGGCGTACTCCATGCCGGGACGATTGGTCCAGACGTTCTTGCAGGTCACAGAGCAGGTATGGCAGCCGATGCATTTGTCGAGGTTCAGCACCATGCCGATTTGGGCGCGAATTTTCATGAGTGTTCTCCTTAGGCCTGGTCAACGGTCGCGCCGACGTCAACGCCGTCTTCGCCATCGAGCCAGTCGATCTTGTTCATTTTTCGCACCACCACAAATTCGTCGCGATTCGTGCCGATCGTTCCGTAGTAGTTGAAGCCGTAGCTGAACTGCGCGTAGCCGCCAATCATGTGCGTCGGTTTGAGCACAATGCGCGTCACCGAGTTGTGAATGCCGCCGCGCGCGTTCGTGATCTCCGAGCCGGGCGTGTTAATGATTTTCTCTTGCGCGTGGTACATCATCACCATGCCGGGATTGACGCGCTGGCTGACGATGGCGCGCGCCGCAATCGCACCGTTGATGTTGAACAGCTCGACCCAGTCGTTGTCGACAATTCCGGCGCGTTTGGCATCAATCTCGCTGAGCCAGATGACCGGCCCGCCGCGACTGAGCGTGAGCATCATCAGGTTGTCGCTGTAGGTCGAGTGGATGCCCCATTTCTGGTGCGGCGTGATGAAGTTCAGCGCAATCTCTTTGTTGCCATTGGGCTTGATGCCCTGAATGCCGGCCGTGGTCTTGAGATCGACCGGCGGGCGGTAGCTGCTGAAGGCCTCGCCGAAGGCCGCCATCCACGGGTGATCCATGTAGAACTGCTGGCGCCCGGGCAGTGTGCGCCATGGAATCATCTCGTGCACATTGGTGTAGCCGGCGTTGTACGACACCGTCTCAGACTCGATGCCGCTCCAGGTCGGGCTGGAGATGATCTTGCGTGGTTGTGCCTGGATGTCGCGAAAGCGGATTTTTTCGTCCTCGCGGTGAATTGCCAGGTGCGTGTGGTCGAGCCCGGTCTGTTTGCCCAGTGCGCCCCAGGCCTTCACCGCTACATGGCCGTTGGTCTCGGGGGCGAGCTGCAGCACCACTTCGCAGGCGTCGATGTCGCTGTTGATTCGCGGCATGCCGCAGGTCGCGCCTTCGCTCAGCTCCAGGCCGTTGAGTTCGCCGAGCTGCTTGACCTCCGTCTGCGTGTTCCACGCAATGCCCTTGCCGCCGTTGCCGACCTTGCCCATCAGCGGGCCGAGTGCCGTAAAGCGTTTGTAGGTGTTCGGATAGTCGCGTTCCACCACCGTCATGTTCGGCGCTGTCTTGCCGGGGATCAGGTCGATCTCGCCGCGCTTCCAGTCCTGCACGCCAAACGGCTGCGCCAGCTCGGCCGGTGAGTCGTGCATCAGCGGGCTGAGCACCATTTCGCGCTCCACGCCGAGGTGGCCGACGCAGACTTCGCTAAATTTCTTCGCAAAGCCCTTGTAGATTTCCCAGTCGCTCTTCGATTGCCAGCCCGGGTCCACGGCGGTGGATAGTGGATGAATGAACGGATGCATGTCGCTGGTGTTGAGGTCGTTCTTCTCGTACCAGGTAGCGGTTGGCAGCACGATGTCGGAGTACAGGCAGGTCGTGCTCATGCGAAAGTCCAGTGTCACGATCAGGTCAAGCTTGCCCTCGGGCGCCTTGTCGTGCCACACCACTTCGGTTGGCTTGGCGTCATCCTTGCCGAGATCCTTGCCTTGCACACCATGCGTCGTGCCCAGCAGATGCTTCAGAAAATACTCGTGGCCCTTGCCGCTGGAGCCCAGGATGTTGGAGCGCCAGACAAACAGGTTGCGCGGCCAGTTGTCGGGGTGATCCGGGTCTTCGCAGCTCATCGCCAGCGAGCCGTTTTTCAGGCTCATGACGGTGTAGTCTTTGGGTTCCATGCCGGCCGTTGCGGCGTCGCGCACCACCTGCAGCGGGTTGGTCTTGAGTTGCGGTGCCGACGGCAGCCAGCCCATGCGCTCGGCGCGCACGTTGTAGTCGATCATGCTGCCACCGAACAGCTTTTTGTCGGCCAGCGGCGACAGCACTTCTTCCATGCCGAGCTTCTCGTAGCGCCACTGGTCGGTGTGCGCGTAGAAGAAGCTGGTCGAGTTCATCTGGCGCGGCGGACGAATCCAGTCCAGCGCAAACGCCAGCGCGGTCCAGCCGGTTTGCGGGCGCAGCTTTTCCTGCCCGACATAGTGCGCCCAGCCGCCGCCGCTTTGACCGATGCAGCCGCACATCATCAGCATATTGATGACGCCTCGGTAGTTCATGTCGGCGTGGTACCAGTGATTCATCGCCGCGCCGATGATGACCATCGACTTGCCATGCGTCTTGTCGGCGTTCTCGGCAAACTGGCGCGCCACCGTGATCAACTGCTCGCGTGGCGTGCCGGTAATGCGCTCCTGCCAGGCTGGCGTGTACGGCGTGTCGTCGTTGAAGTCCTTGGCCGCGAGTTCGCCCGGCAGCCCGCGCGCCACGCCGTAGTTGGCCACTTGCAGGTCGAACACGGTAGCCACCAGCGCGTCGCGCTTGTCGCCTTCTTTGCCGAGTGCGATGCGCTGCACCGGCACCGTGCGCACCAGCACGTTGTTGGCAGCCGCGCCGCTGGCGTTGTTCGGGAAATGCTCGCTCTCAATGCCACCGAAATACGGGAAGCCGACCTTGGCCGTCTCGAGGCTGGCGTTGCCGCCTTCCATGACCGAGAGTTTGAGTTTGACGTCATTGCCGTGGCGCGCTTCTTTGGCCTGCAGGGTCCATTGACCCTGGTCGGCGCGGCCGTCCGCGCCCCAGCGAAAGCCGATCGCGCCCATCGGCAGCACCACTTTGCCGCTGTCGTCAAGTGCCACGGTTTTCCATTCCGGGTTATTGGCGGCGCCGAGCTTGC
>JANNUE010000391.1:0-49322 GCA_031394895.1 Betaproteobacteria bacterium
GGCCGTCTACCGCCGCACCATCGAGAACTTCCTGGCATGACGGTGATGGAGCTCGTCGAGCGACCCCGGTCGTGCACTGCACCACCACTTGCTTGATGGAACCCCGGTAATAACTCAGGTATTGGTGCGCCGTGATGTCGATGCGGAATTCAAATCGCTTCATGCTGGAAATCCGTCAACACGGGTGATGGGAGAGCGTCACTCCGACTCAATCACCCGTGCCACGTCCCCATGGCATTCGGCACATTTACCGACCAGAAGCAAATCCCCGGACTTCACCGCACCCGTGAAGTTGGTGATGATGACCTCATGGCGGCAGGCACCACACCAGACATTGGCAAGTAGCAGTTTCTTGTGGTCTGATGAAATGCGCGCCCACAAGGCCAGTGCCGGTTTCGTGAAGGTGGGAATCGACTCGATGCTCATGGCACCAGTGTAATTCGAGGTTTTTCGAAACAGGAGCAACACGCCTATTTTGGCGCTGCCTGATTCCCTGCATTGGCACCCAGAACAGGCACCCAGAATATTTTTGCTCATTCCCACCGGCACCACTTCTCGAATCAACTACGCTGCTTACAGGCGCAAAGGGAAGCGAGCCAATTTCGTAGTGCCTAACCCTTCTTTCGCTTCACAGCCTGGGGACTGGAAGCAGGCTTTGGCGGCAACGCATTGCTTTGCTGAACAGGGTTAGGTACCAAGAAAGTGCCTTCCTGGACTGTTATGCCGTCGCTACTGTCAAGGAAGTTATCGCGCCTGAAAAACTCGATCAGAGTTTCGTCGCCTTTACAGGCATGGCGCGCGCAGTGCCTGACCAGCCTAGTTAGCCAGCCCTTGCCTGCGGTCAAACTTATCTCGAAGGGATCAGGCCATGATGGGTGCCCAACGCGCAGTGTGTATTCCTTCGGATCAGTTGGAGAGACCTTGGCCTCGACTAGCTCAAATTTGGTCGTCGCATAGTAGCCAAAATTGTCCAGCAATGTCTGAACCAGCGCGGGATAGTCAGAGTTGATCGCAACGTCGTTCACAACCGCACCATTTCTTGGGACATGGAACGCCAGGCTCGCGAAGTAGACAGTGGTTCCGCTGGACTGTGCCGTTTTCGCTTTCTTCGTCGTCGCCATAGTTGGCCCTCCGTGATTTCTTAAGTTGAAAATGTTGTGTGGGGAAAAGCCTGCAATTGAATCACATTGCTTGATGGTTTCGATGACTTGTCGTGCTGTCTTAAAAGGATGGGCGGTCATCGTCGAAATGCCTGATCTGCGGCATCTCCAAAATTGGACTGCGTGCCAACACCGCGTTTTCATTTGCGCACCCCCGTGTCGCCGTGCTACGTTATTTGCACGATGCCAAAAATACGCACCATCAGTACAGAAGCTCTCTGCCGCCATAAAGCCACGGCACCGTCGTTCGACAGGTGTTTCCCATGATCGGCATGATGTTGAACGGGGTGCTCGGCGGTAGCACTCTATCAACGTACAAGGCGCTGCAATACGCGCACTTGGTGGATTGCCACCGCAGGGCAGTTTCAAGCTTAGCCATAGCCAAGCTCAACCCGAAAACCCCCGTTGACCAACTCAATGCCCTTGAAAAAATGGTCGTTGACCTGGAAGTCAGCCTTCGCAGACACCCGTGCAGTTGGCTGGGACAAACAACTGATATTCGTGCCGGTCCTCAGGGCTGGCCGGACTCGAAATTGGCTCCGTAATGGCGGCCCCATGAACATACACAACCACCATAACCATAAGGACCCCCACCAATGTCAAACATCTCCTACCTTCTCGACTACCAGCCAGATGCGGCATTCTTTGCCAAGCTGGCCACACTGCCAAATCCAAAGGAAAACTACCCAAGCATATTGACCCTGAACAACCAGACGCGGTTCAGCTACGCACCTGGAAACGTTATGGACGGCTATTTTGACTTCGCTGACAAAAGCAGAGCCCTGCACTTTCTGGCACCGCCAACGCCAGCACCGATCACCTCTATCGCGTACATATTTGCACCCATGGTCGGAGTCATTCGCAAGGTGTACGTTGCCTTCTTCTACGGGCCTGCTATGGCGATGCTGGCGGAAACGAGTCCGATCACATTGCTGTTTCCTCCCGTGGGGCTAAGAACTGACAGCGGTGCGACATACCCGCAAGTCCCAGTCATCAACTTCGCCTTAAAAGGGGATCAGGCGCCAATTCACTATTGCATCACCAGTCCGAGTGGGACCGGTTACACCATTTCCGAGCGGCTCAATGACAAAGGCGAATCCAATCTGCACTTCACCATGAGCTACGCAAACATGCCCACGGTGGAGGTTAATCCCGCCAACGGCATTACGATTTAGGAGGCGAAGATGGATGAGATATTTTTCCAGGTCATGCTGCGTACTTTCCACGCACTATCTACCCCTGTGTTGACACACAAATGGGCGGCATTTCAATGGTCACCTGCTCATTTGAAGATCATGAAGACCGATCCGAAGGTGCTGCGAATAGAAAAGGAGAAGGAAGAGGCTGCCCAAAAAGTGGCGAGTGAGCAGGCGGAAAAGACAGCGCAAGCCCTCAAACACGATACAGACCAGATTGGCGGCTTCGAGCTTTGACTGTTGCCGTAGCTTAGTTCTGGGAAGTGATAGTCACTGCCATGCCTGCCATTGCCTGAATCAGCCCGGCAATGCCCAGATCAACCCGAATTGCTCCGATTCGGCCCAATTGAGCCTAGCAGGTTGTGGGACTTACGTTCTTTCGTGATAAGTTCAAAAAACCATTGACGTATTATAATAATACGGCTTTTTGTCGTCACAGTCACATCGTCTACTACTATCCAGATTCACATTGGCTAAATATCAAGAAATCAAGAGCCGCGAGGAAGCTGAACAGGCTTACTGGGAGTCGGACGATCCCCACTTTTTGGCGAACATTCACGCGGACATCCTTCGCTTATACGAGTCTGGCACGGCGTTGGCATTTCCGGCGCTACCTGACCTTGCCAAGTCGGCTGGCGGAGGTGTTCAGGTAGAGGATGTGTACGACGCGAGCGATGAGACCAAGGCCGCCGAGCTCGCGAAGTTGCCGCATGTTGATTTGGGGATCAAAGGGCCGCGCAAGGGTCAACATAAGATTCGCCGTGCCGAAAACATCATTGAGAACGCGCTTCGCAGGGATTGGACGGTGTTGAAACACAACTCCCTCGTGCGACCCTACAACCAATGGTTATGCATCGCGGTCAAATCCACACCACTGGTCGTTGAGTTTGTCGAAGCCAGGGGGCGCGGTAAAGTCATCCCCAACGTCGAAGGTGAATCGATAACGGCCATGCACGTTTCCGTGCAACGCGCAGCATTCGCCGCCCACCCCATCGCATTGATGATGTTCCCAGCGAAGTTTGATTACCAGTTAACTCGAAAAGTGTATGCGCCACGGGTGTTCCAATATGCGCGAGAGTTGGCCCTACTTTACGGGAAGTGGGTACAACTGGGCAAATCGTTCGACTTGCCTCACCACCAGGCGATCAATGCTTCCTTGCGTGACTGCGCTACCAATGCCAAGTGCAGTCTTTACCCGCCACTTCTGGATCTGATGAAGCTGGATAAGGATGTTAAACAATTAGCGCTGGTCGCGGAGGGCAGTTACAGAGACATGGTGGAAGCGGCTAACTGGGTCATCAACCAAATTAGAGGCGTCGCGGGGCCAAGTGAGAGTTTTAGCGTTGACGAAATGGACCTGGCTAGCGATCAAGTTAGTTAAATTCACGCCCTCGCCACTAACTAACCGCATTCTGTCTTCGATGGGTGCGGTTTTTCTTTTGCCGAAAAATTTCAGTATGCCATCAATATATTGGCAATATGCGGCAATTTGTGATACGTTGAATAGACGCACCCCTCAGGAGTCTATTCATGCCATCAAGAACAAAAGAGTCAGCAGATACCAGTCGCGCACCAGATCTACCAGATCTACGCTTTCACATTACCCCCCTCACTGCACCCGCATTGATCGACGCACTTCGAGCGTCGTTTGACGCTGCTATCGAAACCGAGTTGGTTGACCTCCATGGATCGGTCCTGGTTCTGTCCATTGACCAAGGCTGTGGCTTTGGTCTTGGGAGCCCCCAGAGCGACATGTATTTTGATGTCGACGACCAGGAGTTGTTCGAGTGAACAACATGGCGGGCATTTCAAATCTCTGTCCAACGGTGACGCATCGCAACATGCCGATCTTTCAGACCGAGCGCATGGGACTGCTGCACCACAAGCGCCGAGCTTTATTGGATGCCGTCGGTCTTATCAACGCCGAGATAGACCGCCTGACAGTAATGGAGCAGCACAAGGCGTTTGCTCACTTTAAGCGCCAGTTGGTGCTGGGTGTGGAAAGTCGCCTGTATTGCCAAATCAATATCGACGGGCAGTTTTGAGGAACGCCATGGCAGAACCCCGCATGCTTTATGGAAACCATTTGCCAGGATCACAGCGCCAAGCGGCATTGTCGGCCTACGTGCATCGGTACACCGTAGAGCATGTTCCGGCCTGGTCGCGCCAGGCCGCACCCAATGGCCGCCACTACGCACCGCAATACCGCACCGATTCGGAGTGGCTTGCCAAAACCCGGTTCCCGATTGTTGAGGACCGCAATGGCATCCGCCTGAAGTCAGGCCAGTCTCGCAATTCTGACTGTGAAAGCAGTGATCCGTCATGGCCCTATGGGCAATGGCTGGACCGTCCCTTTAACCCTTCAATGCCACCAATAGGCAACAACGGTAATGACAGCAATAACGACCGCGACCAAGGACCCGATGGCACGGTGCCACCGAGCAGTCCACAACCCCCCGCACCAACGAAAAACACAACCGATGTTGGCACGGGCACCACCCAGCAACTTAACCCCATCCCCAAGGAGAACACCATGGATAAATTAGAACTGATTGAACACGCCCAACACTTTGCACCCGAGGGCACGACAGCACGCGTTTACAACGTCAAAGCGGACGGCGACAAGCCGACCGAGTACAAGGGAGTCATCGTGTCGATTCACGAGGGCCAGGCGCTGCAAAGACTCAACGACAAAGGCTCCTTCGTGGTGCACCAGGCCGATGGTCTGGCCGTCGATGACGTTGTGCAGGTCACCTATGCGGGCGGCACGCGCAGCGTTGCTCCATTTGTGCCAGGCACCGCGCCGGTAGTAAGTGTAGAGAACGTCACCACGAGAAAATCCAAGGCGGCAAAGGGTGCGAAAACGACAATCACCAAGGCAGCAAAATCACCGAAGGCCAAGGCAAGCAAAGAGCCCTCCATCGATAGCGACCCTTCTACGGACGCCACGGCCACTACGACTATCGATGCAGCGGGCGACGATGCATCACCCGTAGTTGATGAGACTGCCGAGCCAGTGCAACCCGCCAAGACCATGGAGGGCATTACCAATGACTTGTACCGGCAAGCCGCAGAACGCATCGTCGCCGCCATTGATGCCGGAACTTCGATTTGGCAGAAGCCCTGGAAAGGAGCAGCCAATGGAGGCCGTCCCCACAATGCCCAGTCAGGCCTCAATTACTCGGGAATGAACCGGGTATTGCTGACCTTTGACATGGTCGACAAAGAGTCCTCGGATGCCCGTTACATGACCTACAAGCAAATCCAGGCGATGGCCCGCGAAATGGCCAAGAACGGTACCCCAGAAAAAGACCTGCCCCACGTCATGAAAGGGGCCAAGGGCTTGCCCATTTACAAGATGGGTTTCATTGAGAAAAAGATGCCGGTGCTCGACAGTGCGGGCAAGCCCAAGTTGGATGCCGATGGCAAGCCTGTGACACGTATCGTCAAAGGGCGAAGTTACCTTCAAAGCTACGTGGTTTTTCATGGGAGCAACATTGCAAACCTGACCGCTTTGCCAGACACAGCGGAAAAGCAGCAATGGGAGCGGGCGGCTGCGATAGAGGAGCTCATCGACCAATTGGGGGTGCCGGTCAAAAACGAAGCCCAGAACCGTGCGTATTACAGTCCATCAACAGATGTAATTATGATGCCCTTGCGCAGCCAGTTCGTCGACACCCTTGATGAAAATGGAGCCGTCATTGAATCTGCGCGAGACAAGTTCTACGCGGTTTTGTTGCATGAAGCAAGCCATTCCACTGGACATTCGAGCAGGATCGGCCGGGACCTCAAAGGCAGACCTGGGGACGGCTCATTTGCCTACGAGAAGGAGGAGCTGATTGCGGAAACAGGATCGACATTCCTAACCCAGTCTCTTTTGGGAGTTGGAGCGAACTCCGAGACCATCAAGCGGACCGCAGCCTATCTGGAATCCTGGAAGTCCTTGATTCTTGATGACCCCAAAGCACTCTTCGCGGCGTTCTCCGCCGCCGAGAAAGCAGCAGACTGGGTCATGCAAAAGCACCCCATCCAGTTGGAAGCAGCAGCCAAGCTGGCAAGCGAAACTCCCGGTATGGGTCACACCATGGATGGTGTCAGCCCGACGGTCATTGCGGCCATTCAAACGGTGGAATCCAAACAAACGATTGCGGCTAATCCTTGGTCAGCACCTTCTGTCGCGCCTGTTTCGAAGTCATCAAGCGCACATGCCGGTTTTGGCATGTCGCAGTGAAGCCAGGGCCGCACCATGAGTACATTCATTCACTCCGAAACACCCAAGCAGCTGCACGCCTATCTGGCGTTGGAGATCGCACAGCCCGATTCCGTTCGTGATTCTCTGATTCATGATTTTCATGCCGCCATGCTGGCAACCGTAGACTCCCTGTCCGCTGAGGCAATGCTGGCCACCCAGGAATTGGCCATGGCCTTGTCCAACAACCATCGGATGTTGTTGCTGCGTGCAGATGTCGGTTTCGGCAAACTGGCATTTGGTGACTACGGTCGCAATGTCACTTCGTTGATCAAGGCCGGATTGGCAGAAGAAGGCCATGATTTTCAGGGTGCACCGGTAACATTTTTGACCCGCTCCGGACAGCGTTACGCATCGAGCTTGCAACGCTATGCCCGCGAGTTGGAGCGGGGGCTGCCGTATTCAAGGCATTTCCCGTCCAATGCACCCAGTGCACGCGCCCATGAACAAAATGCGCTCTGGGGTGAAAACGCCGCCTTTCAGGGCGATGTCGTAACCCCTGATGGCGTGAAGCGTGCCTGGTCGAACCGTCATGTTGCCTTGTTGTTTGATTCGACCAATGCGCAGAACAACAAACACCTACCCTTGAGCCAATCACCGGACAACGCAAAGAATATTCAGACAGTCGATATTCAGCGGATATGGCCCAAGGATCTTGAGGGGCGCTCCAGAAAGCCTGTTGTGCCGGTGGCCATCTCCGGCACGCTTGCAGCCGAGGCAAAGACATTGACCGATTCTCAAATCGTGTGGCTGTCCAACGGACAGACCCTGGATTCGAAATACGTAGATGCGGTGCTTCGCATTCACCCCAATGCCCGATTCAGCTACGACCCGCATGAGGCACGCCAGGGCGCAATCACCATCTCGGTGCCGGATGCTGGGACTTCGTCACAGGGTGACAAATCGGCGGAAAGAATTGTGGGCATCCTGATGGGAACGGTCACTGGCAAATACGACAACATGCCAGCGGGTGTCTTTGATGCGCTCAACGCGTACTGGGAGGCCAAAGGCGTACCAGCCAGAGTCGCGGCAGTGGAGCGCGCCATGGAAGAGAGTCTGAGGGCATTGCGCGGGCATCAAGTCAGCTACCTTTGCCAGGATCGCAGCCACAACCTGATTCTGCGTGGCGAGTGGGTCGAACCACCGAACGGTAGTCTCTATCTCAAGCTGCATTGGGACAGCGTAGACAACAAGCACTTGCATGAGA
Organism: Betaproteobacteria bacterium; assembly: GCA_031394895.1. Classification (GTDB taxonomy): domain Bacteria; phylum Pseudomonadota; class Gammaproteobacteria; order Burkholderiales; family Burkholderiaceae_C; genus Rhodoferax. The sequence continues at coordinate 7,813 of JANNUE010000391.1, forward strand.
CGGCACGTCATCAAAACATCTTGTTGGTGGGGCCGTCCTCCATGGCCAGTGGCACCGACATCCGTGGATTGGATGCCGCCAGCATGACTGCACGATGGAAGAGGGAAGCTTTCGTGGCCAACATCACCGCTGATGGCGAGGCTTTGAAAGTCACCGATGCACTGGGGTTTGCATCGAACTTGACATCGTTGGATGCTTTCCAGAAATACCGGCGCGATCATGGTTTACCGGAATGGTTTGCCTATTCCGATTTACAGGAGTTGGCTTATCGGCATACCGGCCGTGGCTCGCATGCGTTCTCTACGAAGAGTGAAATCCAGCGTCCGCCAGTGGAAATCGGTCAGCGCGTGCGTTGGACGCCAAATGCACCCGACAGCGGCCTGTGCAGTGTGGTTGAGGGCCAAGTCATCCAATGTGAGCAAAGTCACACCGGCTCGTGGCGTTTGACCCTTCGCTACGGTGTCAGTCCGACTGACGGGCAGGCCCTTAACACCAAAGTTTGGAGCCACCTCGGAACGGTACAAGACGCTGGATGGTCATTGGTACAGGATGATCATGCACGCAGTTTCCTGGTCGAGCCTTCTGGTCAACGTTTGGAGGTGCGTTCAGCCATTGAGTTGGCGGAACTGACCGAAGCCATTGCAATACGGGATGTTGCCATGCTGCCTTATGTTCAGGGATTGGTGCGCCAATGGTGGCAGTCCCGCACGCTTACGCAGTACGTCGGAGCCCTCGATCAAGTTTTGAACAGCCAATATGGCATTACGGTGGAAGACTGCGGTGAAGAGCAGATTCGATTTGAGCAAGAGCGAACAATTGGAAACGCACCCGCAACCGTTGCCTTTGTGCTTGGCGACAAATTGGGGCTGGCACCCATTGACACGTTGTCGGTACCAAGTCATCTGGCACAAACCTCTACTGTTTCAACCGTCCCCGCACCGATCACGGTGCAGTCTCCGCAGGGTTCGGTATTTGGTAAGGGCAACGCCTGGACTCCAACGGATTCGCCAACCATGCATTGAAGGATGCGGGCAATTTTGAAGCTTCGTCGCCCTGCTGCATAAATGCAAAACGCCATAATCATACTTGCACTATGTGGGCAATGCACATATAATTGCGGCTTAACAAAAGGAGCAACACCACCATGATTTCCCAAGCCGCCTCGGCCAGTTCCACAGTCGCCTCACAAGCGCTGAGTTCAGCCAGTTCAACTTCCACCCCGCCAGCAATTGCGTTATCCAAAACGCTGCTGATCACCTACGACGAGTGGTTTAGCCAGTTCGTGCCGATCAGCAATCCCATCGATGGAAAGGCGTCGTTTGATGGCACGATGTTTGAAACCTATGGCGACCAAGTGGAGTTGGTCCGGCGTACATTGCCCAGCCAAATCTGGACCTTGAAGACTACCGAAGATGGCGGTACCGAATACATCAGCGCTGGATGGTCCACCGTGAACAGAATCGGCTACTTCATTACGAAAAATTCGTGGGTGGACCGAGACATCGAGGTGGTGATTGACGCGGACGAGCACTTGTACGAGTTGAAGAAATACTCCGGTGGCGTGCGCGGGATTGAAAAGGCCTTCACGTTGAGTCCCATGATGCGCCAGGCGTTTGAGGCTTGCAAGTTGCGGTGGGCCAAGCCAAAGCGCAATTGATTCGTTGGTGCCGTTGGCCTGCGTGCGATCAATCACTCGCCGGAAAAATCGAAGTCTTGCTCAATGGCAGTGCACGCCGTAGACCCTGTTACATTCTGGTTTTGTGCGTGACATGCACGCAGCGCATCAATTGGGTCAGGAATCAATGCTGAGGCAGCGCTAAACTGCTTCTCGGTAATTCCGAAGTCCCGCTTTAGCCTCTGCCAGCTTACGACGAAGATGCAATCGTCCTTTTGGGCCCCCCGCATTGCAAACGCCCACCCGCCTCTTAATGAATCTTTTGTTGGCTGTGCTCTGCTACCCGCTCTTGCCTTGAATGGAACATTTCCCACTTTGGGTTGAAATTCGATACCGCCTGCGATGACTGCTGAATCAAGGGTCCATTTGTGGTTCCCAACGGCAATTTGCAGCTTTCCAGTCTTGACATTTCGATCAGTAGCCTCAATCAAGAACGCGTTCACCAGGGACTTGATATTGCGAGTGAGCTTTGCCCCTCGGTAGAGATTCTTCATTGATCGCAGGACTTTTGGGTCCATCAGAAGTTGAGTGGAGTGAGCCGAGCCTTGGGAGTCAACGTGGCACCAATCCGGGAGTATGTCCTCAAAGATCATTCTGGGAAGATAGCATTTGAGCAATGTATTGTGGTGTAGGTCGCGGCCAACTAGCTGTACGTATTCGAAACGGGCCAATAGCATGGGATGCAATTCTGCGAGCGTTCTGCAAAAACGATCTGCCATGGCTTCTCTTTTTGCAGCGCAGAACGGCTTGTCGGGGTTCCGATTGCAGAGAAAAATCTGAAACGGGTGCTTCGGGTCTTGCAAGGAGAACTGGTCGAAATCGTCCAATTCAGCAACCATACCCAATTCTTTAAGCCAGCTTAGACGCGATGAAAAAGTCGATTGAAACCATACGTTGTTTTGCCCACATGTGCGGGCTGTGACCGCAAAAGGTATTTTGGGCTGCACGACAAACCGATCTTCTTCGGGTAACAGTTCGTCGAGTTCGCAATACCCCTCCAAGTCACTGAGTGCAGTCGAATTCGATGTGCTGCGCGCTGCGTCGTGGGTCGGATCGATGGTCAGATCCACGGGCGTGGAGTGCATCTGAAGTGATGTAGTCAAATTGTGCTCCTTCATTTTGGTAGTTGAACAGTCAGAGTACATGACGCGTTCCAAAATGACAAGTAGGTCGTGGCGTATTGCTGTATGATCAGTGGCATGAGAATTGACCTAACTCAGTCACAAACATTTTTAGTTGCTGCCTGACCTGCGGCATTACGTCATCAACTAAACAGTAGTCACCGCAATGAAAGCCAAACAGGTAGAGAAACCAGTCCGCAAGGGAGTCAAGGGCGTGACAAAGACGCCAAATTTGGCCGCGAATGTTCAACCTCAGGAATCCGCAGACGACCGTGCGGCGTTGGGTGCTTTTTTGCAGCAGGCGCGGGCCAACTTGACTGATGCCCCAATCAAGGGACTCTTGGATACCGTGATGGCCATTTATCCGAAAACCAGAAAGATTCAGGCCTACACGAGGATGCCGGGCAGCACCCACACGCCGATGACGTTCAAGATGGACAACCGGCTGATAAAGGTGATAGACGCCGTTTCGCGCGAACAAAACCTTGCCGCGCTAATCAGTCACCTGATCGTGCGTGGCTTGTGTGAGGTGATGCGGGAACTGGATGCGTCGAAAGACTTGAAGGCATTTTATTGCTCGTATGAAACGACGGATCGCAACGCGTTCTGTGGAGTGAATGACCCGAAGCTGTTAGCGATGATCAAGTGGGTCGAGGACAACGCCGTAGGGCAGGGTGCTTGATTCAGTAGGGTGCTTTGGTAATAAATAACCCAAGCGTTTAGGTTTCTGATACCATGCCAACAGTTCTTCGATTTCATGGCTTGCGTGTTGTCATCTATCCCAATGACCATCGCCCAGCTCATGTGCATGTGATGGGAAAAGGCTGCGACGCTGTCTTCAGGCTCAATCCGCCATCAGGCCCACCAGATTTGCGGGAGAACTACGGGTTTTCCGAGCGCGACCTGGCGATGATTGCGACGGAACTTGGTCAGGAAGTGGCGAAGTTGCACGAACAGTGGAGAGTGATTCATGGCTATTAAGGACACGCTGCCGGACACCGTTGACATCATTGATGCCAATGCCCGAGGTCAGAAGGTTCTGGCGAACACTCCCACGGCTGTTACTGCACGGTATGACCGTCGTGTCGGACGCGTAGTCATTGCGTTGAGCACCGGTCTGGAAATCGGATTCAAACCCCATGATGCACAAGGGCTGGAAGCGGCGCGTCCGGCGCAGTTGGCTGATATCGAAATATCACCATCAGGCTTGGGTCTGCACTTCCCGCAGTTGGATGCTGATCTGTACTTGCCTGCACTATTGCAAGGCTTTTTTGGCTCCCGCAAGTGGATGGCACAAGCCATGGGCAAGGTTGGCGGCAAGGCAGTCACTCCCCAGAAGGCCGACGCCGCCCGCGCTAATGGCCGTCTGGGTGGAAGGCCACGCAAAATTCGGGCGGTTGAACCGGCTTGATGCGGTTACTGCCACTGCAAATGTGGTAGCAATAGGTTACCTTTTTTCACCATCAAGTCGACGGGCGAGGGCGCTTGGCCGCAGTGCTGAATAGGCCTTGAGCATTTCCGATGATGTATGGCCAGTGATGCTCATGATTTCGCTATCGGTCAGATCAGTGGTTTCAAACAGGCGGCTAACACCTTCATGTCGCAGGTCGTGAAAGCGAAAGTCGTCAATACCCGCTCGAACCGTTAGGCGTCGGAAACCTTTACTCACGGTCGCGCTATTGGCCCACATGTGAAAGACTCGCTCCTCTCCCTTCACTTTCAGAGCTTCCATTTTTTCCAGAATGGCGAGCGATTTTTTTGATAAGGGCACAGTTCGGAAGGTCGATGTTTTCACGTTCTCTGGCGGGATAGTCCAGCTTCGACCTTCCAAATTGAGGTCACTCCATTTGGTTTTGAGAATTTCTTGCAACCTGGCCGCTGTGTTCAAGGCAAAGTCGATCAGCAACGGCCACTCGACTTTGTGGTCGTAACCTTTGAGAGCTGCGGTGTGGAGCAGTTCCAGTTCCCCAGATTCAAGGCGACGTTTTCGCTTACCGGCCCATGCTCGCGGAATTTGAAGCTGCAAAAAGAGGTTGCTAGGCAGGATAAAGTCCTCTCGAACCGAATACCACTCTAGGATTTTTTTCAACACGAAGTAGTGCCGTCTAACGGTGCTCTCGCTGTATTTCTTTTTCTCGCCGTTCTTGTCCAACCCCGCGTTGTAATAAGGATGGATTTTCTTTCGCTCTTGTGGCGCTACTTCAGTTTTCAAGAACAGATCAATCCAGGTTTGAATTACCTGGTTTGTGATTTTGCTAAGCGCCAGGTCTTCGAAGTCGTAGGCAAGTCGCTGGACTGTCTGAATTTCACCTTCGGTCAGCTTTCTCGATTTGGTTTTCAAAGGTCGGTAGTGCTTGATGTATTCCTCACAAGCGACCGTGAACATGGTCTTGTCGGCTTTGCGGCTGATGTTCTCGCCGCGATCAATTTTTCCCTCGACAGCACGCGCCCAGCTTTCGGCGTCCTCCTTCTTCTTGAAGGTCTTGCTGAGGGTTCCTGAGCCACTGCGATGAACGCGGCAGTCATAGACCGATTTGCCGTCACTGAGGATGCGCTTTTTGATAGAGCCCATCAGAACCTTTCAAATTCCACCATGGTCTGGTGAGAGTTTGGTGAGATATGAGGGTTTTATTGTATCAAAAAACGTATCTAAGTTGTTGTTTATATTGGTAAAAATATAACTTGTATCATCAGCCTTCTAAGCTGTGGGTCGGGGGTTCGATCCCCTCCGGGCAGGCCAGTCGTATTTCGGTGCAATTCAATGTAACAACGCATGGAACCGGAGTAGGATTTGCCACCGTGCTGTCACTCACTGCCCGATTTGTCCCGAAATCCGCGTCCCGACGCTGGGAGTTCGCGTTGCCTGCCCCATACGTCAGGGCCGGATAAGCCACAACCGCCGCGCCCATGACCTTCGTTCGCCCAGCCCACTTTTCCCTGCGGTCCTCGATTCGCACCCAGTTGCTGATCCTCGTGCTGGTCGTGATCGCCTTCTCTCTGGTGGCAACTGCGGCTAGTCTGCAACGACAGGAAGGGTTCTACCGGCGTGCTGCGCTGGAGCAAACTCTGGCAGCATCGCGCGTCGTGAGCTCACGCGTGGACGACCATTTCAGCAACATGGACGCGCTGCTGCGCACGGTCGCAGTCGCGGTCGGCCCGCAACTTGGTGCGATCGAGGCCAATGACGCCAGGCTGCGCCAGATCCAGCGCGGGCTGCCACCGTACTTCAGCAGCATCTCCGTCTTGGCTCTGGACGGTCGCATGCTCAGTTCCTCCACCGCAACAGTTGGTGAGCGCGCCCTGCTCAATTTCGCCGACCGGAAATACTTCATTGACGCGGTGGCGAAGCACGACTTCGCCATTGGCGATCCGATCCTGTCGCGCACCTCTGGCGAGTGGATCGTCATCGCAGCGCGTCCAATCCTCGCATCGGACCGTCAGGTGCTGGCCGTGGTCTCGATGTCAACGCGGCTCGCCCGCTTTCAGGAGTTGCTGATCCCGCAGGGCCTGCCGCCCGCCTCAGTCATGACGGTGCTCAATGAGAAGGGGATCGTAGTGGCGCGCTCGATCAACGCGCAGCAGTGGATTGGCCGCGATCTGAGCGCTTCCACCAACTTCCAACGCGCGCTGCGTGAGCGTGAATTCGCGTCCGACGTGGTGGCCTCCGACGGCGTCCAGCGGCTCTCCGGGTACAGCACAGCGCAACTCGCGCCTTGGGTTGCGTACGTCGGGATCGCGCGCGATGTTGCGCTGGCACCGGCGCGGCTTGAATTGCGTGATCAGCTGCTGATCTCGGCCGCCGCACTGGTGCTCGCGCTCACCCTTGTTGTCTGGTTGATTCGTGGCATTGCCGCTCCGGTGCGGCAAATTGCCGACACGGCCGCACGCGTTGCCGCTGGCGACGAAGCGGCGCGTGCGACTAGCGGTGGTCCGCGCGAAATCGCTGCCGTGGCCGCGCAGTTCAACGCCATGCTGGACGCGCGCCAAAGCGCGCTGCTTGAGTTGCGCGAGTCAGAGCGGCGCTACCGCGACCTGATGGATTCGGTCGAGTTGCTCTCCGTCATGCTCGACCGTGACGGTCACGTTCTCTACTGCAATGACTTCCTGTGCCAACTCACTGGCTGGAGCCGCCAGCAAATACTTGGGCAGGACTGGTTTTCAATGTTTGTGCCGGTGGAGCTTGGCGATGTGAAAACGGTCTTCCTGCGCATGCTGGCGGACGATAGCGTGGCGCGCCACTTTGAGAACGAGCTACTCACCCACAGCGGTGCACGCCGCACCATTCAGTGGAGCAATTCTGTGTTGCGCAGTGCTGGCGGCGAGATCGTCGGCACCGCCAGCATCGGCGAAGACGTCACCGAGCGCAAACTGGCCCAGGCGTTGTTGGGCACAGAAAAAGTTGTACTGGAACTGCTCACTACCGGCGCCCCGTTGACCGCGCTGCTGGAGGCCATTGCGCGCAACGTCCAGGCCACGGCGCGCGACGCGCTGTGTTCTATCCTGTTACTTGACGCCGACTGCGTTCATCTGCGCCACGGTGCGGCGCCCAGTCTGCCAGAAGAGTACAACCACGCCATCGACGGACAAGCGATCGGTCCGAAGGCCGGCTCCTGCGGCACCGCCGCCTTTCGCAATGAGCAGGTGATCGTCACCGACATTGCAACCGACCCGCTGTGGGCCGATTACGCCGCACTGGCGTTGCAGCACGGACTGTGCGCCTGCTGGTCCAGGCCTGTGCGCGCGGCAGACGGCAAGGTGCTGGGCACCTTTGCCGTCTATTACAGATCACCCCACGCGCCGGGCGCGACCGATCTGGAACTGGTAGCGCGCTGGACGCATCTGACAGCCGTTGCCATTGAGCGCGCACTCTCGCAGCAAGAGCGCAGCGCGCAACTCGATGAGTTACGGCGCTGGTACCGGACCACACTGGGGCGCGAGCAGCGCCTTGGGCAGCTCAAGAGCGAGGTCAACGAGCTGCGCGCCCGCCTTGCCGAGCCGGCGCGCTACGCTAGCCAGTAAGGGCTACAAACAAAAGGGAGCGACAGCGATGAAACCACCCGCCCTGCCAGCCAATGAAGCCACACGGCTAGCCGCACTGCGCAGCTTTGAGGTACTCGACACCGCGCCCGACCAGGCGTTTGACGACCTGACGGCGCTGGCCGGCCACATCTGCGGCGCGCCGATTGCGCTGATCTCTCTGATTGATGAAAACCGGCAATGGTTCAAGGCCCGCGTCGGGCTGGCGGCTTGCGAGACCGGGCGCGACATTTCGTTTTGCGGCCACGCTATTTTGCAGCCGGATCTTTTCATCATTGCCGACGCCGCGCTCGACGAGCGCTTTGCCGACAACCCGCTGGTCACCGGCGACCCCAACATCCGCTTTTACGCCGGCGCGCCGCTGGTCACGTCCGAAGGCCAGGCGCTGGGCACGCTGTGTGTGATCGACCGCGTGCCGCGCACGCTCGACGCGTCGCAGCAGCAGGCGCTTCGCGTGCTCAGCCGCCACGTCACGGCGCTATTGGAGCGGCGCCGCCGCGCGGCGCAACTAAGCCAGGCGCGGCGCGCCGAAGTGCGCGGCGTGCGTTATCTGCCAGCGTGGCGCACCGTCATCGCGATTTTTGTTTGTGCACTGCTGGTGTTGATGGCAGTCAACGCCCTGAGCGTGCGCGAAATGATCAACCGGCGTGTCGTCGCCATGGAGGCGAGCCGGGTCTCGCGCTTGCTGGTCGAGATGAAGAGCCTGTTCTCCGACGTGCAGGATGCTGAGACCGGACAGCGCCGCTACCTGCTGACCGGCGACGAGGCCTATCTGGCGCCCTATATTGCTGCGCGCCGGGAGATCTACCCGCGCCTGGCCCTGGTTGAGCAACTGGGCCACGAGTTTCGGGGGCAGACGCGCAACGGCGACGAGTTGTACCAACTGGTGGGGCAAAGACTAGACCATTTGGAACTGATCATCGCGCTGCGCCGCGAGCTCGGGCTGGAGGCAGCGCTGGCGGCGGTGAAAGGCGGCTCTGGCAAGGCAGCGATGGACCAACTTCGGGTCGTCTTCGATGCCCAGGCCAAGGAGGTGGTTGTGGCCCTGGCGGCGCGCGAGAGTGCGGCCGACGCCAGCGGCCAGCAGGCCGTGGTGTTGCTGGCGCTGGGCACGTTGTTGAGCGTGCTCATGCTGCTCACCATGTTGCTGCGGCTGCGCCGCGAAATCGTACTCTCCGAGCGCAACGCCATCGTGCTGCGCCATGTGAACGAAGACATGACGCGCGAAATTGCCGAGCGCGAACGCGCCGAGCGCAAGCTGCGCGACGCCAACGAAGAGCTGCGCCTGGCCACCGAGCGCGCCGAGGCGGCCGACCGCATCAAGTCGTCGTTCCTGGCCACCATGAGCCACGAGCTGCGCACGCCGCTGAACTCGATCATCGGCTTTACCGGCATCATCTTGCAGGGGCTGGCCGGGCCGCTCAACGCCGAGCAGCAAAAGCAACTCGGCATGGTGCAGGCCAGCGCGCGGCATTTGCTGGCGCTCATCAACGACGTGCTCGACATCTCCAAGATCGAAGCCGGACAGTTGGAGGTGGGCTGTGCGCCGTTCGACCTGCGCGCATCCATTGACAAGGTGACTGGCATTGCCCGCCCGCTCGCCGCAGCCAAGGGGCTGGTGCTGCAAGTGAGGCTGGACGCCAGGCTGGATGGCGCGCAGGGCGATGCGCGCCGCGTCGAGCAGGTGCTGCTCAATCTGCTCTCCAACGCCATCAAGTTCACCGCGCAGGGCGCGGTGACGCTGGCGGCCGAGCTGATCGACGACTACCGCGCCGAGGGCGCAGCCACATGGCGGCCAGCGGTTTGCCTGCGCGTTAGCGACACCGGCATGGGCGTCAAGCCGCAAGACATGGCAGTATTGTTTCAGCCGTTTCGCCAGATTGACTCGGCCCTGTCGCGCAACCACGAAGGCACCGGGCTGGGCCTGGCCATCTGCCGCCGCCTGGCCGATCTGATGGGCGGGAGCATCACGGCCGAGAGCGTCTGGCAACACGGCAGCACCTTCACTTTCACCTTGCCATTGAACCCGGAGAACCAAGCATGAGGCCAACCCTGCTGCTGATCGAAGACAACGAGCAAAACCGCTACCTCGCCACCTTTTTGCTGGAGGCGCGCGGCTATCAGGTGGTGCACGCCGGCGACGGCCCGCGCGGCATCGAGCTGGCCGGCGAAGTGCGCCCGGCGCTGATCCTGCTTGACATCCAGTTGCCCGGCATGGACGGCTACGCGGTGGCGCGTGCGCTCAAGAGCGACCCGGCGCTGGCCGCCATTCCGATTGTTGCCGTCACCTCCTACGCCATGGCCAACGACCGCCTGGCGGCTACCGCCGCCGGCTGCCAGGGCTATATCGAAAAGCCGATTGACCCAGAGAGTTTTGTCGCGACGGTTGAGCGGTTTTTGCCGGCCATGGCATAGGAGTCTCGGCCTGGGATATCCTTGCAGATGTACGTCGCTTGTACTAACTTTCATGCAGCCAGTGGGCAGCACGCCTAATCATGAAAACCCCGTCATCGCGAGGCCGCAGGCCGTGGCGATCCATGCAGGCCGCAGCCATGGATTGCTTCGCTGCGCTCGCAATGACGGAAAAGGTGCTTGCAATGACGGAAAAGGTGCTTGCAATGACGAAAGGGGCGCTCACAATGGCGACGTGTTGGTTCATGGTCCGTGCGCAGTTCGGCCCCGGACCGACTTCATTCTCCAAAGTGCCTGCCAGGAGGCCGTGCCATGACACAGGTTTTGATCGTCGATGACCGGGCTGAAAACCTTTACTTTCTGCGCGCGCTGCTGCAAGGGCACGGCTATGACGTGCAAGAGGCGCACCATGGCGCCGAGGCGCTGCTCAAGGCGCGCGCGCAGCCGCCGCAACTGGTCATCTCCGACCTGCTGATGCCGGTGATGGACGGCTACACGCTGCTGCGCCAGTGGCGCGCCGACGAGCGGCTCAAGGGCATACCGTTCATTGTTTATACCGCCACCTATACCGAACCGAAAGACGAGCAACTCGCGCTCGACCTGGGCGCCGATGCCTTCATCTTGAAGCCGGCCGAGCCGCAGCCCTTTATGGCGCAACTGCGCGAGGTTTTGGCGCGCGAGCGGGCGGGAACACTGACGCCAGCGGCAGTGCCTGCGGGCGACGAGGAAATTCTGCTGCGCCAATACAACGAAGTGCTGGTGCGCAAGCTCGAAGAAAAGGCGTTTGCGCTGGAGGCCTCCAATCGCGCGCTGAAAGATGACGTCGCGCGGCGCCAAGGATCCGAGCGTGACATGCAGCGCTTGCTGGTCGAAGCGACCCAGGCGCGCGCCGCGCTGCTGGGCATCCTGGAAGACCAGCAGCAAGCCGAGGTGGCGCTGCGTGAGAGTGAACAGCGTTTTCGCCTGGCGGCATCGGGCGGCGATGTCTGGAGCTGGAACATCGAGAGTAACGCCATTGAGTTCCCGCCGGAGTTTTGGCGCCGGCTCGGTTGGGATGTGCCGGCAGTGGCGGACACGGTCGCGCTGTTTGAGTCGCTGCTGGCGCCCGAGGATGTGGCGCGCTGGCGCCTGGCGGTGAATGATCACCTCTCGCAGCGGCTGCCGTATGACTTTCAATTTCGGGCCCGTTCCAAGACCGGCGACAGCCGCTGGTTTCATAGCCGCGGACAGGCGATGTGGGACGCGGACGGTCGCGCCATTCGCATGGCCGGGACTACCTTCGATATCAGCGAGCGCAAGCAAGTTGAGGCCAGAGAGCAGGCACTGCAACAGCGACTCGCCGTCACACTGGAGAGCATTACCGACTCATTTTTTTCGCTGGACCGGCAGTGGCGCTTTACCTACTTGACGACGCGCGCCGCCAAGACCCTGAACTGGGAGCCGCAGGCGCTGCTCGGGCGCAACATCTGGGAAGTGTTTCCGCAATTCGTCGGCCAGCCGTTCTATGACGCCTATCACCGGGCGATGGAGCAGCAATGCGCTGTTGAGATAGAGGATTACTACGCACCGCAGCAGCGTTGGTTTGAAAACCGCATTTACCCGGCGCCGGACGGGCTATCGGTGTTTGTGCTGGAAATCACCGCTCGCAAGCGTGCGCAGGAGGCGCTGCAGCAGAGTCAGCAGCGCCTGAACTTCGCTCTGGAGCGAAGCCATACGGGGGCCTGGGAGATAGATCTGGTCGATCACAGCACGTACCACAACCTGGAGCACGACCGCATTTACGGCTACGAAGCGCTGCTGCCGCAGTGGACTTACAAGATGTTTTTCGAACACGTTGTTGCCGAGGACCGGGCCGAAGTGGACCGATTGTTTCGGACCGCCACCGCGGCGCAGACGGATTGGAGTTTCGAGTGTCGGATCCGCCGCGCCGATGGCGAGGTGCGCTGGATTTTGGCTGTCGGTGGCTATCAGCATGAAGGTGCGGGACCAGCGCGGCGCATGGCTGGAATCGTGCAGGACGTCACTGCGCGCAAGCTCGCGGAGGAGGGAATCCGCACTCTCAACCGCGAGCTGGAGCAGCGTGTGCTCCAGCGCACCGCGCAACTGGAGGCGGCGAACCGCGAGCTGGAGGCGTTTTCGTACTCGGCCTCGCACGACCTGCGCGCGCCGCTGCGCGCGATCCAGGGCTTTGCCGCGATCATCGCGCGGCGCCACAAGGACGCTCTGAAAGAGGAGGCGAGGCATTATTTTGACAACATAATTGTCGCGACGGAGCGCATGGAGCGTCTCATCGACGACTTGCTGAAATACTCGCGCGTGGGACGAGGCGGCTTGAGTCTGCAGCCGGTTTCCCTTGCGCAAGTGCTGGCCGACGTCACGCGACTGTTGGCCCAGCGCCTGGCGCAGACCGGGGCGACTCTGACTGTCGCCGACGATCTGCCGGTGGTGATTGGCGACGCCGGTTTGCTACGGCAGATTTTCACCAACCTGTTGGACAATGCCCTGAGCTACCGCCGCAAGGACGAAGCGCTGCGCGTTGAAGTCACATGGCGCCAGGAGCAGGGCGCCTGCGTGGTGCGCGTCGCCGATAACGGCATTGGCATTGCGCCCGGGCATCTGGAGAAGATCTTCCAGATGTTCGAACGCCTGCACAGCGACGAGGACTATCCCGGCACCGGCATCGGTCTGGCGCTGGTGCGCAAAGCTGCCGAGCTGATGGGCGGGGCTGTGTGGGCGCAGTCCAGCGGCTTTGCCGGCAGCTCTTTCTTTGTCAAGTTGCCACCGCAGGAGCCGTGCGGTGAACATGCCTGAACCCCCCCATATCGCACACATCCTGCTGGTTGAAGACAACCGGCTCGACGTCGAGCTGACGCTGGACGCGTTTCGCGACGCGCACATGGCCAATGTGATTCACGTCGCCAGCGGCGGGCAGCAGGCGCTGGACTACCTGTTTGGGCGCGGCGAGTTTGCGCAGCGTCAACTGCACCCGCTGCCTGACATTGTGCTGCTCGACCTGAAAATGCCGGGGATCGACGGTTTTGAGGTGCTGCGCCAGGTCAAGGCGGCGCCAAGCATCCGGCGGATTCCGGTGATTGTGTTGACATCGTCCAAAGAAGAAGGCGACCGCGCGCTGTGTTATGACTGCGGCGCCAACAGTTATCTGGTAAAACCAGTTTCTTTTGACGGCTTTCTGAGCGTGGTGCGCAAGATCGAGGATTACTGGCTCACGCTCAACGTCGGTCCGCCGCTGGCAAAATAGCGCCTCGGTGTATCCTGCTACTGCCAAGCCCCACTTCTCCCATGACCACCATCCGAATCCTGCACATTGAAGACAACCGGCTCGACCAGGAGCTGGTGCGCGACGCGCTGAACGCCGCCGGCGGCTTCTCGCTTGACACCATCTGCACGCTGGACGAGTTGCGGGGCCGGCTGGACGCCCCGCACTTCGACTGCATCATCTCCGACATCCACCTGATCGGCTTTGACGGCTTGCAGGTGCTGGAACTCGTGCGCGCCAGGGCGCCGCAAATCCCATTGATTTTCATGACCGGCACCGGCTCGGAAGAACTGGCGGTACAGGCGATGAAGCAGGGCGCGGCCGACTACATCATCAAGAAGCCGTCGCACATCATCAAGCTGCCGCTGGCGATTTTGGCCGCACTGGACAAGCAGCGCATGCTGGCCGAGCAGCGCATTGCGCAGGATCAGTTGCGCAAGCTGTCGCGCGCGGTGGAGCAAAGTCCGGTTTCTATCATCATCACGGACCGCACGGGCGCAATCGAATACGTCAACCCGAAGTTCATTGCCTTGACCGGTTATGCGCATGAGGAAGTGCTGGGCAAGAACCCGCGTTTGCTCAGGTCTGGCCTGACCAAGCCGCAGGTCATCGCGCGGCTGTGGCAAACCATCCTGGCTGGAGGCGAGTGGCGAGGCGAGTTGTGCAACCGAAAGAAGAACGGTGATCTCTACTGGGAGTCGGTCTCCATCACCGGCATACTGGATGACGCCGGTGCGATTGCCCATTTTGTTTCGGTGCAAGAGGACGTGACCGAACGCAAGCGTGCGGTCGATGCGCTCAAGCGCAGCGAGGCCTATTTCCGCGCGCTGATTGCCAACAGCTCGGATGTGATTTCGGTGATGGATGCCAACGGCATCGGCAAGTACCACAGCCCTTCCATCGAGCGGGTTTTGGGCTATGCACCGCAAGAGATGGTCGGACGCCCACTGCTCGACGGCGTGCACCCGCAGGACTTGAGCAAAGTAGCGCGCCCGCTCCAGGACTTGCTGGCCAGTCAGCGGCAGGGGCAGGGGCAGGCGGTTGAGTTTCGTTTTCGCCACAAGGACGGCACATGGCGCGATCTCGAAGCAGTCGGCGCCGGCGTGCCCGACCTTGATGGGCAAGCCGTGGTGGTTCTGAACTCGCGTGATGTCACCGAGCGCCGGGCGCAAGAAGACAAGATTGCGCGGCTGAGCCGTATTCATGCAGTATTGAGTGGCATCAACTCGCTGATTGTGCGTGTCCACGCGCGCCAGGAACTGTTCGATGAGGCGTGCCGCATCGCGGTCGAGCACGGCAACTTCGGCATCGCCTGGATCGGCGTGCTCGATGCGGCCGGGCAGGAGATCACGCCGGTGGCAGCGGCCGGCCCTGACGCGGCGCTGGTCAGTGCGCTCAAGCTTAGCGTGCGCCCTGATGCAGTGCATGGGCACAGCGTGCTGGCGCGCGCGATCCGGGAAGGCCGGCCTGTGTACAGCAACGATCTTGCCAGCGAGCCGGGCATGGACAGCGAGCGAATTCGCGAAGCCATCCGGCGCGGCTATCGCTCGATGGTGGCGCTGCCGTTGCCGGTACAGGACAAGGTGGTGGGCAGCCTTACGCTGTTCACGAAGGAAGCCAACTTTTTCGACACCGACGAGATCAAACTTCTGAGCGAATTGGCGGCAGATATTTCGTTTGCGCTGGATCATATTGCGAAGGAAGAACAGGTCAGCTATGTCGCTTTTTACGATGTGCTGACCGGCTTGCCCAATCGCCGGTTTTTCTCCGAGCGCCTGAACCAGTCGCTGCAGCAGGCCAGGCACGACAGCAGGATGAGCGCGCTGGTGCTGGTCGATGTGGAGCGCTTTCGCAACATCAACGACACGCTGGGCCGCCACGCCGGCGATGCGTTGCTGAAATCGATTGCGCAACGACTCAAACAGATCGTCGGCGAGCAGGGGATTCTGGCGCGCACCGAGAGCAATCACTTTGCGCTGGTAGTGGGCGCCATCGATGAGGCGGCAGACGCCGCGCATTTCGTTACCCAAACCATCAACACTTGTTTCGATCTGCCGTTCCAGTTGCAAGACACAGAACTGCGGATCTCGGTGCGCTTTGGCATTGCCGTGTTCCCAGGTGATGGCGCGGACGCCGACACTTTGTTGAAGAATGCCGAAGTGGCGCTGGCCAAGGCCAAATTGGCGGCCGAGCGCTTTCTCTTTTATGCGCCCGACATGAACGCCCGCGTGGCCGAAACGCTGCGACTTGAGAACAAGCTGCGCAAGGCGACGGTGCAAGGTGAGTTTGTGCTGCACTACCAGCCCAAGCTCAGCGCGACGACGGGCGCCATCGTCGGCGTCGAAGCCCTGATGCGCTGGAACGACCCCGAGACCGGCCTGGTGCCGCCGCTGAAGTTCATCCCGATTCTGGAAGAAACCGGGCTCATTCTGGCAGTCGGCGAGTGGGCACTTAACCAGGCGGTGAGTGACTACCGGAAATGGCGGGATATGGGGCTGGCGGCGCCGCGGATCGCCGTCAACGTGTCGTCGATTCAGTTGCGACAGGATGATTTTGTGGCCGTCGTGCGCACGGCGATCGATAGCGCGGCACGCGACGATCATGGCCTGGACATCGAGATTACCGAGAGCCTGATCATGACCGACGTTGAGAACAACGTGACCAAGCTCAACGCGATCAGGGACATGGGGGTGGGCATCGCAATCGATGATTTCGGCACCGGCTACTCGTCACTGAGCTATATCGCCAAGCTGCCGGTCAATACCCTGAAGATTGATCGCTCCTTTGTTATAAGAATGACCAAGACGGCAGAGGACGCCAGCATCGTGTCGGCCATCCTTTCGCTGGCGCATCAGCTCAAATTGAAAGTGGTGGCTGAAGGTGTGGAAGAGCTTGAGCAAGCAGATTTCCTGCGCGCGCGTCACTGCGATGAACTGCAGGGCTATCTGTTCAGCCGGCCGGTGCCGGCCGACCAGATTGAAGCGATGCTGCGAAAGACCTGACGCGTTTCGCGACAGCGCCAGCGAGCTTGAAAGACGGAGTCTTCAGCTCGATCCGTTGCCAGATTTCGTCATTGCGAGGAGCGCAGCGACGCGGCAATCCAGGACTTCATGGATCGCCACGGCCTGCGGCCTCGCGATGACGGGGCTTTCATCATCCGGGGTGCAGGCCTCGCGCCGCATGAAAGTTAGCATATCGTTACAAGACGTAGGCGGTTGCTTGGGGTGCGCGTGGTCATAATCACTGAACCGCACCTGAGCGCACATATCGACTACTCATGCAAGCCCTGTTCCGAATCGATTCCTTTCGCTTCCTGTTGCTTGGACTGGCACTGGGAACGGGCGCGCAGCAAGCCTGGGCTGCTCTCGGGCAGGCGCCGTCTGC
Source organism: Betaproteobacteria bacterium (assembly GCA_031394895.1). Taxonomy (GTDB): domain Bacteria; phylum Pseudomonadota; class Gammaproteobacteria; order Burkholderiales; family Burkholderiaceae_C; genus Rhodoferax. The sequence continues at coordinate 24,719 of JANNUE010000391.1, forward strand.
GCAGGTGCGATCTGCAGCGGGCTCGGCAGCGGGCTCGGCAGCGGCTGCGCGCAAGCTGGCGGTCACGCCGGCAGTGACTGCCAGCCTTTTCACAGTTCATGAGGCTGTGCTGGCAAGCGGCACAACCGTTCAGGAATATGCAGGCACTACGGGCGTTGTGTTCGCAGTGGCCTGGCGCGGCCCGGTGTTGCCGGACCTGAGTGCTCTGTTGGGCGTTTATTTCAGTGCATTCAAGGCTGAAACAGACAAGACGCGCGCGCTGGGAAAACGTGGCTCGGCAGCCAATGTCGCGCGTAGCGACCTGGTCGTCAGTTCGAACGGACGCATGCGCGGTTTTTATGGCTACGCCTACGCACCGGAGCTGATTCCGGCTGGCATCAACATCGATGTTCTGCTTGAGTAGCCCTATGCGCCGTGTGGCTGCGCTGGCGTTGCTGGCGGGCTTGGTGACGGGCTGCGGCGGTGGCGGCGCAGCCGCACCGGCGCAGAACCGCCCGCCAGTTACGCCAACCCTGAACCTGCTGCCCAGTCCGCCCGTGCCAGCCAACTCGCTCAAGATCACTGTGGACGCCGGGCCGGCCGACACCGGCTACAACGTGAACCGCCTGTACACCGATGTGACCATCTGCTTTCCGGGCAGCGTCACGCAGTGTCAGACCATTGCCCATGTGCTGGTCGATACCGGCTCTACCGGCCTGCGCCTTTTGTCCGGCGCATTGGCGCCGGGCTTGAACCTGATTCGCCAGACCAACAGTGCTGGATTGCCGGTGCTCAATTGTGCGCAATTTGTCGATAACACTTTTGCCTGGGGAGCGGTGGCAACGGCAGATGTTTGGCTCGGCGGCAAGAAGGCTGGCACGACACCGATTCAAATCATCGCCGATGCGCTAGCCAGTCCCCCACCGGCATCGGACTGTTCTGTGGGTGGCACAGCCCTCACCACTGCCAGAGTGCTCGGCGCGAACGGCATCGTGGGACTCGGCTTGAACCGGGAAGACTGCGGGGCCGCCTGTACTGCCAATGCCGGGAACGGGTTTTACTATACGTGCAGCAACGCGACTTGCACCGGTAGCACTGGCGCCAGCGCCAGCATTGACAGGCAACTGAAGAACCCGGTTTCGCTGTTCGCTACTGATAACAACGGTGTGCTGATTGACTTGCCTGCCGTTGGCACGGCCAGTTCCGCCGCCCTGAGCGGGTCGCTCATCTTTGGCATAGGCACCCAGCCGAACAACCTGCTCGCCGCTGCCACATTGCTGATCACCGATTCCTTTGGTTACATCGCTACCGCCCTGAATTTGCCGACCGGTCAAGTCCTGAATTTCAGCAAGAGCTTCATTGACTCCGGATCGAACGGGGTTTATTTTGATGCTGCTGCGATGCCCGTCTGTGCGGGCGCCGATTATTCGGGTTTTTATTGTCCCAACTCACAGACTTCGCTGTCCGCCACTCTGTCAGGAGACAACGGCCTAAATGCCTCGCGGACGTTTTCCATTGACAACGCGCGCACGCTGTTCAATACCGGCAATGTGGTGCTTCCGACATTGGCCGGTCCGCTCGGGCACTCAGCCAGCTTTGACTTCGGCCTGCCGTTCTTCTACGGACGGCGCGTGTTTATTGGCCTGGAGGGGCCGACGCCGGGCGCCGCAGCGCCATCGTTCTACGCCTTTTGACGCCGCCTCAGGTGGCCGCTTCCAGCCCGTGCTGGAAGTGCTCCTGCATGCGTTGCATGGCCAAAGCCTTGTTGCGCTCGGCAATGGCAGCCATCAAGGCGCGATGTTCTTTCAGTGATTGCTGGATCCGTCCGGACTTGAGCAGCGAATTGTGCCGGTTGAGCTTCATCACCTTGCGCAAATCTGCCACCATCTGATCGCGCCAGCGGTTGCCGGCAATTTCCAGCAGCAGCATGTGAAAACGCTCATTGATTTCAAAAAAGCGTTCCCGGTCCAGTCGCCCTGGTTTGGCTGACGCTTCCAGTTCCAGGTGCAGCGCGTGCAAGGCTGCGATCTGGGCTTCGCTGGCCGTCGTTGCGACGACACCGGCGGCGTCGGCCTCAAGCAAGGCGAGCAGGTGATAGACGTCGGACAGATCGCGCTCGGAGACTTCAGTGACATAGGCGCCCCGGCGCACTTTCATGGTGACCAGCCCTTCGGCTGCGAGTACCTTGAGCGCCTCACGCAGCGGCGTGCGGCTGATGCCGAAGGCCTTGGCGATCTTGAGCTCGTCGATCCAGCTGCCGGGCTCCATCTCACGTTTGAAAATCTGCTGGCGCAGCAGTTCGGCAACCTCTTCATAGAGTGCGCGCGGAGAAAGAGAGAGTGCTGCCATGGCCGGAATTGTAAGCTTCAAATAATTTTTTGAATCAATAATTATAAATAACGTAAACTATGATCGACCTATTAGAATTCCCCAAAGCTGTACTTGCGCGGGCTAATTGAGTGCCAGATCAGCTTCAGAAACCTTTCCCCAACAGCGCCTGCCATGAATCCTACTAATCCTGAATTCGCACCTGCCAGTCTCGACGCGTGGGCCAAATTGGCGGACAAGTCGGCGCCGGGCGGCGCGCTGGACGCGCTGAACTGGCACACACCGGACGGCATCACCGTCAAGCCACTGTACACCGTAGCCGACACGCAGGACCTGCCCTACGCCAACACCTTGCCAGGGTTCGAACCTTACCTGCGTGGCCCGCAGGCCACCATGTACGCGGTGCGGCCATGGACCATCCGTCAGTACGCGGGTTTCTCCACCGCAGAGGAATCGAACGCGTTCTACCGAAAGGCCTTGGCCGCCGGCGGCCAGGGCGTCAGCGTCGCATTTGATCTGGCAACGCACCGCGGCTACGACTCGGACCATCCGCGCGTCACCGGCGACGTCGGCAAGGCCGGCGTGGCGATTGATTCGGTCGAGGACATGAAGATCCTGTTCAACCAGATCCCGCTCGACAAGGTAAGCGTCTCGATGACGATGAATGGCGCCGTGTTGCCGGTGCTGGCCGGCTATGTGGTTGCGGCCGAGGAGCAGGGCGTGGCGCAGAACCAGTTGTCGGGGACGATTCAGAACGACATTCTGAAAGAGTTCATGGTGCGCAACACCTACATCTATCCGCCCGCGCCGAGCATGCGCATCATTGGCGATATCATCGAGTACACGGCCAGGAACATGCCGAAGTTCAACTCGATTTCGATCTCCGGCTACCACATGCAGGAAGCCGGCGCCAATCAGGCGCTGGAGCTGGCGTTCACGCTGGCCGACGGCAAGGAGTACGTGAAGACGGCCATCGCCAAGGGCATGGACGTCGATGAATTTGCGCCACGCCTGAGTTTTTTCTGGGCGATCGGCATGAACTTCTATCTGGAAGTGGCCAAGATGCGCGCTGCGCGGCTGCTGTGGTGGCGCATCATGAAGGGCTTTAACGCCAAAAATGCCAAGTCGCTGATGCTGCGCACGCACTGCCAGACCAGCGGCTGGAGCCTGACCGAGCAGGACCCCTACAACAACGTGGTGCGCACCACGATTGAAGCCATGGCGGCGGTGTTTGGCGGCACCCAGTCGCTGCACACCAACAGCTTTGACGAAGCCATCGCGTTGCCGACCAAGTTCAGCTCGCGCATTGCGCGCAACACGCAGCTCATCATTCAGGAAGAGACCCACATCACGAGCGTGATCGACCCCTGGGCCGGTTCCTACATGATGGAAAAGCTGACGCAGGACATGGCCGACGCAGCCTGGAAGATCATCGAAGAAGTCGAGGCCATGGGCGGCATGACCAAGGCGGTCGATAGCGGCTGGGCCAAGTTGAAAATTGAAGCCGCCGCCGCTGAGAAGCAGGCGCGCATTGACAGCGGCAAGGACGTCATCGTCGGCGTCAACAAATACCGGCTGGAGACCGAAGACGCCATTGAATCGCGTGCCATCGACAACGTCGCGGTGCGCGAAGGCCAGATCAAGCGCTTGCAGCAAATCAGACAGGCGCGCGATGCGGGCGCGGTCGAGCAGGCCTTGCTGGCTCTCACGGCTGCGGCAGAAAAGAATACCGGCAATTTGCTGGATCTGGCGATCAAGGCAATCCGTCTGCGCGCTACCGTGGGTGAGGTCAGCGACGCACTGGAGACTGTGTACGGGCGCCATCGCGCCGATACGCAACAGGTCACCGGAGTTTATGCGGCCGCCTATCACTCTGCAGGAGAAGACACGATGGAGTTCTGGGACCAACTCAAGAAAGACATTGCCGACTTCGCTCAAGAGCAGGGTCGGCGTCCGCGCGTGATGATCAGCAAGCTCGGTCAGGACGGGCACGACCGCGGTGCCAAGGTCGTGGCCACCGCCTTTGCCGATCTGGGTTTTGATGTGGACATGGGGCCACTGTTTCAGACACCGCAAGAGTGTGCCCGCCAGGCGATTGAGAACGACGTGCACGCGGTCGGCGTCAGCACGCTGGCCGCCGGTCACAAGACGCTGGTGCCGGCCATCATTGCCGAACTGAAGAAGCAGGGGGGTGACGACATCATTGTGTTTGTCGGCGGTGTCATTCCGCGCCAGGATTACGACATGCTGTACGAGGCCGGCGTGAAAGGCATTTACGGCCCCGGCACACCGATTCCAGTGAGCGCGCGCGACGTCCTGACGCATATTGAAAAAGCCTTGGCAACGTAACAGCTCAGTTGTTATACTGTAATACCGTATTTCAACGAGGAGTTCATCATGGCTGTTTCTGTTCGTATGGAGCCCATTCTTGAAAAGGAACTGGAGCTTGCCGCCAAGCGCAAAGGGATCACCAAGTCGCAGTTCATCATCGAGGCTGTGCAGCGTGCGCTGGGCGGAAAAACCCCTATGAGTTGGTGAACGCGCTCAAGGCCGAAGAGTCGCGCCCGGAGTTCGGCGCGTTGACAAAAGCCTACCAAGGCTACGAACAACCCTACGCCAGTGCCAGAGCCAAGGCGCGCATCGTTGCCAAGCTGAAGGAAAAGCATGAGCGCAGTGCTGGTTGATGCCAGTGCCATGGTCGAAGCGTTTGGTGCCAACCAGCGGCGCACCGCGCATTACTGCGCCTTGCTGGAACAGGCGGCCCACGAGCAATGGTTTTTGTCCACCACCTGGCCCTGCATTGTGGAAGCGAGTTACCTGTTGGCGCCGCCGCAGCGTTTTACGTTGCTGCGCTGGATCGGCGAGGGCGCTGTTTCCGTTTTTCCGATGCAGCAAGAAGCCTTGCTAGAGATGGTGCCGCAGATGCAGAGTTACACCCTCGAGCCGCGCACCGAAATGGACCTGGCCGACGCCTCGCTGCTGTGGCTTGCCGGTGACACCGGGGCGACGCGCATCATGACCACCGACAAGCGCGACTTTTCGCGCTACCGCCTGCCCGACGGGCGGGGCTTTGAGATTTTGTAGATGCCATATATCATTGATACCTATCAAATACGGAGCGCCCCATGACCAGCGTCACGATCCAAACCGCCAAAGTCTTCACCACAGGGCGCAGCCAGGCCGTACGGCTGCCTAAAGCGTTTCGGTTCAACACCAAAGAAGTCACGGTAGAGCGCCAGGGTGATGCAGTCGTCCTTCGACCCAAACTCGAACCCGAAACTTGGGCGCAGCAGGTATTGGCAGCGGTGGCGGCGTTTGACAGTGATTTCAAGATTGAACGCCCCGCCGAGTGGTCTCAAGCGGATCGGGGGCCACTACTTCCATGATGTACCTGTTAGACACCAATATCTGCATCTACATCATCAACGAGCGACCGGCACAGGTGTTGCAACGTTTAATTGGAGTGGGTCACGACGCATTGGTCATTTCCGCTGTGACTGTGGCTGAACTGGCTTTTGGAGTTGCCAAAAGTACGCGCCCGGATGCGCGTGCCAAGCTAGAAAATTTCTTGTCGAAGTTTCTCATCCTGGACTGGAATCAAGACGCCGCGTGGGTCTATGGCGATGTGCGCAAGGCATTGGAAGCCAAAGGACAACGCATCGGCGAGCGCGACTTGTTGCTGGCGTGTCAGGCACTGGCATTGGGCGCCACCATGGTCACCCATAACACCCGGGAATTCGCGCGCATCAAGGGGTTGAAACTGGAGAACTGGGTGGTATGACTCAGCATCACGCGCAGTCCATTGTTCAGGGCTCAGGCTCGGCTCAGCGCCGCGCCATCGCCAAAGCCATTACGCTGCTTGAGTCAACCCGCGCTGACCATCGTGTCCAGGCCGACGAGTTGTTGACGTCTTTATTGCCGCACAGCGGCAAGTCGTTTCGGCTCGGTATCAGCGGCGTGCCGGGTGTTGGCAAATCAACCTTCATCGAGGTGCTGGGTTTGCACCTGCTGGGCTTGGGCCACCGGGTCGCGGTGCTCGCAATTGACCCGTCATCGTCGCTGTCGGGGGGCTCGATCCTGGGCGACAAGACGCGCATGGAAAAGTTGTCGGTGCAAGACAACGCCTTTATCCGGCCCAGCCCCAACAGCGGAACGCTCGGTGGCGTGGCCGAGAAAACGCGTGAGGCGATGCTGGTCTGCGAAGCCGCCGGCTACGACATCGTGATTGTTGAAACGGTGGGCGTCGGCCAAAGCGAGATTGCCGTGGCCAATATGACCGACATGTTCGTGTTGATGCAGTTGCCCAACGCCGGCGACGACCTGCAGGCGATCAAGAAAGGCGTGATGGAACTGGCCGACCTGGTGGTGATCAACAAGGCCGACCTGGATTTGACAGCTGCCACCCGGGCGCAGGCCCAAATCACGTCGTCGCTGCGTCTGCTTGGCCTGCATCGCCAGCCGGACCATGGCCATGCATCGGACGGGCATTGGCAACCGCAGGTCATTCAAATCAGCGCGCTACTCGGGCAGGGCGTGCCCGAGTTCTGGAGCGCCGTGCTGAAATTCAAGACGCTGCAAACCGACAGCGGCAAACTGGCGGCGCGCCGGCAGCAGCAGGCGCTGGCCTGGATGTGGGAGCGCATTGACGCCGGTTTGAAGCATGCGTTTCGCCAGCAGGCCGAGGTTGTGCAACTGCTGGCACAAGTTACCGACGCGGTGCTGCAGGGACGCATGGCGGCTTCCACGGCAGCGCGCAGTTTGCTGCACGCGCACAGCAAAGGCGCCTGACGCCCGAGCGCAACGACAGACACACAATGACAGAGACAGTCAGTATTTAGCAAAGAGAGAAGACCATGCACGACATACTTGAACAACTCGAAGCCAAACGCCAACTCGCGCGTTTGGGCGGTGGCGAAAAGCGCATCGTCGCGCAGCACAAGAAGGGCAAACTGACGGCTCGCGAACGCCTCGAACTGCTGCTGGACGAAGGCACGTTTGAAGAGTGGGACATGTTCGTCGAACATCGCTGCGTCGATTTCGGCATGGACGAAAACAAGATTCCCGGTGATGGCGTGGTAACCGGCTACGGCATGATCAACGGCCGCCTGGTGTTTGTCTTCAGCCAGGACTTCACGGTGTTTGGTGGCGCCTTGTCAGAAGCCCATGCCGAGAAAATCTGCAAGGTGATGGACCAGGCGATGAAGGTTGGCGCGCCGGTGATCGGCTTGAACGACTCGGGCGGTGCGCGCATCCAGGAAGGCGTGGCCTCACTCGGCGGTTATGCCGATGTGTTTCAGCGCAACGTGATGGCCAGCGGCGTGGTGCCGCAGATCAGCATGATCATGGGGCCGTGCGCCGGCGGCGCGGTCTATAGCCCGGCGATGACCGACTTCATCTTCATGGTCAAGGACAGTTCTTACATGTTCGTCACCGGCCCCGAAGTGGTGAAGACGGTGACACACGAAGAAGTGACGGCCGAGGAACTTGGCGGCGCAGTCACCCACACGACCAAAAGCGGCGTCGCGGACCTGGCGTTCGAGAACGATGTGGAGGCGCTGCTAATGCTGCGCCGGCTTTACAACTACCTGCCGCTCAACAACCGCGAGAAGGCGCCGGTGCGCCGCGGTGGCGACCCGGCTGACCGTATGGACCTGAGCCTGGACACGCTGGTGCCCGATAACGCCAACAAGCCGTACGACATGAAGGAACTGATCGTCAAGACGCTTGACGATGGCGACTTCTTTGAGCTGCAGCCAGAGTACGCGAAGAACATCCTGATCGGCTTTGGCCGCATGGAAGGCCAGACGGTGGGCATCGTCGCGAATCAGCCGCTGGTGCTGGCCGGCTGTCTGGACATCAAGAGTTCGACCAAGGCGGCGCGCTTTGTGCGCTTTTGCGACGCCTTCAACATTCCGGTCATCACCTTTGTCGATGTGCCGGGCTTCATGCCGGGCACGTCGCAGGAATACGGCGGCATCATCAAGCACGGCGCCAAGCTGCTCTACGCCTTTGCCGAGTGCACGGTGCCGAAAATTACCGTCATCACACGCAAGGCCTATGGCGGCGCCTATGACGTGATGTCGTCCAAGCATTTGCGCGGCGACGTCAACTTTGCCTGGCCGAATGCCGAGATCGCCGTGATGGGCGCGAAAGGGGCAGTGGAGATCATCTTTCGCGATGACAAGGGCGATCCGCTCAAGCTGGCGGCCAGGGAGGCCGAGTACAAGGCGCGCTTCGCCAACCCGTTCGTCGCCGGCGCCCGTGGCTTCATCGACGACGTGATCCTGCCGCACGAGACGCGCAAACGGATTTGCCGCTCGCTGGTGATGCTGCGCGACAAGAAGATCGAGAACCCGTGGCGCAAGCACGGCAATATCCCTCTTTGAATTGCATGGGGTTTGTCATGACCTTTTACCGCGCTGGATCGGGTGGCCTGGGGGTTTTGCTCCGTGTACCCCGGCCTTCGGCCTCCTCCTTTACCTGCGCAAAACTCCCAGGCCACCCGATCCCGGATGTTGGGTATTCCTTAGTCTCAAACCAAATCTCTTTCGCAGCAATGGGCATGGTGTGTCTGCCGCAGCGAAGTAAAGGAGGAGCCCGCAGGGCGGGGGACATGAGCGGAGGTAGATACACCGTGCCCGTTGCGGGTTCAGTGCCAAGCGAATTCCCACGTTCGCTGACCAAATAACGTTAGGAGAAAAAATGTTTACAAAAATACTGATCGCCAATCGCGGTGAAATCGCGTGCCGGGTCATCAAGACGGCAAAGAAAATGGGCATCAAGACGGTCGCGGTGTACTCCGACGCGGACCGCGATGCGCGCCATGTGATGCTGGCCGACGAGGCGGTCAACATCGGTCCGGCGCCGAGCCGCGAAAGCTATTTGCTCGCCGACAAGATCATTGCCGCCTGCAAGCAGACCGGCGCACAGGCGGTGCACCCGGGCTACGGTTTCCTGAGCGAGAACGCCGGCTTCTCCAAGCGCGTGGAAGAAGAAGGCATTGTCTTCATCGGACCCAAGCACTACTCGATTGCCGCGATGGGCGACAAGATCGAGTCGAAAAAATTGGCTGGTGCGGCCGGAGTCAATTGCATACCCGGCGTCAACGATGCGATCGAGACTGCCGAGCGCGCGGTCGAGATCGCCAAGGGCATTGGCTACCCGGTGATGATCAAGGCCAGCGCCGGTGGCGGCGGCAAGGGTCTGCGCGTGGCGTTCAATGACAAGGAAGCCTTTGAAGGCTACACCAGTTGCCGCAACGAAGCGCGCAACAGCTTTGGTGATGACCGTGTCTTTGTCGAAAAGTATGTCGAAGAGCCGCGCCACATCGAGATTCAGTTGATTGGCGACAGCCATGGAAACGTGCTGTACTTGAACGAGCGCGAATGCTCGATCCAGCGCCGCCACCAGAAGGTGATTGAAGAAGCGCCGTCGCCATTTATCAGTGACGCAACGCGCAAGGCGATGGGCGAGCAGGCGGTGACACTGGCCAAAGCCGTCAAGTACCAAAGTGCCGGCACGGTGGAGTTTGTCGTCGGCAAGGATCAGAGCTTTTATTTTCTGGAGATGAACACCCGCTTGCAGGTCGAGCACCCGGTCACCGAGTGCATCACCGGGCTCGATCTGGTGGAGTTGATGATTCGGGTTGCCGCCGGCGAGAAACTGCCGCTGACACAGGGCGACGTGCAGCGCAACGGCTGGGCGATGGAGTGTCGCATCAATGCCGAGGACCCGTTCCGCAATTTCCTGCCGTCCACCGGGCGCCTGGTGCGTTTTCAGCCGCCGCCTGAGACCATGGTGGCGTCCGATACCAGCCGCTGGCTGGGTGTGCGGGTCGATACCGGCGTGCAGGACGGCGGCGAGATTCCGATGTACTACGACTCGATGATCTGCAAGCTGATCGTGCATGGCAAAGACCGTCTCGAAGCGATCGCCAAGATGCGTGAAGCACTCAACGCCTTTGTGATTCGCGGCGTCAGCAGCAACATCCCGTTTCAGGCTGCGCTGTTGGCACATCCAAAATTTGTTGCCGGTGATTTCAACACCGGCTTCATTGCCGAGAACTACGCGGCGGGCTTTCGCGCCGAAGACGTGGTGCATGACGACGCCGGGCTGCTACTTGCGCTGGCCGCCTATGTGAACCGCGTGTACCGCAATCGCGCGACCCTGATCAGCGGCCAGATGGAAGGCCATGAAGTAACCATCGGTGACGAGTTTGTGCTGGTCACGTTGGGGCAAAAGGGCGCCAGCACGGCAACTCCGGTCGCGGTGCGCGATTTCGATTGCGCCGCCGGTTGCGCCAGCGTTACGGTCAACGCCAGGGTGTACCGGATATGCAGCGACTACCGGCTCGGAGAAATTCGCATGGCGGGCACCTGCAACGGCGCGGCGTTCACGGCGCAGGTCGAGCGCGGCAGCCTGGCCAGCAAGAATCCGCTAGCGATCCGCGTCTCGCACAACGGCACGCAGATTGACACGCTGGTGCTCTCAAGCCGGGCCGCCGAACTGCATGCCTTGATGCCGTACAAGGCGCCGCCGGACATGAGCCGCTATGTGCTGTCGCCGATGCCAGGATTACTGGCGGAAGTGGCGGTAAAACCGGGGCAGAAAGTGCAGGCCGGCGAGCGGGTCGCGGTGATCGAGGCGATGAAGATGGAAAACGTGCTGTTTGCCGCAGCCGACGGCGTGGTCGGGAAAGTACTGGCGGCCAAAGGCGACAGCCTGACGGTGGATCAACCGATTGTGGAGTTTGAATAAGCCATGACACGACCATTCAAAGTGCTGGGCATCCAGCAGATTGCCATCGGCGGGCTCGACAAGACGCGTCTGCAAAAGCTTTGGGTCGATATGCTGGGGCTGCAGCTGACCGGCACGTTCCGCAGCGAACGCGAAAACGTCGATGAAGACATCTGCGCCATCGGCGTCGGCGCGTTCAAGGTGGAAGTTGATTTGATGCAGCCGCTGGACCCGGACAAGAAACCGGCGGTGCACACCACGCCGCTGAACCATGTGGGGCTGTGGATTGACGACCTGCCGCGCGCCGTCGAGTGGCTGACTGCGCGGGGTGTGCGCTTTGCGCCGGGCGGCATCCGCAAGGGCGCGGCCGGCTTTGACATCTGTTTTCTGCATCCCAAGGCGAGCGACGAATTTCCGATTGCCGGCGAGGGTGTCCTGATCGAACTGGTGCAGGCGCCGCAAGAGGTGGTGCAGGCGTTCGCCCGGTTGGCGTCCTGAAGCGCGGTGCGGCATCTGGCAACTCGCAGCGACCCGTCGTAACGCAGACCGCCACCATGTTTGAATCTGCCGAACTCGGCCAGCGCATCAGCAAGAAGGACTACCGGCTGCAGGAGCCGGTGTTGCGCCAGGCGCTGCTACACGCGCAATACGATTTGCTCAATTCGGCCAAGGGGCCTGTCATCGTTCTGGTCAATGGCGTGCACGGCGCTGGCAAGGGTGAGACCGTCAACCTGTTCAACCAGTGGATGGACCCACGCCACATCCGCACCGAGGCATTTGGCAGCCGGCTTGCCGAGCAATATGACCGACCGCAGATGTGGCCGTTCTGGCAGGCGTTGCCGCCCAAAGGGCGGATGGCGATCCTGTTCGGATCGTGGTATGCCGAGCCGATTCTGTCGCACGCGCTGGGTCACGACAAGAAGGCCCGCTTCGCCGAGCGGATCGAGCAGATCCGCCACTTTGAACGCATGCTGGTGGCCGAGGGCGCGCTGCTGGTCAAGCTGTGGTTCCACCTGTCCAAGTCTGCGGCACGCCAGCGTTTCAAGGAACTTGAGAGCGACCCGACCACGGCCTGGCGCGTCACGCGGCAGGACCGCGAGCGTTTGCGCCAGTATGACGAATTGATCTCGGCCAGCGAGCAGGCGCTGAGCAAGACCAGCACCGATGAGACGCCGTGGCGTGTCATTGACGGCAGCGACAAGGCCTACCGCTCCCTGACCGCCGGGCAGTACCTGCTCAGCGCGCTGCAAGGCGCAGCGGGCGCTATTTCAGGGCGCCAGCCGGCCGCAGCGGCAACCGGCCGAACGGCCAATGCAGCGCCGGCGCCAGCGCAGCTCAACCGGCGCACGTTACTCGGCTCGTTCGACTACAGCCGCAAGCTCTCGCGCAAGGACTACGAGTCTGAACTCGAACTCCTGCAGGGGCGCCTGGCCAAGCTCTGCCGTGACACCCGCATGGCGTCGCGTTCACTGGTCGTCGTGTTCGAAGGCGTGGACGCAGCCGGCAAGGGCAGCACGATCCGGCGCGTGACGCAGGCGCTCGACGCCCGCTACTACCAAGTAGTGCCGGTTGCCGCGCCGACACAAGAGGAACACGCTCACCCCTACCTGTGGCGTTTTTGGCGCCACGTGCCGCGCCAGGGCAGTGCGACCTTGTTTGACCGTTCCTGGTACGGGCGCGTTCTAGTGGAGCGGGTCGAACAACTGTGTGCCACAGTTGAATGGATGCGTGCCTACGGCGAAATCAACGCGTTTGAGGAACAACTGGCCCAGTCCGGCGCGATCATCGTCAAGTTCTGGATGGCGATCACGCCGGCCGAGCAGTTGCGACGTTTTGAGGAACGCCAGAGCACACCGTACAAGAATTTCAAGATCACCGACGAGGACTGGCGCAACCGAAAGAAGTGGCCGGCATATGAGAGTGCCGTCGGTGACATGGTGGAGCGGACCTCAACCGAGCTGGCGCCGTGGCAGGTGGTGGCCTCGGACGACAAGCTGTTCGCCCGCATCGAAGTGCTGCGCCACCTGTGTGAGCGCATCGAGCTGGCGCTGGGCAGCAAGAAGCGCCGGCGATCGGCGTAGCTGGGCCGGCCCGCTCCAACTGCTACACCATTCGTTCGGGGCGCACCCATTGGTCAAACTCGGCGGCACTCACGCCGCCCGCCGCCAGCGCTGCGTCGCGCAGCGTGCTGCCGGTTTCGTGCGCGTGCCTGGCGATTGCCGCCGCGCGCTCGTAACCGATGTGCGGGCTCAGCGCCGTCACCAGCATCAGCGAGTTCGCCAGCAAACTGGCGATGCGCACCCGGTCCGGCTCGATGCCGCGCGCGCAGTGCGCGTCGAAACTGGCCATCGCGTCGGCCAGCAGGCGCACGCTTTGCAGGAAGTTATGGGCGATCAGTGGCTTGAACACGTTGAGTTCGAAGTTGCCTGATGCGCCGCCGATGCTCAGTGTGACGTCGTTGCCCAACACCTGGCAGCACACCATCGTAAGAGCCTCGCACTGCGTCGGGTTCACTTTGCCCGGCATGATGGAACTGCCCGGCTCGTTTTCCGGCAGGCGCAACTCGCCGATGCCGCAGCGCGGACCGGATGCCAGCCAGCGCACGTCGTTGGCGATCTTCATCAGCGCCACTGCCAGCGTCTTGAGTGCGCCGTGCGCGCTCACCAGCGCGTCGTGCGCCGCCAGCGCGGCAAAGCGGTTGGACGCGCAACGAAATGCCAGCCCGGTCTCCCGGGCCAGCCGGGCGGCGACGCGCTCGCCAAACTGCGCGTGCGTGTTGAGCCCGGTGCCCACTGCAGTGGCGCCTACAGCCAGCTCGAGCATCGCATCCAGGCTGGCTGCGATGCAGTGGTCGGCGTGCTCGAGCTGGGCCACCCAGCCGGAGATTTCCTGCCCCAGCGTGAGCGGCGTCGCATCCTGCAGATGGGTGCGCCCGATCTTCACCAGATCGGCAAACGCCAGCGATTTCTGCGCCAGCGTCGCGCGCAGAGCGCGCAGCGTCGGCAGCAGGCTGGTGGTGACGGCGACGACGGCCGCCAGATGCATCGCGGTCGGGAAAATGTCGTTGCTGGATTGCCCCAGGTTGACCTGGTCGTTCGGATGCACGCAGCGCGCCGCACCACGCCCGGCGCCCAGCAGTTCCGAGGCCCGGTTCGCCAGCACCTCGTTCATGTTCATATTCGTCTGGGTGCCCGAACCCGTCTGCCAGACCGCGAGCGGAAAGGCATCGGCATGATTGCCGGCCAGCACCTCGTCCGCCGCTTGCACAACGGCGCCCGCCACGGCCGCATCAAGCAACTGCAACTCGGCGTTGACCTGTGCGCAAGCGCGCTTAACGTGCGCCAGAGCGTGCAGCAGTTCGCCCGGCATGCGTTCGTTCGAGATGCGGAAGTGCAACAGCGAGCGCTGCGTTTGCGCGCCCCACAGCGCCTCGGCTGGCACTTCAATGGCGCCGAATGAATCGTGTTCGAGCCGGACCTCTGCGCTCATCGCAATTTCTCCTTGGCGTGGTTGAACTTTGGCGCCGGGCGCCAGCATAGCCAATGGTCTTTGATGGTTCTGTGCGCCATCGCAGGTCACAGCCTGTCAAAAGGCGCTAAGGCACCTTACCACAAGGCCATGCGCAATGCTGGTCGGGGACGGCCTGATCGAGAAGATGTTCATCGAACCGAACAAGCCGGGCGATCCATTCGAAGTGTGCGATGCCGACACCATGTTTTCCTACATTGCGCCCAACGCCAAGTTGCCGCCGCAAATCGCCTTGCTGACCAAACCGGGCTGCCCGTTTTGCAGACAAGCCAAGGACCTGTTGCAGGAGCACGGTCTGGCGCGTGGCTACGCTCGTCGCAATGACGTAGCCACCACCCGTCATTGCGAGCGCAGCGAAGCAATCCAGGCTGTTGGTGCGCGGTCATGGATTGCCGCGTCGCGTCCGCTCCTCGCAATGACGCAAGCGCGCTAATCCAGGACTTGCTGGATCGCGACGGCCTGCGGCCGCGCGATGACGGGTTCTTCATGATGCGGGGTGGCGCACCCTCGCATCATGAAAGTCAGGCAAACAGTTCGGCCCGCTTGAGCAGTTCTTCCAGGCCAGGCTCGCTCGGGTTGAGTGGTTTGCCGGGGTGAATCACCGACACCTGGCAACTCTCGGCCGCTTCCACCAACTGCGCGAAGGTGCCGGCCTTGACGTCGGCAATATAGGCTTGTTGGTTGCTGTCGTAGGCGAACATCTTGCCGTTGATCTGCGTGCATTCATTGCAGGTCGAACAGCGCATGGTCTCGATATAGGCTTCGTCCGGCGAGCGCTCCGGCTCCGCCTCGGCCGCCGCGGCAGTGGCGGTTGGCGCCGGTGCAAGCGTGGCCGGTGCCGGCTCGCTTGCGGCTGCGGCCGCCGGTTGCTGGCGCAGCTCTGCCTGCCAGGCCGCCTTTTCGCGTGCCAGCAGCTGCTCGGCGTGCGAGTTGTGGATGCCGCCGAGCTCCTGCAGGCTGCGCCACAAAGAGCGGCAGCGACGTGCCTCGCGGATCAGTTGTTCATCGACGATCACCCGCTGCAGTGTGTTCTGCGGGTCCACCATGAACAGGCTGGGCAACTGGTCGATCGGTGCGCGCCCTGGCAGCGCCACGATGTCTGCGACCGGGACCAGCGTGTGGTTCCATTTGGCCGGCGCCACGCTGGCGAAATGGTGCGAATAGCGGGGGTCGCAGGCAACAAAATCGGCCAGCGTAAACGCGACAGCGGCGGACACCGTCTGCGACCGCGCGTCCTGATAAGAAAAGGCCTGCACCGGCCAGTCCAGTTGCGGCTGCGGGTTGCCGGCGAGCGAGAAGCGCGCCGCCCAGTCCTGGCCGGCCGACGGGTCGTACGTAAAGACCGGAAATACGCGCGACTCCAGCGCTGCGGCAGCGCTCAGATAAGTGGACAGGCTGGCCGACTTGGCGCTGGCGCCGGAAAACACGCTGTACAGGGCAGGGCCTGCAAAGTCGAGTCCACGCTGGATTTGCTGGCGCACTTGCAGCAAATGCGAGCTTGGAGACTGCAGCACGAAGGCCTCGTTCATGCCCATGGCCATGCTGGCCAGTCGGCGGCTGCGCAATGCCAGCGCGAGCTGTCCGTTGCCGAGCGCAGACGCTTCGATCACATCGTCGGTCTGCAGCAAAACCTTGATTGGCAGATCGGCCGACACGATGTCAGACAGCAGACCTTGTTCGCTGGCCGGCAGCTCGGCAGCCCGCAGGTGCACCAGGTAGTCCGGGAACAGCGCACGCGCGGCGCCGTCGAGCCCGTTTTCGCCAAACGATTCGAACAGCGCGTCATGCTTGGACTCGTTGTATTCACCCTTGATCTCCAACTCGCCGATGGCGATCGCCTTGGCCAGAGCGATTGCCTTGGGCCGGCGCTCACTATAGGCCTTGAGCGCACTGGCGCAACTGTCAAAAGCGTAGGAATAGGCCTTGCCTGAGGTGGCCGCAGCGCTGGGAAAGAACTGCTGTGATTGCAGCACCGTAATCAGACCCTGCAAGCGGTGGCGCCGGCTCTTGGGCAACTGCGTCTTTGGCGCGGCCTTTGTCAACAGGCGCGACATGGCGGCAAAGTCGAACTGGTCCATTGGACCGGTGCCGAACGAGGACTTGAGGTTTTCGGCGCTCTTGGCGGCGGCCGAATTGGCAAAGTCGGCCTGCAAGATGTCAGACAGCTTGAGCACCAGGTGGCTGACGATCTTGTCGAATTTCCTGCTGCGCTGCAGTTGAGTGACGCCCCAGGCGTGGCTGAGCAGGCGCAGCGGCAACTGCTCGTCGCAGTCCACCAGTTCGCCGTCGATCTTCAGGTTGGCGCGGGCCCGCGCCAGGCTGTCGGCCACCAGCTTGTCGGTCGCCGCCAGTGGACGCGCCGCCTTGTCCCACAGCGCCGACAGCTTGCCCTGGACGCCGCTGGCCGCCAGCGTGCGGATGTCCTGCTCGAGACGCAGCACATGCAGGCGGATGCGGTCGGCGTCGTTGCCGTGGGCGACTTTGTCCAGCACGCTGTCAATCAGGCCGGACAGCGGCTCGACATAGCTGCCGTCCTTCTGGCCGGTGACCAACACCAGCGGAAAGTCGTAGCGCAGTTGGGTTAAATCCCGGTAGGCGCAAAACAGGGCCGGGCTCAGGCCGAGTCCAGCCACCGCACCGAGCTGTTTGTCGGTCTTCTTCCCGGTTAAGTAAAAGGTAACTTGTGCTTGCAGATCTGCTTCCATGTGATTGTTCCTGGGTCAAACCGTGTATTTGTCGAGTTCGGCGTCGAAGCCTTTGCGGATGGCTTCGTTGGTGCGCAGCACGCCTGTTTGCCGCGTCTCTTCGTAGCACGGCACAGCGCGGTTCTGGTACAGGATGCCGACCGGAATCACGTCCTCGCTGGAGGCTATTTCGCGCGCCCGGTTCATGTCCAGCGGGTCATGCAGCAACTGGTTCTTGTACACCTTGGACAGATTGGCGCTGGGCTGCAGCGCGTTTTCGTGATGCAGCATCTGAATCTTGTCCGGGTCCTGCATCCACGGCTCCAGTGACTTGGGCAGCCACTCCGGGCAGCGTTGCAGGATGCGCACGAACGACAGGCCCTTGTGCTGATAAGCGGCGTTGACGATGTCGTACAGGCTCTCGGGAATCCAGTCCACCGCCTGCGCCACGAACGAAACGTTGGCCACGCCCAGGGTCACCGCCAGCGGGTTGAGCGCGTCCAGATAGCTGCCGCGCGGTGTGGTGTTGCTCTTGGTGCCGATGGGCGACGTCGGTGACGCCTGCATCTTGGTCAGTCCATAGATCTGGTTGTCGTGCAGAAAGACGGTGATGTTCATGTTGTAGCGGATCGCATGAATCCAGTGCGCGGCACCAATGCTGCAACAGTCGCCGTCGCCGGTGTTGACAAACACGGTCAGGTCCGGCCGGGCGAATTTCACGCCCTCCGCGATCGGCAAGGCTCGGCCATGGATGCCGTGAAAGCCATAGGTCTTCATGTAATGCGGGAACCGGCTGGAGCAGCCAATGCCGGACACAAACACGGTCTTTTCGGGACGCAGTCCCTGGTCGCGGCACAGTCGTTGCACGGCGGCCAGGATGGCGTTGTCGCCGCAGCCGGTGCACCAGCGCGGCACGCCGCTTTGGTAGTCTTCAAGGCTAAACTGCTCGTCACACATTTCGAGCAGGCATTCAGTGGCAGAAAAATTCATGGTGCTGATTCCTTACTTGGCTAACTTGGCGAGCAGTACACGGCGCACTGTGCTGGGCTTGAGCGGCTGGCCGCGAACTTCGCTCCAGCAGTCCACATCGACCAGATAGCGAGAGCGCAACAGGATCGCCATTGACGAGTAGCGGCGGTTTGATTCGTCGATGATTTCCTCATCCGGGCTGTCGCTCCAGTTGGTCTCGATCGCAATCACTTTCTTGAAGCGCTGCAGGATCTCCTTGACGCCGGGCGGCAGCGGGTTGAGAAAGCGCAGGTGCATCGAGGACACTTTTTTACCTTCGGCGCGCAGTGCTTCAACCGCCTCTTCAATCGCACCCTTGGTGCTGCCCCAGCCCACCACCAGCAAGTCTCCCTTGTCGGCGCCAAACACTTCGGGCGCCTGCAGCGTGCGCTGCAGTGCTGCCAGCTTGAGACTGCGCGCGCGCAGGCTTTCCTGATTGATGTCGGGGTCGTAGGCGACGTGACTGTCGCGGTCGTGCGCCAGGCCGGTGACGGTGTGCATGCCGCCCGGTTGACCCGGAATGAAGCGCCGCGCCAGGCCCGTGGTGGCATCCCAGTCGTATGGCTTGGCACCCGGCGGAACCGGACTCTGATCCACCGGTGGCGCCAGCCAGGCGTCGCTGAACTGCGGGCGCGGGAACGGTTGTTGTGACGTCGCCAGGCCGGAATCGGTCAGTACCACCACCACCATATTGAACGCCTCGGCGATCTTGCGCGCGGTGATGATCGAGTAGAAACAGTCCTCGATCGTGGCCGGTGCCATGACCACCTTGGGCGCATCACCGTGACTGCCAAAGATGGCGGTCATCAGGTCGCCCTGTTCGGCCTTGGTCGGCTGGCCGGTACTCGGGCCGCCGCGCTGCACATTCACTACGACCAGCGGTATTTCAGCCATCACAGCGAGGCCGATCGCCTCCTGCTTGAGCGAGTAACCGGGTCCGGACGTGATGGTGACGGTGCACTTGCTGGCATAGGAAGCGCCGATGGCAAACGCGCAGGCGGCGATCTCGTCCTCGGCCTGGTGCACGATACCGCCGACTTTTTCGAACACATCCGAAAGGTAATGCGAGGCCGAGGTGGCTGGCGTGATCGGGTACATCGAGCACAACTCCATGCCGGATGCGATCACCCCCAGCGCAACGGCAGTGTTGCCGTTGGTCACGATCTGTGGCTGGGTGGCTGGTTTGGCCGGGATGCGGTAGCTGAAATCAAGATTGGCCTGCGCCCATTTGTGGCCGGCTTCGAGCAGCATGACGTTGGTGTCGATGATGGCCTGTGATTTCTTGCCAAACGTCAGCGCGATCTGGTCGCGCGCCGCCTGCAGCTCGAAGCTGTAGATGTAGCACAGCATGCCCAGCGCAAACATGTTCTTGCCGCGCCGCGCATCGTCCACCAGCAGGCGGCATTCCTGCTCCATCGGTATCTCATAGACCTTGTAGCCGGCGTCCACCAGACGCTTGTGCGCCTGAATGTAGGAAGCCTTGACGTTGATGTCGGAATTGGTGCGCCACATGCTCTCCAGCAGGATGGTGCAGCCCGGCTTGAGTTCGCGGTCGCGCACGCGCCCGAGCAGCACCTGCTCGTTGAATGCCACCACCAGATCGGTCTCGTTGCCGCCATTGGTGACGTATCCGCTGCCGATGCGAATGCGGTTGCCGCTGGCGCCGGCCACGCTGCGCGCCGGTGGGCGGATTTCGGCCGGAATGATTTCAGTCGTCCAGATGCCGTTGCCCATGCGAGCGGCGATCGAGCCGAAAGACTGCCCGCAACGCTGCGCACCTTCACCAGAGTCGCTGATGATTTCAATGATGTGCTCTTTAAGCTCGATGGTCGGTGCCTTGCCGGCGGGCTTGGCGGCTTTCTTGACGGGTTTTTGCAGGGTCGTAGTGTTCATATCGTTCATGTCGCTCATGGTAGGTGGGTGCTCGCTGGGGTGGCGATCACGGTGTCAATCTTGAACTTCGAAGTCAGGTGATGCAGTGGCGTTCGATCAGGCGACGCGCACGCGTGCGTAATTGCGCTCGGAGCGGTCAATGCCGAACAGCCGCTCGCCGGCGCCGGCGTAGGGCTGCGCGCTGTCGCGAATGCCCAGATAGGCCTTCATGCTGCGTGCCGCCTTGCGCCCGGCGCCCATGGCTTCAATCACGGTGGCAGCGCCGGTGACGATGTCGCCGCCGGCGAACACGCCGGCCAGCGAGGTGGCGAGGTTCTCGTCGGTGGCAATGTAGCCCCATTTGTTCAATGCCAAGCCTGACGTCTGACCCATGATTGGATTGGCATTGGTGCCGATCGCATAGACGATCAGGTCGGCCTCGAAATCAAATTCGCTACCCGCTACCGGCACCGGGCGGCGGCGCCCGGATTCGTCGGGCTCGCCGAGTTCCATGCGCACGCAACGCATGCCGCGCACGCTGCCCTTGCCGTCATCGAGCACGGCCACCGGATTGGTCAGCCAGTGGTACTCGACGCCTTCCTGCTCGGCGTGGTGAACTTCTTCGGCGCGCGCCGGTGCTTCCTGGCGCGAGCGCCGGTAAATGCAATAAACCTTTTCCGCGCCAAGCCGGATCGAAACGCGCATCGCGTCCATCGCGGTGTTGCCGGCGCCCACCACGGCAACCCGTTTGCCGATTGGCTGCGGTGTGTCGAAGTTGGGGAACTCTTTGGCCCGCATAAGGTTGCACCGGGTCAGCAGTTCGTTGGCTGACAGCACGCCGTTGAGCGAGTCGCCTGGAATTCCAAGCATCGTCGGGTAGCCGGCACCAACGCCGACAAAGACCGCGTCGTAACCCATCTCGCCAATCATCTGCTCGATCGTGAACAAGCGGCCAACCAGCGTGTTGCACTCGAACTTGACGCCAAATTTTCTCAGGTTGCCAATCTCGGCATCAATGACTGCGTTGGGCAGACGGAAATCGGGAATGCCGTATTTCAGAACGCCGCCTGGCTGGTGAAACGCCTCGAACACCGTCACGTCGCAGCCGGCCTTGGCCATGTCTGCTGCGCAAGCCATGCCGGCCGGGCCGGAACCGACAATGCCGACCTTGAACCGGTTTGGCTGGATATAGGGAAGGTTGATCCAGCCCTCCTTGATCGCGGCGTCGCCGACGAAGCGCTCCAGCCGACCAATCGCCACCGCTTCCAGCGAGTCACCGACGGTGCACACGCCCTCGCACTGATTCTCCTGCGGGCAGACCCGGCCACAAATAGCCGGCAGCAGATTGGTGCTGGTCAAAATATCGTAGGCACCACGCAAGTTTTTTTCGTTGATCTTCAGAATGAAGCCTGGGATGTCGATGCCGACCGGGCAACCAGCGACGCAAGGTTGATCGGGGCACATCAGGCAGCGCTCGGACTCGCGCATGGCTTCGTCGGCGTGATAGCCGCAGGCCACTTCAAGGAAGTTCCTGGAGCGTGTGGCCGGATCCTGTTCGAGCATCGGTGTGCGTTCCTGCGGAATGGTACGTATCGTCTTTTTCTTTGCCATGGGTTGTTACTGCTTATCTTGAGGGTTAACGCGAACGGACAGTCGGGAATCAGGGTTTGGCGGCAGCATCGACTGCCACGTCAATCGCTTTTTGCATGCGACAGCTCTTCTCCCAGTGATCTAGCGCGACCCGCTCTTCCTTGGTGTAGCGGCGCAGGCGCATCATCAAGTCATCGAAGTCGACCTGGTGGCCATCAAAGTCAGGCCCATCGACGCAGGCAAACTTGACCTTGTCGCCGACCTTGACGCGGCAGCCGCCACACATGCCGGTGCCGTCCACCATCACCGGGTTCAGACTGACCATGGTCTTGATCTTGTAGGGCCGCGTCGTGTCAGCGCAGCCGCGCATCATGATCGGCGGGCCGATGGCGACGACTTCTTCGATGTCGGGGTGCTTTTCGATGGCTTGCAGGATGCCGGCGGTGACCAGCCCCTTGATGCCGGCGGAGCCGTCATCCGTGCAGATAATGTATTCGTCGCACACGGCGCGGAACTTGTCCTCCCAGAACACCAGCCCCTTGTTGCGAAAACCGACGACGCCGATGACATAGGCGCCGGCCTCCTTGAAGCCGCGGGCCTGCGGAAAGATCGGCGCCACACCGAGGCCGCCGCCGACACAAACAACCTTCTTCGCGTGGCTGATCGGGCTCGGGATGCCCATCGGGCCAACCATGCCATATAGGAATGTGCCGACCTGGCACTCCTGCTGCATCTGCTTGGTGGTTTTGCCAACCGCCTGGATCACCAGTGTGATGGTGCCTCTGACGCAGTCGAAGTCAGCGATGGTGAGAGGGATTCGTTCGCCCTGTTCATTAAGCATGACGATCACGAACTGGCCCGGCTTGGCGGCTTTGGCCATCAGCGGGTGGTGCACTTCGAGCAGGTAGGTGACGTCGGAGAAATCCTCCCGTTTCACGATCTCAAAATTGGACATTTAGAAAGCTTCCTTTATCTCAGAAAAATACAGGTATCTCACGTGCTCTGACTCAGCGCCACCTACCCACCAGCCGCAAAGGCAGGGGTCAATATCCACACTGAAAGTAAGGTGAAGCGTGCAGCGCTTTGGGCAGCCGACATCATTGTCGAATGTTGGACAAACTCTATTGACCAGGATCAACAATACGACAGGTTATGTGTCGATCAGATAGATGTTATTTTTGCGGGTTTTCCCCAGTGACAGTGGCTTCTTTTTGGTGGCAATCGGACGATTTCTTTGAGAGACGTTTGGCGGCTTCTGGAAGTACACTGCTGCCATCCTGCACCTCACTTATTGCAGCCTCGAGTCTTAGGAGATCGTTTTGCACCCCACGAATAGCGCGAACCCGAACTATTTTCACAAAGTTGTTGATTGCCAGTGGGCCTGTCCGGCGCACACCCCGGTTCCAGAGTACATCCGGCTGATTGGTCAAGGCCGTTACAGCGACGCCTACATGGTCAATTGGGTCTCCAATGTGTTCCCGGGCGTTCTGGGTCGCACCTGCGACCGGCCCTGTGAGCCCGCCTGCCGGCGCGGCCGCGTTGAAGAAAGCAACGGCGAGCATCCGGAGCCGGTGGCGATTTGCCGTCTCAAGCGCGTTGCGGCCGATCACAAGGATGACGTCAAGAGCCGCATGCCGGCGGTGGCGCCAAAGAACGGCAAACGCATTGCCTGCGTCGGGGCTGGTCCTGCCTCGCTGACTGTCGCGCGCGATCTGGCGCCGCTGGGTTATGAAGTCACGGTGTTTGATGGCGAGGCCAAGGCCGGTGGTTTCATCCGCAGCCAGATTCCGCGCTTTCGCCTGCCCGAGTCGGTGATCGATGAAGAGACCGGCTACATCCTGGACCTGGGCGTCGATTTCAAGAGCGGCCAGCGCATCGAGTCGATGCGCCAGTTGTTGACACAAGGCTATGACGCCGTGTTCGTCGGTTGCGGCGCGCCGCGCGGGCGCGATTTGGATGTGCCGGGACGCTGGGACGTCAAGGACAACATCCACATCGGCATCGACTGGCTGGCCTCGGTTTCTTTCGGCCACATCACCAGCATCGGCAAGCGCGTCATCGTGCTCGGTGGCGGCAACACCGCGATGGATTGCTGCCGCTCTGCGCGCCGCCTGGGCGGCAGCGACGTCAAGGTGATCGTGCGCAGCGGCTTTGAAGAGATGAAGGCCTCGCCCTGGGAAAAAGAGGATGCCTTGCACGAAGGCATTCCCATTCTGAACTTCCATGTGCCCAAGTCGTTTGAGCACAAAGACGGCCAGTTGACCGGCATGCGTTTCGAGATCGTCAAGGCGGTGTACGACGACCAGGGCCGACGCTCGCTGGTGCCGACCGGCCAGCCGGACGTGCTGGTCGAGTGCGACAGCGTGCTGATCGCGGTCGGGCAGGAGAACGCGTTTCCGTGGATTGAGAGCGATGTCGGGATCGAGTTCGACAAGTGGGGTTTGCCGGTGCTGGTGGCGGACACTTTTCAGTCCACCGTGCCACAAGTGTTTTTTGGTGGTGACTCGGCTTATGGCCCGAAGAACATCATTACCGCCGTGGCGCACGGTCACGAGGCCGCGGTCTCGATCGACCGGCTCCTGCACAACGAAGACGTGCGCAGGCGCCCGGCGCCGATGACCAATCTGATGTCAACCAAGATGGGCATTCATGAGTGGAGTTACGACAGCGACGTGTCGCCGGACGCACGCTTCAAAGTGCCATGGGCCAAGGCCGAGGTGGCGCTGGCGAGCATCCGGGTCGAGGTCGAACTCGGCTTTGACGCGGCGACCGCGTTCAAGGAGGCCGGGCGGTGCCTGAATTGTGATGTGCAGACGATCTTTTCCAAAGACGCCTGCATTGAATGCGACGCCTGTGTCGACATCTGCCCGATGGACTGC